>JAYUIJ010000001.1:0-2749 GCA_043766165.1 Candidatus Kerfeldbacteria bacterium
CGTGAAGACGATCTTGCTAGGACAAAAGTAGTTCTTTACAGAACCATCTCAGACATTCTTCGTACATGGTACCGTCTGGATCTTTGTGGACGAGCTAGGCTCTACTACTGTTCCTCCTTGTATCCACACCTTTCTCTGCGACTCTGGTAGCACTTTACGAAGTATCCCTTGCAGAGACAGTGCATACAGTACACCCCATTTGTCTATACGAATGGGTTTTTTATTTACACCGACGAGTTTTTTCTTACCCTTGACTTTTTTCTGATTATCTGATAAGAATCCGGCGAATACCAGCTCGTTAACAATCCATCACGAAGGAGGTGATTCACAACGGCTAAGAAAAAGGCTAAGCCTCAGCCGCGCGGACAGCCTAGTGCGGAGTACGACCCTTTACACGCAACTGTTGCTGCTGTTTTTCCTTCGTATCTTGTCCTCTATCCCTTGGACAAGAAACTTCTCCCGCCGGGCGAGAACATCACCTGTTCCCGCAAGCACTGGAAAGGGAGACTCATACCGGAAAAAGGACAAGTCGTCATTTTGACGAATGTTCTCCGGTACGCTAAAGGTTGGCGGGCGCGAAATGCGCGACCGGTCACCTTGGCAGACAAAAGACGAAAGGATGTTTGAACATGGCTGCAAAGAAATCAACTTCTGTACTCATCAGCAAGCTGAAGGATCGGTTCTATGTTCGTGAAGGTCACAAGCAGTCGCACGTCGATTTCCTGGCCGCTCTCTACCGGTCAGGCACGGCATTGCCGCCGATTGAGGTCACGCCCGATTTCGCCGTTATCGACGGACGACACCGTGTGCTGGCACTCAAGCTCCTCAAGCGTCGGCATGTGGAAGTTATCATCATCAACGAGACCAACAACTTTAAGTTGGTCGCGCGGGCGATCAAAGCCAATATCGGTGGGTCCTTGCCTCCCACCCCGGATGATATTTTCTTCGCCATCGAACATCTGGTGAAAAACGGCGCGACCAAGAACGAAGTCTTCGCTACTATTCCGCTCGACGCTTCGTTCGTGGCTCCGTTGTATAAGGGCGTTATGCTCCAGCATGAACAGAAGAAGCTCCAGCGAGCAGTTGAAGCAGTAGCCGACGGGAATACGACGATCGTACAAGCTGCTAAGAAGTTTGGACTGAATGCAAAAAACATTCAGGCCGCCGTGCGTGGTCGGGCCAAGAAAGTTGAGCGGCATGAACCGGCACAACTCAAGCGCGCCGTCGACATGCGCTTCAAGCGGTTCCGAGCTACATTGGTTCAGTCCACACGTCACCTGATGACCAATGTCCGAACGGGAAATATCTCGCCAAAGACGGCCGAAGGTGTCGTGGACTACACCCAGTCCTCCCTTGATCGTCTGATCGTAACGTGGGAAGCGCAGCGTAAGCGATTCGAGAGCATCAAGAAAGCAGAGGAAAAGAAGTAGAACTGTTAACTCTCAACAACATGTTGAGAGTTTTTTATTTCCGCAATTCTTTCCACCGATAACACTCCACTATATGATCATTCACCATCCCCACGGCTTGCATATGCGCATAGACAACGGTTGGCCCAAGAAACGAAAAACCTTTGGCTTTCAAATCTTTGGCGATCGTAATTGCTAGCGGTGTAATCGCGGGAATGTCTTTAGACGTTTTAGCATTTGTTTGCAATGTTCTATGGTTGGTAAATTGCCACATGTACCTGGCAAATGTTTGATGGTGCTTTCGGATTTCAATTAACGCTTTTGCATTCCGAATAGCCGCTACAATTTTCTGTCGGTTACGAATAATCCCCGCATCTTTGACTAATCGCTCGACATCTCGGTTGGTAAATGTAGCAACTGTATGATAATCAAAATTCGCAAATGCTTTTTTAAAGTTTTGCCGCTTATGTAATACTGTCCGCCACGATAATCCGGCTTGAAATGTTTCCAAAATCAGGAACTCAAACATTTTCCGGTCGCTATGCACCGGCTTCCCCCATTCTCGATCGTGATAACGCACCATCAACGGATCATCTTTTGGCCAACTACACCGGATGCGTGGGGTTGTTGGTAGTGTAGATCGCGCCATTACCGAACAGTTTTCAGCGGCAACTCAAGATATGTTTTGAGACTACTCAAATAATTATTAATAATGCCCTGCGCATGTGGTTCGATCAATCGCAATGTATATCGCTTGATTAATGCGTCTGGTAGTTTGTAATCAAAATCGATCGTCAATTTTGAAAACTTTCCTTTCGGTAAAATGGAGTATGTTAATTGCCCTTCGACACTGCCCTTCATTTGAGCAATATATACATTTGGACTAGTCACTTCGTCAACAACCCATTTGCCTTTTAAGGGTAATCCTAATAATAGGAATTCCCAAGAGACTACATCACCACGCTTAATCGGCAATTGTGGCACATTGGTCACCCGCATAGCGCCAGGAATAAACGTTACTACTTCTTTCGGATTCGTAATCACCTTAAACACCCGCTCCGCTGAAGCGTTGATCAGCACTGATGAAGAAATAACGGACATGGATGTGTATTTCAGTTGGTAGAGGAAGTGTAGCACAATCAGTATTAGACACACCACTACGTATATTCCTAAATAAAAAACGGCTGGTGGATCTTTTATAGACTCCGTGGCCGTTAACGTTTGCTGCTGCCAGGACAACCTAGGTGCCGCTCGGTAAGTAATGGAAAAGGTGTTTCTACACCACGCGGGTAAATGAGCAACTGACCAACTACAGCCGCCGGGACATGAATAGTAATTCG
>JAYUIJ010000002.1:0-6622 GCA_043766165.1 Candidatus Kerfeldbacteria bacterium
AGACCTAGTTCTTCAAATGTAATCGTGGTCGCCGTCGATCGCAGTAATCGCATGACCACGCTTTCACCAAAAGCAGTTGGTAAGGTCGAGACGCGAATATCAACTTTGTCACCGCGCATCAACAATGTAATGCGTCCATCTTGCGGCGCGGCGGTGATATTAATTTTTAAACCGGCCATGAGTTTAATGCGAGAAATAATCCGTGGCCATTGCTCTTTG
Organism: Candidatus Kerfeldbacteria bacterium; assembly: GCA_043766165.1. Lineage (GTDB taxonomy): Bacteria > Patescibacteriota > Patescibacteriia > SBBC01 > CAIJZX01 > CAIJZX01. The sequence continues at coordinate 220 of JAYUIJ010000002.1, forward strand.
GCGATACTAGCTACCGGAACAAGCACGCCATCAATCCTATATCGCACGCGAATACCGGCTGATTCTGCTTCGATGTGCATGTCTGAAGCGCGAGATTGTAGTGCACCAGCTAACAGCAAGATAAACGTATCAGTGACACTTGTCGTTTTAATCTGGGCATCAATGTCTTTCAAATTTTGTACTTTGCCTTGTAGTCGTTCGAGATCGCTGCTGACAATTTCTACGTCGCTCGTTACTTTCCGCACTTTTGGAAGGCGGTCATACAGTCGCATCGCCGTTAAAAACCCGTGTTCAGAAACAACATACAGCTCAACTTGCGCGTGATATTTCGTGCCGAGCGCGGCCATCAATGGTGGAAGGTCGGGATGTTCTGGGTTAACCGTCCCTAAACGGATTTGACCTAGTGTTTTCAAAAAACAAACCGTCTTCAGTCGTTCTGCTTCATCGCGTGGTAGCGCCGAAATAGTTTCGGGGCCAATCGGAAAGCCGACCAGGTTAATATAGCCTAATCCCAGTTGGCGCGCGGTTGATTCTGTTTCTTGTTCTTTTTCTTTGAGGCCAATCTGCTCCATTTTATTATGGAGCGCTTCTTCGACATCCGTATCGGCCACATGTAGTGTTGACGTTTGTGTCATGGAGTATAGTGTACCAAAAAAACACCCTCCATCATAGCGTGGCCGAACTTATTTTAATTTGACCAATGCTTGAACAATAGTGTTCGAGACAACGCTCAGTTGACCCATGGCCGTAGCGGTCCAATGATGCGGTGCTTCTTGATGGAACGTCATCGATAATCCACTCGGCGTATCTTCTCCATGAACAATCAGGTGAGTTACAATCCCCGTGGGCGTTTCAATAAATAACGCTCGGTGTTCAGCCGTCGCGGCTTCGGTCATCAGTTCATCGAGCAAGCCGAAAGCTTCTTGGGCGGTCGCGCCCGTTTCGCTCAGATCGCTGGCGGTAACGCTTGTCCACACAATCCGTCCGTTGTCTGTGTTCTGTAATCGTCCTAGAGCGCGTCCCCAAAGTTTTAACGTCGCGACTGATTTTGTCTGGTAGAGATGCTGGACAATGTCTTCGCGTTTAGCGCCGGCGGTCATCAAAGCGGAAGCAACGGCTAATGATTTTGGCGTAACACGGTTATTTTGGAAGCCGCGGGTCTTGGCGATGATGCCGGTCAACAACGTCGTGGCAATCTGTTCATCAATCTTTTCCTGACCAAGTTTTTTTACTAACTCATAGGTGGTTTCAGAAATTGAACTGGCCACCACATCAATAAAGTTAACATGTCCATAACGTCCGTTGTCAGCGTGATGATCAATGTTGACGATCGGGACTTGATAGAAAAATTCGGCATTGTCGTGGTAGACCGAGCCGAGACTTTCTAAGGTTGGAACTTCGATAGTCACGATCAGATCATGTGAGAAGTTGCCGGCCGAAGTCACCACATCTTTTGTTTCAAAAAAACCCTGTTTCGGTGTCAGATAAATGTGCAGCCGATTATCGCGGACATCGTAACTGAGCGTGTCCAATTTTGTCCGGCTAACATCAACGCTGACGACAAAATTCCGCAACGAGGCGAGACGCGGGTCAATCGAAGAAATCTTGGGTAGAAAATCATGGCCGGCGGGAATAGTAAATCCGACGCTAACCATCTTAGCGGCTTGGCCGATTTTTTCCAGAACCAAGAGTAGGGCTAGGCCAGCCGCGATCGCGTCGGAGGACGGGGCGGTTGGCAGGAGAATCAGGGGTGTGGTACTCTGGCGCAGAAGAGCGCTTGCTTGCTCAAGAGGAGATAATTCCATGAAAAAGGTAACGAGTCTGCAGCCACGCCAGCACCAGCGGTCGCCCAGACTCCTGAAGAAAATTAATATAGGAATATACCAAGGCAAACGAATTGCGTCAAGGGTTTGGCATTCTTCGAATGTCCTTGAAACTGCCCGAATCGCTGCTTTTTTGGTTCGCCATGGCCGAAACAATGTCTGGTTGTTAACGGGGCCACTGGGTGGCGGAAAGTCAACCTTTGTCCGGGCAGCGCTCAAATACCTTGGGTATTATGGTAATGTGCCGAGCCCGACCTTTGCTTTAAGTCGGATCTATCACCTCAAACGTGGTCCGTGGAAAAGTGTCATTCATATTGACGCCTACCGCATTAAAGGCGAATCTGAAGAGGCGGCACTTGATATTGCTAGCGCCGTTATGGATCCACGATGCTTAGTGCTGATCGAATGGCCAGAGAAATTGAAACAGCGCCCGTGGACGGGGCCATTGCGTTTACGTTTTTCCCATCGCAAAGATGGCGGACGAACTATTCGAGCCAGCGGTATTAGGCCGTAGCCTGAAATGTTGGTGCCGCGCTCGTTGAACGGCCAACCGCGTCATCAACAATCATGTGCTTCTCGTTAATTTCCACGACTTGATTGCGGTGAATTAACAAGGGAGACCAAACAACGTCTGGGACGAGACGGTTTGGCTTCACGTGATACATGATGATGCTTTGCGTGTCGGGATCGATGGTGATGTCAACCACACTACCGAGTGCCTGGCCGGACTCGGTCATAACAGAGAGACGAAGCGGGCTATGTCCCTGGGTTGGCATCGATTTGGGTCACCGCCGGTTTCAACGGATGGCGGCGGAGGAAAATATATTGCTGGATAATCGTCAGTGCTGATTGGGTCACCCAGTAGAGGCCTAAGCCAGCTGGAAACTTGTAGGCCAGATAGGCGGTGATCAGCGGCAGAATATAGGTCATCTGCTTGGTGGTCGCGCTGGCCATTGATTCGTCGCGCGCTTCTTTAATTTTTGGTTCGTTTGGCGCCGCTAACATTTTTGTTTGCCAAAATTGCGTGCCACCAGCCAGAACTGCCATGACGATGTTGGAAATAGATCCGTGTCGAGTTAAATCAATAAACCCAAGGAACATGCCGTTAATTGGCGTGACTTCATAGTACCCGCGCAGGAATGGGTAGACATGTTTGATGACCGATGGTTCGAGTAAACCATGGCTATCAATTTTTAACCCGGCAATAAACACTTGATACAAACCAATGAAGAATGGAATTTGAATCAACAGTGGCAAGCACGAGGCCAGGGGATTTACTTTATCCTCTTTATAGAGTTTCATTTGTGCCTGCGCTAACGCTTGCTTGTCGTTTTTGTACTGTTCTTGAATGGCTTTTAGTTTTGGTTGCAAGGTTTGTAATTGTCGTGAGGCGCGGATGCTACTGAGCGACGGAGCGTAGAGTGCGGCCTTAATAATTAAGGTCAGTAAAATAATAGCAATACCTAAATCGTGACCCGGTAAAACTTTTTGAATATAGAGCAGGGCGTTGAAGAGCGGCTCGTAAATGCCGTGAATAAACCAGGTCATAGGCTTGGGACGAGATCAACACCGCCGGAGCTCCAGGGGTGACAACGAATAAGACGCTTTGCGGCTAGCCAGCTTCCGCGGGCGGCACCGTGCGTGTGAATTGCTTCTTTAGCGTACATTGAGCAGGTGGGGTGGAAGCGGCAAAATCCATGCGGGTACAAACGGCGCCGTGGACCATGGTCGGGGGACAAAGTCGCTTGGTAGAAATTAATGACGGCGATAAGGAGTTGGCGCATGTGGTGGGTTAAGGAGGGCAGAGGTGAGGTCTTGGCGAAGTTCGTCGTAGGTGGCGCGAATCGTGTTCTTGGTGGCGTAGACGACAGCGTCGTTGGTAAGCCGTTGTTCCAACGAGCGGACGATAGCTCGCAGTCGGCGTTTAATCAGATTACGATCGGTAGCTCGTTTAGCGACGGCTGTTGAAACCACGAAGCCAAATCGGGATGGCAGTTTTTGGGCTGGGCGGACGCGTACGACAATAAACCGGCCACGGATCATTCTCCCACCTCGCCACATCTGTTGGAAATCGCGTTCCGTGTGGAGTCGGCGGGGTCGGCCGAGCACGGCGTTAGACCGTCAGTTTCTTGCGCCCTTTGGCGCGTCGACGACGAAGAACGTTGCGTCCGGTTGGACCACTTTGGCGGGCTCGAAATCCGTGCACGCGGGCGCGGCGGCGTTTCTTTGGTTGGTAGGTTCGTTTTGGCATATAGCTGAGCTAGTGTAACAGCCAAAAGGGGATGGGTCAACACTTATCCCCAAAACTACAGCAAATCACAAGTTATCCACAGTGCGCCCACAAGATATTAACTTTTTGGCTAACATAAGGCATTTTTTAAGCCTGTGGATTGTGGTATATTGTTTATCCATGCTTAATTTGGGGGTAAAACAATGACAAACGATCAGTTATGGCAAACAGCCCTTGGTGAGTTAGAGTTACTCATTAGTAAGGCAAACTTCACAACCTGGTTTAAACACACCTTTGTGGCCGATATTTCTGAATCGGCCGTGGTTATTGGTGTTCCAAACGGGTTTACGAAGGCTTGGTTAGAGACAAAATACCATGCCGCGATTGTTAAGGCCCTACAAAATGCTCTACAACGGCCAATAACCCAAATTGACTACCGGGTTGAAACTCACCATGCGGGAGCAAAGCCAATATCGGTCCCGCCAGCACCCCAAAAAAATGATTCCACCTCTTCGACAATACAAAACACAACAACGCCTGCCCCCGCAACTACAAAAAATTCATACGACCCTCGGTATGTCTTTGAAACGTTTATTGTTGGTAAGGGGAATGAACTGGCTCACGCCGCGGCCAGGGCCGTAGCGGAAAAACCTGGGACTGTGTATAATCCGCTATTTATTTACGGCGGGGTTGGCTTAGGAAAAACTCATTTAATGCGCGCGATTGGTAACGAGGCTTTGCGTCGCGACCCAAATAAGAAAGTTTTATACGTTACGTCGGAAAAATTCACCAATGAATTCATCCAGGCCATTTCTCATGGCGGGGGAGAAAAGTTTAAATCATTTTATCGCGGTGTTGATCTGCTCTTGATCGATGACATTCAATTTTTAGCCGGCAAAGAAGGAACTCAGGAAGAATTTTTTCATACGTTTAACGCGTTACATAACGCGAATAAACAAATCGTGGTTACTTCTGATCGTCCACCAAAATCTATCGCTGCTTTAGAAGCACGACTCATTTCTCGTTTTGAATGGGGGATGATTGCAGATATTGCGCAGCCTGATTTAGAAACTCGCGTCGCTATTTTGGAAGCCAAGTGTCGCGAGAAGGGTATTACATTAACACCAGATGTTGTGCAATACATTGCCAACACTGTTCAGAGTAATATTCGTGAGCTTGAGGGGGCTTTAAATCGCCTCATGGCACACGCCCAGCTCACACATACCGAACCATCGTTAGATAGCGCTAAAGCGCTCTTAAAATCGCTCTCACAGGGCGCTAAGCGAGGGGGTCTGACACCAAAACAACTTATTGCTTCAGTCGCCCAGTTCTTCGATATTACGGTTGAAGATATTTTAGGAATCAGTCGGAAGAAAGAATTGGTTGTGCCGCGACAAATTTCCATGTATTTATTGCGTGAAGAATTGCATTCGTCGTTTCCGGCCATTGGTCATGAACTTGGTGGTCGCGATCACACGACCGCGATGCATGCCTGTACAAAAATTTCGGCTCAACTTCAAGATGATGAAAAATTAAAACAAGATTTGGTGCTGATTCGTCAACGGCTCTTTGGGAATTAACTGCGGACAACCGCCGGATAAGTCTGGCCATGTTGGTGGATAGATGTGTGCAGTGAGGTGCGGGTAGACTGTGTTCAACTACAGTAGTGTGCGGATAAGAAAAACTTGTCCCCGTAGGAACACCGGTTATCTCCAGTCGAGATGTTTATAAAAACACATCTCTACTACCCATAACCATTACCTAAAATCATTTATCCTCATCGTCCACAGCCCTTATTATTACCACCGTTTTATATAAACATATTCTCTCGTTATGAAGTTCACTTGCACGCAAGAAAACTTAGCCCATGGATTATCGGCAGTCAGTCGGGTGGCTAGCAAGAGCGCCGTCTTGGCAATTTTGAACAATGTATTATTAATTGCCGAAGATGGGCGTGTTCAGTTACAAACCACAAACCTTGAACTAGCAATCATCGTCACGATTCGCGCCAAGGTCGAAGCACCGGGTCGCTATACGGTTCCATCACGATTGTTAACGGAATTTATTTCGTTACTGGGTAATGAACGGGTTACGTTTGAAGTTGTAACCGGTGGTCTAAAAGTTGTATCGGGACACACCCAAACGACGATTAAAGGTACGCCAGCCGAAGATTTTCCTGTTCTACCTACTCACGATGCGCCAACCGAAACTACCGTTCCAGCAAACACGTTGCGCCGGGCTTTAGAAGGATCAATTTTTGCCGCGGCGAACGACGAATCACGACCTGAAATATCTGGAACGCTACTCTCGCTTAGCGGAAAACACGCTGTAGTAGCGGCAACAGACAGCT
>JAYUIJ010000003.1:0-15719 GCA_043766165.1 Candidatus Kerfeldbacteria bacterium
ACGGAGCAATCTGCCGAAGAATAACGGTTCTGCGGCCATGTGCATCAAGCCCCATTGTTTAGCAGTGGGGTACATGGCCGCATCAATGCGTCTTGACAGTAAAAGATAAAAAAGTGTAGCCTTCACGTGTGGCTCGGCAGAAATTACTTTTTTTGCTATGCCACGTATTCCCTACGACCCATTATATATTTCTTTTGTTACTTCGGTAACCTACAAACGCCGGAAGATATTCGATGACCCCAGAATGGCCGAGCGATTGGGGATGATGATGCATATGGCATGTCGGGGGAAAGGGTTTATTCCTTTGGCGTATGCTATTTTGCCTGATCACTTTCATTTACTAGTGTGTTCAGTCGATTTTTTTGATCAGAGGTTCTATCCAACCTGGCGATCGGGTGGACTGGAAAGTCCACCCCAATCCGCGCAGAGAACAACAATGATTTCGTCAGAAAATAAAAACGACAATAGCGCCCACAGGGATTCGGGCGGGCTTTCCAGACCGCCCAACCGAATACTTTCCTACCCCGTCGCTAACCTTATTCAATCGATTAAAGGTACGTTCTCAAGCATTCTTCCTCACGGTCAGATTTGGCAACGCAGGTATCACCTTCGCTATCACACCGATCCGCGAGACATTCACCGCACCATTGAATATATCCAATATAACTTTCAGAAATCAAATGTGTCTGAACGCTTTGGGACTGAACCATACGTTTGGATTAATGAAGAAAAAGTATCTTTATTGTGAACATGGTATACTTTTTTTATGGATCAAGATTTAGAACAACGCCTCACCGCCCTCGAAGCTAAAACTGACCAGATTTGGAAGTCGGTTGAGCAAACGCGGAAAATGTATTTGTGGTCGTTGATTATTGGCGCCGTATTATTCATTTTACCGTTGATTGGGTTTGCTGTCGTTATTCCACAGTATCTGAAGACACTGAACGTTCAGAGTTTGCTCCAGTGAAACACATGATTCTAAAAATGATTCTCGTTCTGATTGGACTATGGGCAGTTGTTAGCTTAGGTATGTTGCTCTGGCACATACACGCCGGACAACAAGTTCGCCGAGCCACAAAGAAATATGAACGTACAACATCATCAGCTCAACGTATCTTGTTAGCGGGTGATTCAGTGATTTTCGGTGTTGGTGCGACTAAACCGGAAACCTCAATCGCCGGATTATTCGGCCGTGATTTTCCGGAAGCGAGTATTACGAATATCGGTGTCTCGGGTGCGGAAGTTGATGGACTGGTAACGCAGTTACAATCAGTGCACGGTCAGCATTTTTCAATCGTGGTGATAATTATCGGAGCGAATGATGTTGTGCATTTAGCAAAACTAAAACAGAGTCTCACAAATCTTGATCAAGCTTTAACTTTGGCCACACAACTGGCTGACCAGGTAGTTCTCATGCCCGAAGGCAATATGGGTAATGCGCCGATTTTTCCGCGTGTGGCATCACTACTGTTAACGCCGCGTTCACAACAGTTTCGAACTGGCGCGATAGCGTTAGCAAAACAATATGGTATTTCTTATGTGGATGTATTTGTGAAACGAGATGACGATATGTGGCGGCGCGATGTTAAAAAGTTTTACGCGGCGGATTTTTTTCATCCGGCCGATGCCGGGTATCTGGATTGGTATACCGCGATTCGGGCGGGAATGAAGGCTGGAGTATAGCCTTGATCGTGGAACGTAGGGACTAGAAAGTCCCTGCTCTAACGTTATGGATGCCAGTTCTACCCCTACTGTAGAGGGCGGACTTTCCAGTCCGCCCGATCATGGTTGACAGGGAAAAAATAAAGAGTACCCTATATCTAGATGGCTCGGCGCAACTACTATCTATTTTGCGCAAACTCCCATACGATCCATCATATATTTCTTTTATTACAACTGTCACCAAAGGCCGACAGCCAATTTTTCGTGATGCCAAATTAGCGGAACGATTGGGCACAATGATTCACATGGGCTGTCGTCAAAAAGGATTTACTCCATTGGCGTATGCGATTTTACCGGATCATCTGCATTTGTTGGTATGTTCAACAATCCTGACGCGGGGACTGGAAAGTCCCCGCTCTACCAGTGGGGGAATAGATTGGACAAATAAAAACACCCAATCTGTAGAGGGTGGACTTTTCCCGTTCCAGATAAATACAACCGTAGACGGGATCCCGCCACCAGGCGGGGCAAGTCCGCCCGTGCCGACCATTGGTGATTTAATGAAATCCATTAAAGGCACCTTCTCTCGAACATTGATTCCGGGTTCAATTTGGCAAGCAGGTTATTTTAATTGGTACATCAACGATCCGCGCGATCTGTATCGAAGAGTGGCATATGTCATGTACAGCTATCAAAAAACAGGATTACCTGATATGTTTGGTCGGGAGCCGTATGTGTGGCAAGACGCAGAACATTTACCGACACTCTTGTCGTAACATGTGAACGCGCTATACTTATATCATGACTCTCGCCGAAGATGCCGTCATTGTCCAGTATAAGGAACAAGGTTTTGTGCGCGTTGTCATTCGCGACGATGAACCGAATTTTTCTTATCCGCTACATTTTCACAACTACCCGTTGGCACTACAAGTGCTTCATGGTAGTTTGACGATCGTGGTGAACAATCATCCCACCCTGGTTGAGGCCGGTGGACATGCCATGATTCAGGCGAATGCGATGCATAGTGTGACTATCGGACCGGCCGGTTGCCGCTATATTCACGCTGAAAAATAGGCCTTGGTAATACCCTATGGATGGGTAGGGTTGTCAGCTTGTCGAAATAGAGGTATACTACGTCAGCGTCGTTGCCTCATGTTTTGTACCTGACGCGCTCTATGCTTAAGCGTTTCTTCGTACTCCTGCCGATCATCGCCTCGATGGTCCTATTCATGGCACCTACCCTAACGACAGCCCAGACGCTGCCGAATATTTGTAGCAAGGGAAAATGGATTAGTTGCGGTAATAATGCTTACTATTGCACGGCCATGAAGGGTGATAGTTGTAAGGTTCCGACTTTCGCCGTGACTCATCGGTTGGAAAATTGGTCGACTAAACAGCAACAAGCAAAGAAAGTAAAAATTGGTACGGTTGTTAAAAGCGCTGCTGTTACTAAATACGTCTACAAATATATTACCAAAAAGGTATGCACCGTAAAGAATCAAAAGAAAACCTGTACATATAAACGTCTGTTGACGAAAGTGGTTAAGAGATAAATTGCCTACCGTGTATACATCGCGGAGTTTGGTATTGATTCGTACATAATGTACGGTGCCCTAAAAGTGAGGGACCGGATTTTCACTATTTGACGTTTGACATGTTTTGAGCAATAGGGTAGAGTATCCACATCAGCCCCCGAGGGCTATTTTAGGACTGAAATCTATGGCAAATCGTTTATCCTACTTCCGTGAAGCTCGTGAAGAGCTCCGAAAAGTCGCCTGGCCAACCTGGCTGGAAACACGTAATAATACGTTATTAGTGTTAGGGATTAGCATTTTCGTCGCGGTTTTCCTCGGCGTCGCCGATATTGGTTTTAGCGCCCTCTTTAAACTGGCAATTAAGTAATTAGGGTCCCGTTAGAGGTGAATCGATCAAGGTATTACCTCAACGGAACATTTCTTACTCACAGTCATTAGTTTCATAATCTCACTTACTTCACCTCTAACGGGATGGCAAAACAAGTACTCCAACAAGGTCGTCGATGGTACGTACTGCATACCTACTCAGGCTATGAAGAAAACGTGGCTCGCAACTTGCGTCAACGTATCGAATCAATGGACATGGAAGATAAGATTTACAATGTCTTAATTCCAACCGAAAATCGGATCCGCATCAAGAACGGCAAGCGCAAGATCATGACGGAGAAAATTTTCCCGGGCTATGTCTTGGTGGAAATGTTAGTGACGGATGATTCTTGGTACGTCGTTCGTAACACGCCGAACGTGACGGGATTCGTTGGTTCAGGTACAACGCCAACGCCAATCGCGGAAACAGAAGTCCAAGCCTTGCTCGAACGAATGGGCGTCGCTGAACCGAAGTACAAGATCGATGTCGAAGCTGGCACTGCCGTTCGTATCTCCGATGGTCCATTCAAAGAATTCGAAGGTAAAGTGGCGGAAGTGGACGAAGGACGCGGTAAGGTTAAAGTCCTGGTCTCCATGTTCGGTCGCGAAACGCCGGTTGAACTAGATTTCTTACAAGTCAAGAAGATTTAACCCCACCCAAACCCCATCCCGCCGCTACGCGGCACCCTTCCCCTGAAACCTCCTCTTCCGCTGCGGCGGTTTCCCTCCTCGGCTAAGGAGGGCTTTACAGGGGAAGGGGTAGAACAATATTTATTCTGCTAACGAGTTTTCCCTCTATATGGCTAAGAAGATCAAGACAGTAATTAAACTCCAGATCCCAGGCGGTAAAGCGACCCCAGCGCCTCCAGTTGGTACCGCGCTTGGACCCCACGGTTTGAACATTGCCGAATTCGTTAAAAAGTTTAACGATGCTAGTAAAGACCGCAATGGTGAAACCACGCCGGTTGAATTAACGATCTACGAAGATCGGACCTATTCCTTTATTCTCAAAACGCCACCAGCTTCAGTCTTACTGTTGAAAGCTGCTAAGTTAGAAAAAGGGAGCGCTGATCCACTGCGTGTTAAAGTTGGCAAGGTTACCAAAGCCCAAGTACAGGCCATTGCTGAACAGAAGATGCCTGACTTGAACGCCAAGGATATTGAAGGAGCGATGCGGATCATTGAAGGAACCGCGCGTAATATGGGTATTACCGTCGAAGGTTAATAACTAGCCACGAACACGTATGACAGCATCATCGTTAATCGGCGCACTTGCAATTCCGGCCGCGGTTGTTGGCGCACTAACGTTTTTCCTGATGGCAGTATTTTCGCAGGAATCAAAAACGTTGAGCCGAACTACACTAGTTCGCTCTGCTTTTGTTCATGTCATCGCTTTCGTGTCATTAGCGATGTTAGTTGGTTCAGTCATTTACATGGGTCAAGAAGGACTCCGCGTCTCAGTCTGGCCAAAAGCACAAACACCGTATTACTACAGCGAGCAACCACCATCGTTGTTTTTCTCCAATTCAAAACTGAACTCACCGGAATCGACTGCGTTGAAGTGCGAGACGGCCTGTGAATTTACGGATGCAGATAAAGCACAAATTACTACCTGGCGCGATGCGTACACCAATTGGAAAGCCAATTCGACCGGGAGCTGGTCCATCGAAAGAAAACGGGGAATTGTTGATGCCTTGTCGATGTTCATTGTTGGCGGCGGTCTGTTCATCTGGTTCTTCATCTTCATTGCCCAGCGTGAAAACAAGAAACTTCGTCCAATATTAGGACGGCCAATCGCTTTACGGACGGTGTATTATTACTTAGTGGCCTTGGTGAGTTTGTTAGCCGCAATTATCGCCGCGACCTTACTGGTCAATATTGCCCTGAAATCTGCTTTCCATTTAGAAAATACTAAGTCGACAATCACAGCGCCAATCTACGCTGGCGGCACGGAAAAAACGAGTGTCCAGAGCATCATCAACTGTGGAAACAAATGTGGAATTAGCGCCGGCAATCAAAGCTTGGCCAAACAGTGGTTAGTCGATTACGACAGCTGGATCAGCAAAGGCGGCGGAAAACCAAATAACAATTCCGCCCAAACTGATTTAGCCAACTACCTCCCCATTCTCATCATCTCGGCGCCGTTATTCTGGTACCACTTTGCCCGTATTCGCCGTGAAGGCCAAGAGAGTGAGTCGACCGGAAATTCTCCAACTAAATAATTTATTACTTTGTGGGAGTTCCGCCATCCGGAACATTTGAACCACGAAAGGAAAGTAGTATGTCTAGTAAACGTTATCGTGCGGCTCAGGAGTTGATTGATGCTAAGAAGCAATACACGCCTGATGAGGCGGTGGCTTTAGTTAAACAAACGTCGACCACTAAGTTTGATTCGAGCATTGAAGTCCATGTTCGGTTAGGGATCGACCCAAGCAAAGCCGACCAAATGGTTCGCGCCACTGCACAATTACCAAAAGGTACGGGCAAGAAATTAAAGATCGCCGTGTTTGCCAAAGGCGAAATGGCTAAGAAAGCCAAAGTTGCCGGTGCTGATATAGTTGGTGACGAAGATTTGATCGCTGAGATTAAGAAGACAAGTAAGACCGACTTCGATATCGCTTTGGCCAGCCCGGATATGATGCGTCTCTTAGCGCCGATCGCCAAGACGCTTGGGACCAAAGGTTTAATGCCGAACCCAAAGAACGAAACAGTGACGCCAGATCCAGCTGCCGCAGTCAAAGCGCTACAAACCGGTAAGATTGCTTTCCGCTCGGATGTAACAGGCAATGTCCATCAAATTATTGGTAAGGCTTCATTTACTGCCGAAGACTTGAAAGCCAATTTGGAAACATTTTTGGAAGCGGTGAAAAAAGCTAAACCGTCAGAAATGAAGGGAACCTACATCAAGTCCATTACCTTGACGTCTTCAATGGGGCCAGGAATTACTGTTAGCGCCTAAGCTAATGTGCCACCAGCCGCCGTTTTGCACGGCGGTTTTTGGTATGGTAGAATACCACCCGACAAGATCGGAGGGCTTGTTCATCAGGCCCTTTAAAAACCTACACTAAGGAGACGCACATGACCAAGGGGCGCTACGTTATCCTGTCTGGCGGAGAAGGCAGCGGTAAGTCAACAGTCCATCAGTATTTGCAGACCGTCTTTCCAGATGCGGTGTATGTCCGTGAACCTGGACAAACGACGTTTGCTGAAGGTATTCGTAACCTGCTGTTGAATCCGGATACTGGTACGTTAACCCCGCGTGAAGAGCATTATTTGTTCATGGCGGCTCGGCTGCACCTCATGCGGACTCAAGTTCAGCCACGGCGTCGCGAAGGTCTTGATGTTATTTCTGATCGCGGCTGGCCGGAAACGTTTGCATATCAGTGGTGGGCAGGACAACAGCAAAAAAATCTGTGGTACTACTTCGATGAGATTGAACGCGGTGAAATTCCGTTTCCTGATCTGTGGTTGTTCTTTGATGTTGATCCAGAGATCGGATTATCCCGCCGTCAGGCTGCGACCGAGTTGAATCGTATTGATGCTCAAGATCTAGACTTTCATCGTCGTGTCCGAGAAGGGTTTCAATATATCTTCGAGCGCACAAGTTTTCCGCGGCGAAAAATTGATGCTTCTAAGCCACTCGAAGAGGTCAAAGCTGAAACAGTGAAGATCTTGCGAGCGTTTTTTGAAGAGCCGGTTCTGACACCTGCATTACTGTCTCTGCCGACATAGTACAAGGCCATGTATCTGGCCTTTTTTCTTGCACATAATTTGCTATACTATAGATAGATACTATGGCTTTATCACAAACCTTTCCCGCACTCCACGCCGCTGCATTTAAGAGTCCGAACGGCGTAGCGTATGTCAAAGAACCGGGCGTCGTCTTGGTTTCACAGCCGAATGTTGATATTATTGGACTGGGTGAATTTTTGAAACAATTTGATCCGGTACATAAGTACGCGGACTACATTAACGATCCGACCGAGTTACCACATGGTACACATCTTTGCAAAACCGCGGGTCAAACGTGTTATTGCTCGTGGGGTGAGAAGCGGACGATGAACGCTGAAGCGGGGAAATATATTAGTAACATTGTTTCTTCCGGTCATGGCTCTGTCCTTGAACATGCGAACTATAGTTTCTTTTTGTACGGTGTGAGTCGAAGTCTCACGCATGAACTTGTTCGCCATCGCGCTGGCTGCGCTTACTCACAAGTCAGCCAACGCTACGTTGATGACAAGACATTACGTTTTGTCATGCGTCCTGAGTACGATGGTGATCCGGAATTAGAACAACGTTTTTTTACAAACATTGAACGTTCAGCAAAAGAGTACCGTGAAATTACTGACACGCTGTTAACCCGACAATCGAGCGGTTCAGAAATTTTGTCTGGTGAAAAGAAACGTGACCTTCGAAAAAAAGTTCAACAAGCCGCGCGGTCAGTATTACCAAACGAAACAGAGGCACCATTAACATTCACCGCTAACGCTCGGGCGCTTCGTCATACGATGGAAATGCGGGCGTCGGATCACGCGGAAATTGAAATCCGACGACTGTTCATGAAAATCTACCGCGTCGCGGTTCAAGTCGACCCAATTCTGTTTGGTGATTATGAAGTGGTGACCTTGCCGGACGGAACGGAGTGCCTGAAGACCGAGCATCCAAAAGTTTAACCATAGATAAGCTCTGATTGACTCAGTGCTTTTGCTTGTGATACCCTAAGGCAGATCCATAGCGGAGGGCTTGGTGACGAGTCCTTTGACATTGTTGTCCAACTTCATGCCTGGTGAGGAGGATTTGTGGAAATTACTCTGACGAAGGTTTCGGTAGAAACAGTCTTTCCGGCCATTCATTCAGAAGTTTATCTTTCGCCTGAAGGTGTGCGCTACCTCAAGCACCCCGGAGTTATTCTTGTTGGTCAAACGATGGCCAATATTACGGGCATGCGGCCATTCCTAGAAGGCTTTGATTCGGCTCTTGATTTTCCGGCATATGTCGATGACCCGATCACGTCAGTTCCATTCGATGATGACCCAGCGGACCCGAACAAGATGAGCCCACCAGTCTCAGATGGAACCCATCTCTGTAAGACAGCCGGGCAGACCTGTTACTGTTCATGGGGTCCTGGAAAACGGACCATGAATAAACATGCTACGGCCTACATCAGAAAAATCCTCAAGGACAAACATGGGTCAGTTCTGGAACATCCGAGCTACAGCTTCTTCCTGTACGGCATTGACCGAAGTATCACCCATGAGCTTGTCCGCCATCGGGCTGGCTGCGCTTTTTCGCAAGTCAGTCAACGATACGTCGATGATACGACCTTGCGGTTTGTTATGCGACCAGAGTATCTCGGTCAAGAGAAGCTCGAAGCCCGCTTTCTT
This sequence comes from Candidatus Kerfeldbacteria bacterium, assembly GCA_043766165.1. GTDB lineage: Bacteria > Patescibacteriota > Patescibacteriia > SBBC01 > CAIJZX01 > CAIJZX01. The sequence goes on from JAYUIJ010000003.1 coordinate 8,948, forward strand.
CGTAACATCGCCCACGCTGCTCAACAATACCGCGAGATTACCGAAGAACTAGCGGTTCTTCAAGAAGGCGATGAGGCGGGTCTTCTATCCGGCGAGACCAAACGCGAACGTCGGAAGAAGCAACAGCAAGCTGCCCGCGAAGTACTGACAAATTCGGTCGAAGCGCCGATGACGTTTACCGCTAACGCCCGCGCGCTCCGTCATATCTTTGAGATGCGAGCCAGCGAACACGCTGAAACACAAATTCGTCGACTGGCGATGATGATGTACCGTGTCGTCACCCAGGTTGAGCCCATCATCTTTGGTGACTATCAGGTTATTCAGTTGCCCGATGGTTCCGAGGCCCTGGATACTGAGTTCCGCAAAGTCTAAGTTTATTTAGCCCACGATACTCGCGGGCTTTTTTCTTTACCAAAAATCTGATACAGTATCGGGGATATGCAGCAGCTAGACCTGCCTGCCGGCAGGCAGGAGTCCACGAATTAATTTTAAGCCTGACCCGCCAACAATTTGGCCACCTTTATATAGTATGCAGAATCTAGAAGTCATCATTGGTTTAGAAGTACATGTTCAGCTCAAAACTAAGAGCAAGATGTTTTGTCGTTGCGATAACCGCGATGACCAGGCGCCAAATACCGCGATTTGCCCGATCTGTACCGCCCAGCCGGGTGCTTTACCCTTACCGAATGCTCAGGCCATCGATTGGGCGATTATGGCCTCCCTGGCTCTCGGCTGTACTATCAACCAAGAATCCAAATTTGACCGTAAATCGTACTTCTACCCCGACTTACCAAAAGGGTACCAGATTAGCCAATATGACAAGCCGTTTGGGGAACATGGCCAACTGACGCTCAATGTCGAAGGTACTGAAAAAACATTCCGGATTCATCGACTTCATTTAGAAGAAGATGCAGGAAAATTGTTGCACAGTGGTACATCATCGCTTGTAGACTTGAACCGCGCTGGTACGCCGCTCATGGAAATAGTGAGTGAACCAGATTTTCGTACGCCGCAAGAAGCGAAAGCGTATATGCAAGAGTTACGATTAATTATGTGCTACCTTGGCGTGTCTGATGCCGATATGGAAAAAGGGCATTTGCGATGCGACGCGAATATTTCTTTGCGGCCGTTTGGCAGCGATGAACTATTTCCAAAAACGGAAATAAAAAACATTAACTCGTTCCGCGCGGTTGAGCGGGCCTTAACCTACGAGATTGAACGTCAGCACGGACTGTGGGAAGACGGACAAGCGCCGAAAAATCAGTCAACGCGTGGTTGGGATGAACAGACACAGACGACGGTTGAACAGCGGACAAAAGAAGAAGCGGCGGACTATCGATATTTTCCCGAGCCAGATGTACCGCCGATTATTATCAGTGATGAACATGTCTTGAAATTAAAAGGCATGATTCCTGAATTGCCATCAGCAAGGCGAGAACGCTTTGTGACACAATTCAACATTAAATCAGAACAAGCCGATCTACTCGTTCAAGACAAACAATTAGCTGATTTTTTTGAAGAGGTGGCTAGCGAATTTGATGAACGAGCTGGTGTCGATAGCGATCATCAATTTATCGCCAACTGGTTAGTCAATCGCATTACGGTTGAATATCGAGCTGAACACGGTCTTGGTATTTCAGCGGCGCACACCGGTGAGTTACTCTGGTTCTTGCAGCAAGGAAAAATCACAGCAGCTTCGGCCGCTACAATTTTTGAACAGATGCGGTTAACAAAGAAAACACCGGAAGCATTAATTATTGAACTTGGACTTGAGCAAATGAATGATACTGGCGAACTAGAGAAAATTGTTCAAGAGGTGATCGCGGCTAATGAAAAAGTTGTAGCTGAGGTGAAAGCAGGGAAAACGGTGGCTAGTCAGTTTCTGATTGGGCAAGTGATGAAGGCGTCGAAAGGGAAGGCGAATCCGAAGGTGGTCCACGATGTGCTACAAAAACTGATTTCTTAAATCGTATTATGAAAAAGAATTATTGGATCCTACTTCTTGTGCTTTTTGTTCTTCCTATAGCCCTATCTGTTCGGCGTGTAGTTGCGCCGTTTCCTCTCAACTATGACGTATATCAGCATTGCATTGAGTTATGTGAACCAGGGGTGGTTAGATGGAAACTGATGATTGATATTTTATTTTGGGAATTACTTTTTGGCACAGCTGGTATGTTGGCCTTTGCACTCGTAAGAAAACTTCGTCGTACATAGAACAAGATCCGACTTGCTGTTACTTAGTTAATTGCGTTAGCGGTATCGCCACCCCTACCCCTCCATTCCGTAGGAATGGAGGGGACGTTGTAAATGCTTGACTTCGGGTAGAACTTCCTTTAAGGTAGCTCAATCTTTGTACCTTTCACATCAGGGAGGAACGCATGAAGCCCAGCAAGAAGTCGTTGATTATTGCTTTTGATGCTGATGATACGCTGTTTGCAACTTCTCGCCACTACCACCGAGTCATGTGGCCCTGTGGAGCTATCATTGATAGTGCTCTCGGTGCCCGTAGCCCCCATCCGAAAGAGATTCTTGATTATCAAGAAACAGTCGACATTGCGGCTATTAAGAATGCGCCGCACGCCCCCTACGCCCCAAGTCGTTTTGCTAACAGTTGGCTGAATACGTATCGGCACTTTGCCGAAAAGTATGGGGTTCGAGTCAAGAGTTCAGTACTCAAAGAACTTCGGCAAACAGCGCTTGGGTATAAGCAGGGTCCGTATGTGCCTTTCCGGAATACCCTCAAGACATTGCGATGGGTACGGCGGCGAGGACACCACCTGCATTGCATTACGGCCGGACTCGGTGCTGACCGGCACCAGCTGGACAAGTTGATTGCGACTGGCTGTTCGACATTCTTCGAATCAGTTCGTGTTACCGGTGTAGATAAAACCGAAGCCATGCGCGGTCTTTTTACGCCCCGCACTCGGTCAGTCATGGTTGGCGATTCATTGCGCCATGATATCGCGCCAGCTAACCGTTTGGGTGTGATGACCGTACATGTACCAAGCACATCATGGAGCTTCATTCACGCTCGTTCGAAGCCAACCTACTCGATCTCATGCCTGAGTCAGTTACCGGCGATCATTGAACAGATTGAATCGACACTACGCTAAGCCGTGGTGTTTTTCTTATCCAAAATTTTTTTACCAACGCTGATGGATTTTTGTGTGGTGAAATCCAGATAATGTCTTGGTCCCGTTTCCACCACGTCATCTGTCGCTTAGCAAAATGATGGATGGCTGATTTGAGTTGGGTTATAGCTTCTTGTTTGTTTACTACCGCCTGTAGATGGCGACCGAGAAAACGATATTCTAATCCAAAGCTGTCTAACTTTTTCCAACTAAGACCCGCGGCGTGCAATTTTCGAATTTCATTGAGCATGCCTTGTTTCATTCGGAAATCAACACGGCGGTCTATGTTTTGGTACAAACGTTTCTTAGGAAGAGTAATGCCAATTTTTAATATGTTCATTGGTGGTAATAACGGTGTGGTAACCTTGCCTTTGAATGAAGCTACTTCAATCGCCCTAATCACACGGCGGCTATTTTTTGTATCAATAGTTAGCGCGCGCTGCGGATCAATTTTTTTCAACTTGGTGACGAGCTGAGCCGTAGTTACGAGTGATAAATTTTTTCGCAGTGCTGGATTTGGTGGAACAGGGGAAAAAGAAAGGGGATTCAATATCGCGTCTATGTAAAACGGTGTTCCGCCGACCAAAAAAATAGGCGTTGTGGCTGGAATTCTTTTCATGACTCGTTGTACATCTCGAACATAACGGGCGACGCTGTATTGTCCCGTGGGTGAAGCCACATCGAGTAAGTAATGTGGTACGCCAAGCATTTCTTGCTTGGTCACTTTCCCGGTGCCAATGTTCATACCCCGATAGACTTGTCGTGAATCTGCCGAAATGATGACACCATTAAATTTCTTGGCTAGCCGAACACCGAGCGATGATTTACCGCTGGCGGTCGGACCTAGAATGACGATGACGGAATGAGAAACCGGTGACACTAGATCGTGGCTGAGCGGGTAGTGATAGCTTTTTGGAGCACTGGAATCCACGATTTCAGAGTGACTGTTTTTGGAAGCTTCTTTCCACGGACGCGGATCGTGAGTTTCTTGAGGACTTTTTCTTTATCACCCACGACAATCATGTACGGTACTTTCATTTTTTCAGCCCCACGGATTTTATAACCAACAGATTCATTGGCGTCGTCGAGATGGACACGGAGACCCGCTTCGAACAGTTGCTTCATCAGCTTCTTACCGACCGAATTATGTTTCGTGGTGACCGGAATAATGGCGACTTGGACCGGTGACATCCACAACGGAAACGCTCCAGCGTGGTGTTCAATCAGAATAGACATGAAGCGTTCAATTGAGCCCATCACGGCGGCGTGCAACATGACAATCCGCTCGTGTTCACCCTGTTCGTTAACACAGGTCAGGTCAAACCGTTCTGGCATGTTCTGGTCAATTTGGATGGTGGCGACTTGCCACTTTCGCCCCAAACTGTCAGTGGCGTCAAAATCAATTTTTGGTCCGTAGAAGGCCGCTTCGCCTTTTACTTCTGTGTACATCGCTTTTTCGGATTTGGCGATGCGTCGTAGTGTGTCTTCAGCCTTTTTCCATCGCTCAGCGTTGCCTAAATACTTTTCCATATGCTCAGGATCGTGGAGTGATAACCTGACTTCCAGCGTAAAACCAGCGGCTCGATAAAAAGATTTGACAATTTTCCAAATCGCTTTCATTTCTCCTTCGACTTGTGATTCACGACAGAATACATGGGCGTCGTCTTGGGTAAATGAACGAGCGCGAGATAAACCGGACAGTTCGCCGGACTGTTCATCGCGGTAACACATGGTGGTGTTTGAATACCGTTGTGGTAGCTCACGGTATGAATGCTGTTTACGGGTGTAGATTTGCGTGTGGTGCGGACAGTTCATCGGCTTCATAGCGAACAGATGGCCTTCACGCGTTTTGATGTTGAACAGTTCGTCATGGAACTTATCCCAGTGCCCGCTTTTTTCGTACAAATCTTTTTTGGTGATGTGCGGAATTTCTACTTTGTCGTATCCGGCCGCGGCGCGTAATTCTTGGACGTAGTCATCCAACAGGTTTCGTAACAATGTCCCTTTTGGGGTCCACAATGGTAATCCCGGACCGACCAATTCAGAAAAAGTAAACAAATCTAGTTCGGGACCGACAATTTTATGATCGCGCTTCTTGGCTTCGGCTTGTTGCTGAAGATAGGTATCCAGTTCGAGCTTCGTTGCGAAGGCCACGCCGTAAATCCGTTGCAACATTGGCTTGGTACTATCGCCGCGCCAGTACGCACCGGCGACATGGGTCAAGGTAAATGCATCAGGATTTATCTCGCCAGTATTTTCTATATGTCCGCCGCGGCAGAGGTCAATGAATGTGCCAACGCTGTAGTAGGTAATTACTTCACCCTTGGTTTCCAGTTCAGCAATCAGTTCTTGCTTGTACGGTTGCTGTTGAATGTACGCTTCGACCGCTGGATCATTGTTAGCTAGTGTTTGCATCGGCAAGCGTTGTTTGATCAAATGTTTCATCCGTTTTTCCAATGGTTTCAAGTCAGCCGGCGTTAACGGGCGATCAAGATCGATATCATAATAAAAACCATTGTCGATGGTTGGGCCAATCGCAAATTTTGCTTGGGGGAATTGATCCTGTACGGCGTGGGCGAGGAGGTGGGCGAGGGTGTGGCGGACGTTGTTGATTGACGACATGGTGGTTAAACGATTATGGTTGTTAATTGTGTAGCTTGCTTATTTATAAGCCACACCCGGTTTTTGATGGAATTAACATTGTACGAACAGCCAACCATCATTTTCAGATGCTTGGGATCGCGTTTGATGCGATGGTTCCACCCACATTCCCATCGTATAATTAACGACGGACACTTTCGAATTGTTACTGGATTTAGGTCTCATGACGTCCGTTGTTGAACAGTGCCGTGGTGTGGCACTCAATCATCCAGCGACACTAGTGTAGCGCTGGAATATGTAACCGTCAACCAATTATGGTTTTGGAGCGTTTTTGATGATGGTGATCCGGTTGGCTTGGTCGGGAGCGGTGGAGCGCCACCAGGGAGCAATTTTAACGTTACTGCTTTGTATAGCGCCAGAGTCTACGAGTTTTTTACTAATGGCCGCACCCGACATACTGACGTATGTGCTTGCGGAGAGGAGTGGCGATGAGCTGGTCAAACCGGCTTGCCCTTTGGCCTGGATGGAAAATGTAGCCGTGTCTTTGGTTGGCCGATCGGTGAGAGTGAGAGTTGGTGATTCAGTGCTGGTTAATTCCTGGCCAGCCACTAACGATTTGCTGAGTTCATCATGAAGTACTTGATTAAGGCGCTCTGAAGAGTAGGTGACGGTCGTGACTTTCAAGGTGACCGTTATCTGGTACGAGACGCTGGGTACTTCTGGCTTGGGTTTACTAACAACGGCGGCTGGCGCGACGACAATAAATTTTCCGGAGGTGCTCGTGCCCACTTCGGCTTTAACTTGATTCTCGGCTTGTTCGCTGGCTGAGGTTAGATCGTCAACCGAGAGTGAACCTTTCGTCGTAGCCAATCCACCGGTCATCGCTTCTGATGTCTGTCCATAAATTTTATCTTGTAATCCAGGCCACAGCGCGACAATTACAAACTTTCCAGCCGGCAGATTGCCTGTTTCCCCAAGTGGATCAGCGGTGGTACTAACTGTGACCTTCCCGCCAGCTGGCGCGTCGACCCGTTCGTCAG
>JAYUIJ010000004.1:0-15630 GCA_043766165.1 Candidatus Kerfeldbacteria bacterium
GGTAATGTGTACAGACATATGGCGGTTTCCCATACACTGGGTACATGTCTGTCACTATGGTTAAAACAATCCAAGAAGAACGTCTCCGATGGGTGTTACCGATTATCCGCAAGGAGGTGAAACTCATTGATGTTGCGAAGGTCTGTCCGCACAGCAAGCGATCCCTGGAGCGGTGGGTGGCGTTGTATCACCATCACGGTGAGCCTGGACTCATCCCGAAGTCCACCCAGCCCAAAACAAACCCAGAGGAAACACCGATTCACATCAAGGAACAGGTCATTGCCCTCCGAAAGGAAACGAAGCTCTGTGCCCTGAAGTTAAAGTGGCGATTAGCCAAGAGCGGCGTTCATCTCCATGAACGTACCGTGGGGAAGATCCTGAAGACTGAGGGGTTGGTCCGGAAGTATCATGTCCGGAAGATCAAGTACAAATACATCAAAGCAGTGAGGAAACCGGGTGAACTGGTGGAGATTGATGTGAAATACGTCCCCGGGCCTATTGCAGGGCATCAATACTACCAATACACGGCCATTGATTGTGCCTCCAGGTGGCGATACTTAGCGGTCTATGATGACGAGAGCTCCCTGAACTCGGTTCGGTTCCTCAGGGAAGTGATGGCCGTCTTTTCTCACCCTATCCTCACCATCAAGACGGATAACGGCAGTATCTTCACGAACTATTATCTGGGAACGAATAAACGAAGCGATCTAACGATAAAAACAGTTCATGGCCTGGATCAGTTCTGTGCCGAACGTGGAATTGTTCATTATCTGATTGATCCGGGCAAGCCAGCCCAGAACGGGACGGTGGAACGTTCGCATCGGTCTGATCAGGAGGCATTTTATGATCGCCAGACCTTTGCATCATTCCGGGAACTCTTCTTCAAGCTGAAGCAGTGGAATGAAGAATACAACAAGTTAGAGCACTGTGGGTTAGACGGTCTGAGTCCGTTGGAGTATCTTGAAAACTACCTCATTGAAAAACCGCCAAATGTCCGTACCTAAAACAGTTCTACTGCTTAGAAAAATACTCCCACACCATCGGATCCAAAAACTCCCGATACTGTTTTGGATTGACTCGAATCTGACTAGCCGAAATCGGCACAACACGCCTAGCTTTATCGACTTGGACATGAATCGAACCTAACATGTCAGCATACTGATCACCATAATCTTCGGAAGTAAATACTGCTGATGGTGATTCGTTTAACAATGCTTTCGTTGCATCAACCCAACCCTGCGAATCTGTGACCGGAAATGTAACATGCAAAACTTTCACCTCTGCTTCAGGATATATTTTTTTTAACCACTCTGCGCGCAGTGCTGACGGAATCGGATCATCATCTTGGTGACAGACAAGCAATGTAACTTGTTTTGAAGCGTGCATCGCGGTCGTGATTAACAACCGGTGTCCATGATGCGGCGGCATGAATTTACCGATCACTAACCCGATGGGAAATTGTTTTACGGTTGCCATTGGTATTTTTCCATATCAACAAAAAAATTTCGCTCACGTTCTTCAATCACAATTCCCTCCGCTCGCAACTGAGCGACTTGCTGTTCTTTTGGAACGTCCATATTCTCAATCGAAATCATACCGGAAGAATTAATTACGCGTTGCCAAGGAACATCCGTACCATCTGGCAATGTTCGTAACGCCCAACCTACCACCCGTGCTGATCGAGGGCTGCCGATCAATCGCGCAATCTGTCCATAGGATGCAACATTTCCGTACGGAACTTTTCGGACAGTATCGAAAATGGTTTGATAGAGAGTATTCTCGGTTGGCATAGTTATCGGTATGGACAATCACACGGTTTATCTTTTAACAATCGAATTTGTTTTTGAGGCGTATCAATGTACACCGTTTGTCGGGCTGAACCCGTGGCCAGTCGTTTATCAAGCGGGGAATGATGTTGATATTCGCGTCGTTCCATTTCTTTTGCCAGTTGTTCGTGACGATTATACAGCGCTTTCAATCTTCCCACCCAACGCCGTGTTTCTGGATGCTGACTGTAACCGCGTCGATGTTTGGTGATGACGGTCCAGATCGCGTGGAGCTCACGGTGCTCACCAAGCAAATGTTGCCTACACAGTCGTCGTGGTGGAAGATCCCAGACGCGCATTGCTAGGTACTTTCTTTTTTAACCCGTAAGGCTCGTTGCTTTTCCCAGCTCCGAACTTTTGGTTCGTCAAAGCCGAAGTAATGTCCGATTTCGTGATGAACGGTTCGAATAACGGTGTGACGGATCTGTTCGGGGATGTCGCCGCTTATTGCTTCGATGGTTTTTTTATAAATTGTAATCTTATCGGGTAGGACACCGCTATATCCCTGGCCACGGCGTGGCAACGGAATGCCGGTGTACAGCCCTAAAAGATTCCCGACTTGTTCATCATCAACTATAAAAACGACATTCTCGATGCGCTTGCGGATGTGGACCGGCACCATGCTAATCGCCTCAGTAATGTAGTCTTCAAATTCAGGGAGTTCCATGCTTAGACAGTATACCTAGCAGCACTTTTGAATACAATGCTTGCAAAGGTATCCGGGGTAGGCATATCAATAATTACCTGAAACAACGATATACCTTTTGGTCAAAAGGTATATTGACAGGAAAGAAAGTATGGTTTAGGGTGAATATGTGGTTTGGGCGTCATTCGCCAATTTTTATGCATACCCATCCACAATTCCGACAACGAGCATTACTGTATCGAGGTTTAGCCAATGAGCGACGGCTCTATATTTTGTCGTTATTATTGCGTCATCCGCTGACGTGCACAGAAATTGCTCAAATCTTAGATATCATTCCCTCAGCCGCTAGTAAACATTTGCGCAAAATGATGACTGCTGGATTAGTATATGGACGTCGTAGGAAAAAAACAGTATTGTTCTTTCCTGTGACAAAAGAAGCTCGCCAGTATCTGTAAAAACTATGATATACCTTTTGGTCAAAAGTGAAATCATGTAAACGGAAAACGCCAGGGATATGCCTGGCGTTTTTTTGGGAAATCTATAGAATTTAAATATCGCTGGTGCAATGAGGGCAACGAGTCGCGTCTTTGCTAATACTCATCTTACAGCGTGGACAATCTTTCATCGTGACCGGCATTTCAGCTGGCTTATGGAGTGAATTCATCGCCTTGATCATCAAGAAAATGACCAGACCAATGATGATGAAATCAATCGCTGCTTGGATAAATTTGCCATAGGTCATAATCACCGGCATCGCATCGCTACCGCCGATCCTTACCTGTAAACCACTAAAATCAACGCCGCCAGTGACAAGGCTTATGACCGGGGTAATAATATCGGCCACCAACGAACTCACAATCTTACCAAACGCCGCGCCAATGATCACGCCGACCGCTAGATCCATGACGTTACCGCGCATGATGAAGGCCTTAAAATCCTTTAACATAGATGTTTACATAAACGAGAACTAAAGTAGTCGGAGTATATCATGTATACATAAAAAACCAAATACCAAGTACCCATTCGGCCTCGAGCTCATGGCCGAGAGGCATATACCAAACAAATTCCAAAATCCAAATCACAAATGTAAAACCGAAAAGGATTGGCGCTGATTTTTCCCGTCCCTGATAAAGGCAAGAGTAGACGGGATCTCGCCAGCAGGCGGGGCCAGTCTGAGGTAGCGTAAAGGTGGCAGTTAAAGATAGTTTTGGATTTTTAGGGTTTGATTTTTATTTAGCGTTTTGAATTCTATCACGACAGCGCAAGCGAGGGCGCATGCGCGGTGAGAAGAAGTAGCGTTTTTTCTCCAACGTCACAGCGCGGGAATTCTACTTCCCTAACCCTCCTTACCTCTTCTTCCCGGTGCGGCGGGTTGCCCTCCTGAAACAATGGAGGGCGATGAAGGAGGGAATCGCCGCGCTGTGAGAATGAAACAATATGCCTGTGTCCGCCAGGGCACCCCAACAAAACTAACGAGTCAACGAGCTAACCCCGGCTAACGAGCTAGTTCCTAATCAAACCCAAACTTCCGAATAAACCTGGCCTTCACAAATTGCGCCAGCAGCAAATAGGCAATCGCCATGCCAATCATGATCACAAAGAATAATGGCGGTAGCGGCACAAACTTGAAAAATGTACCGAGCTTTGTGTAGGGGATAATGCAGCCAAAAACCACAATCGATATCGTTGACAGTAATAGCGTTTGACTCGGTTTGCTTTCAAGAAAAGGAATTTTGTGGGTCCGGATAATGTAAATCACAAATGTTTGTGTCAGTAGCGATTCAACGAACCAACCCGTCCGGAAAAGCGACGGATTATTTCCGGCGTGGAAAACAAACCACATCACGCCGAAGGTTAGAAAGTCGAAAATAGAACTCACTGGACCAAGCGTTAATATAAAACGACGAATAAAACGAATATTCCATGGTCGGGGTTGCTTCAGGTAATCTGCGTCAACGTTGTCCGATGGTATGGTGATCTGCGACAAATCATACAAAAAGTTGTTGAGCAAAATTTGGGTCGGCAACATCGGCAAAAATGGCAAGATAATACTGGCGCCGGTCATGCTTAACATATTGCCAAAGTTAGAACTGGCGCCCATCTTGATGTACTTCAGCGAGTTAGCAAATGTTTTTCGTCCTTCCGTTACGACGCTACTGAGTACCAGTAAACTTTTTTCCAGTAAAATAATATCCGCGTTCTGTTTGGCAATATCGACAGCATTATCAACCGACAAACCAACGTCCGCCGCTTTCAAAGCCGGCGCGTCATTGATGCCGTCCCCCATGTAGCCGACATTGTGGCCGACTTGTTGCAAGGCATGAATAATCCGTTCTTTCTGAATTGGTGTAACGCGGGCAAAGATGGATGTTTTATCGACCGCGACACGCAACTGATCATCATTCATCGCGTCGACGTCACGTCCGGTCAGAATATGCTCTGTCGACAGCCCAACATCACGGCCAATTTTTGCATTGACGAGTTCATTATCGCCAGACAAGACTTTGAGCGTGATACCCAGTCGTTGTAAATCTTGAATGGCTTGGGTGGCTGATTCTTTCGGCGGATCAAGGAAGGCCACAAAACCGGCGAAAACTAAATCACGTTCGTCAGCAATTGAGTAGGCAGTTTGTTGATCGTCGACATCACGGAAAGCGATAGCTAAGACCCGGTAGCCTTGGCGGCTGAAATTTTCTTCCAGCTGGATGATTTTCTCTTCTTCAACGCCGCTGAATGGGCGAATGGCGCCTTGGTCAAGATAGTTAACACTGCGTTTAAATACTTCTTCCGGCGCGCCTTTGGTGATCAACCGGTGTTGACCGGCGACATCCACCACGACCGATAAAATTTTACGCTGAAAATCAAATGGCATTTCGTCGACCATGGTCGTATCAGAAATATTCATCGACACCGCTTTCAAGACCGCTTGCTCTAGAATATTGTTCAATCCGGTTTGCAGCGCGCTGGTAACATACGCATCCCGTAAAATCTGATCATCTTCCCGGCCTTCGACGTCGCAGTGTTTAACTAAGACCACCTCATCGCGGGTGAGCGTGCCAGTTTTATCGGTACAGAGGACATCCATCGCGCCAAAATTCTGGATCGCATCTAGACGTTTGATAATTACCTTTTTCTTAGCCATGGCTAACGCGCCCTTCGATAAGTTAACGGTTACAATCATCGGTAGCATTTCCGGCGCTAAACCGACCGCTACAGCTACGGCGAACAATAACGCTTCAAGGACATCGTGTTTAAAAATCGCATTGACCGCGAAAATAAAGAGACTCAGCGCCGTAATTAGCTTGATCATCAGCCACGTAAACGATTTGATGCCGCGGTCAAAACCCGTTTCCGTTTCGCCGTCGAGTAGATGCTGGGACAGTTGTCCGAATTGGGTCAATTTTCCCGTAGCCACAACTACGGCTCGACCGCTGCCACTGACCACACTGCCGCCCATGCAAGCAATATTTGGTAAATCAAAGACTGAACCGTTTGATTCGGTAATGCTATCTGGCCATTTCTCCACCGGAAACGATTCTCCGTTCAGCGCGGACTGCGTTAAAAATAAATCCTTGCTAGAAATAACCCGCACATCAGCCGGAATCATGTCGCCCGCCGCCAGTTCAATCACATCACCTGGCACTAACTCACGTAATTTTATGTCGACAACTTTTTCATTACGAAGTACGCGAGTTGTAATACTCACCATTTCTTCAAGTGCCGCCGCGTTATTTTCTGCTCGGTGTTCTTGGACATATGACAAGACCACGCTCAGGACGGCCATGGCGAAAATAATAATCGCACTCACTCGGTCGCCAAAGAAAAACGAAATGACGGCTAAGGCAAACAACATTAACACCAAGGGACTGCTAAACCGTTTAGCTAAATCCTGAATGATGCCGATGTTGTGTTTTCGTAAAACTTCATTCGTCCCGAACTGCGCCCGCCGTGCTTCAACTTCCGGTCCTGTTAAACCAACCGCGTGCGCCCGAAGTTCACCGAGTGCTTCGGTAACAGGTAAGCTATTATACTTTCTCAGCACATCATCGTTGGCGTGATGATGCTCACCTTTAACCGCCGGGACTACGGTTCGTTTCATAGGATAACTATACCATAAAACCTAATACTGCAAGTGCTCAGCTATGAAATACAAGGTTGACAAAATTCCCCATGTTCGATAGGTTCATCTCAAATTAACGAAACTCTGTCCTTTTACACGAAGGAGTTGACATGCACATTCTGGTCGACATGGATGGGGTGTTGGCGAAGTTTGAACCTCGTCTAGTGAGCATCTGGCAGCAAAGATATCCCGCTGAACTGCTTATTCCGTACGAACAACGACGGCGTTGGGATATTATCGAGGACAATCCCGCCGATTACCGCGATAGGTTATTGGAAATTTTCACGGCGGTTGGTTACTATCGAACGTTAGACGTGGTTGAGGGTAGTCAGGCTGCGCTAGCCGAACTAAAACAACAGGGTCATCATGTCACGATCTGCACCGCCCCGATGCCGGGCATAGGTTCGTCCTTGATGGAAAAGCATGACTGGGTTATTGAGCACTTTGGCGCGACGCTCGCTAAGAACATGATCACCACCGTCGACAAAACCATGATCAAGGGTGATATCCTGATCGACAACAAGCCGGAGATCAAGGGTTTTTACAAGAAGCCGCACTGGGAGCATATCGTTTACGATCATCCCTACAATCGACACATCACAGGTCAACGCCGCATCACCTGGGACAACTGGAAAGAGATTTTACCGGAAGCGGTCTAAGTAGTACGGAGCCCAGTCGAGTTTTTTTTGTTTAGCCTTGACAGATATGGAAAACTATGCTACAGTGGCCGGTCTTTTCAAGACTTCAAACCAACCAAAACCAACGGGAGGTATACAATGGCTTTGAACATTGTGATTACCAAGTTCGAGGGGCAGCCCAAGATCCTGATTGCACCGGAGGCTTGGACCACTCGTGAAATCGTGGAGTGTGAAATGGATCTTGGCGAGTGGGAGGAACTCGTCGAGGTGTACACTCTACACGACATCACCGGTCCGCAGGAGCAAGTTCTGCGGGGGCTAACCAACATCAAGGGCATGGAAGATGCATTCGACCAGCTGCTTGCCTCGGTGTTTCTCGCTGGGCGCACCTGGTAGAAGCATTAACCAGTATGGGCTGACGATTCTGTTCAGCCCTTTTTATTTTAACCTTATTCTTGGTCTATTGATTCTCGCGTATCCATGGCCATTATCCTATCAACCGGACCAGCCACAACATAGAGTAACGGCACGATCACGTAAAACCAAATACTGACTCGCGTATTTATGAAAGCGAAACCAAGCGCAATCAAGAAAAATACTGGCCCAATCAGTAACATCTTGGTTGCCAGATGAATCATGTTCGAATTCAGATCAGCATCAACCAGTCGATGGTGATGCGACGAGTAATGCCAAAGATAGGCCAGCGCTAAACTGGTCATAATTAACGTTGTACCATAGATCAATTGCGCCACCACGTTTGTTCCGTGCTCTCCAATTAACCCAGCCACAAACGGAATGAAAGCAATCAAGAGTAAATACAAAGAATTAATATTCAAAAACATTCGGTCTACGCGTCGGACGTAGTGCATCACGATGTGATGCCCCATCCAGAAAATAGCGATGACCGCAAAACTAATAATGAAACTAAACAACCGTGGCCATTGAATGAGCAACGCATGCCATAGCTCACTCGAGCTAGCATTTTTTGTTAATTCTGGAATATGGAGGTTGAGGACTAACAATGTACAAGCAATCGCAAACACGCCGTCACTAAACGCATCAACGCGGTGTTTGGACATGGTTGGTTTGGGGTGTACTAGCATAGATAGTAGTATATCACTAAATAAAAAAAGAATTGGTGTTAACCAATCCGCTCGGTGGAGAAAAATCACGTTGTATAGCCCCGTTTGATAGCTTCATGTTCGACGATTGAAATGAGTGCATCGTGAACAGCTTTCATGATCAGCATTCCGTCAGTTAGTTCATTGCGTAATGCTAGCATACTCATGATTCTATCTTGAACACGCTGGCGATGACTGACTTTAGGATCATTCTTGGGTTGTGGTTTAACGACCTCACCACCCAATAA
This sequence comes from Candidatus Kerfeldbacteria bacterium, assembly GCA_043766165.1. Classification (GTDB taxonomy): domain Bacteria; phylum Patescibacteriota; class Patescibacteriia; order SBBC01; family CAIJZX01; genus CAIJZX01. The sequence continues at coordinate 8,600 of JAYUIJ010000004.1, forward strand.
ACCAACAATGATACTCGGTTGCTGGCCGACCATGACTTGTTGTATGTGTTTCAACCGCTCGTCCTGTATTGCACGCAGGCATGTGCTTGCAGTAAGAGCTTGGTTAACAGTACAACATGATCTGGTACATGGGACCCACTCCATATGCTTTCCTTCAACGTCTCTGCCGTCAAACCAATATGCTCGATAGCCTGTTGGGGCAGGGTTTTCTCTTGTCGTGCTGCTTCGGTTGGGCCCAAGAGTTGTAGCGCCGCAGGCGGTTCGTATGGACCTAACTCATACCAAGGCTTAAGACTTGAGATCATTTGGATCTCGTTGCGGAATTGATCTGGTAAGAGATCAGCGAGGATTTCTACTGCCACCTGTACCTGATCTCGCTGCAGTTCTTCGGCCTGACTTGAACTTTGTGGCCGAGCACGCAAGAAAACTAAACCAATCTTTGGATCGAGTGCCAATTGCCGCGCTGAAATAGTAAGGGACATGAGATCCTCCGGACAATGAGAATGAGCAATTGAATCTGCACATAGTAAATAAAAATAGGAAGTGTGTCAACTGCTCATACGTAGAAACTTTTTACGTGCTTGAAAACCAGATTGCCAGCGACTAACCACAGTGCTAACCTAAAGCTAGGTGCTCCGTATCCAAAACCAAGCGCCGCCTATCGGCCATGAGCTCTAGGCCGAATGGCAGCCGACCGGGCTTACTCAATTGGGAAAGGGAACGACGATGCCTGTCATTCCGCCCGTTGTGTGGATGGTCACGCTGGCTGTTGGAATGCCGATTCTGTTTGCTGTCTGCCTCATGATGGCAAACAAGCGGCCTGAGCCACGCACTGAGCACAAAAGCCGACCCCTGAAGATTGTTCAGGGCAATCAGCCGAAGTAGCTCAGCTCCATGAGCCCCAGGGTTATTGACTGGGGCTTTTTCTTTTTAGGTAGATATTACCAACAGTTGATAACTCGGGTTGTCAGGAAAAAGTGATGGTGGTAGCCTAAAAAAGTAGCTCTTTTCACAAACCAAAACAAATCTGGAGACGATACTGCCTGTTAGTAGAAAAGCCAAGTAGTCTATCTATTACAGGTCATTGAAAGTACACTATACGTAAGTCTCATGGTTGAGGCATTTTGCACATACGTGCATTTATCAACTAGATTAACCTTATGGATCCAGTCCTTACCCCATCACATAGCGAAGAAGAGTTAACTCGAACATCCGACGCAAATACCGCGCAAACGGTAAAAAAGAGCGTTACCAGTAGTCCGACCCAAGTTGCGCAAACGGTCGCGACGTCAACCTCGACGCCGACCGGTCAAACAACTCGGACCGAACATACCGTCGGTGCAACGGCATCCGCGGCTAAGGAATATGGCACCAAGAAAACATTATTTCATGCGTACCAAATTATTTGGTATATTTTCGGATTTATTGAAATTGTTTTAGCTTTCCGCTTTGTCCTGAAACTCTTGGGCGCTAATCCCGACGCCGGTTTTACCAAGTTTGTCTATGGAGTAAGTACGCCATTTGCCGGACCATTCCAGAATATTTTTTCTTCATCAACAACACGCGGCGCGGAAACAACGTCGTTCTTCGAATGGTCGACCTTAGTCGCTGCCGTCGTCTATGTCGTTATCACCTGGGGGATTATCAAAATCTTCAAACTCGGTAAGCCGACTGACCCAAACGAAATTGTGAGCACGGTTGATAGTCAGTAAAGGCCATCGAGAGTTCATCAACTAGCTTCCAATTCCATGTCAGACCAAGAAACCGACAAAGAGCCGAAAAAAAAGAATCACGCTTTACGCAAACTCGTCGGCGCGGTCGCAATTGCCGGCGCGACCTACGCGGCGGAAAAGTATATTCAATCGCGAAAGGATAAGAAAGGCGCGAAAGCGAAGAAGTCGAGTAAGTAACGAAGTGATAACAAACATTCCTGGCGGTAACCGTTAGGAATGTTTGTTATTTAACGGGTTGATGGGGCCGCACCAGCCGAACCGCTTGTGGTTGCGGCCGGCAAGATTGTTTCCGGTGGATTTGGGTTAATCAATTCTTTGGCTAATGGCACGACAATGTATTTTGTATAAGCATCCGGCGGATTAGTAATCGGGAAACGCAGCGCCGGTATATACAATTCGAGCGATTGATTATCTTTGTAGAGGTATGAACTCAGTAACACGCGGTCTGGTGTACCAAGATCATATTTTTTTACATCAGACCCGGTAGTGATCGAGCCATACATTCCACCGCGTTCAGCAATTGTTTTTATCGCCGAAAAATCAATTACCGCGTCGTAAGGAGAAACGTTGTAGTCGGTGGTGTTCAAGCCATACAGCGAAGTAACGCTCGGGGTATTCATATCAACCGTTAACGTCAACCCCATTGGCTCACCATTTTGCTGGACCGTTACTTGCCCATCAATCAGGAGTGGGAAAACAACTTGAGCGGTGTGGTACGTATTCGTCAATTCGGGACGGTCAGAAGCAAGAAGATCAGATGTTTTTGCATTGGCCGGGTAAATGGCGCTTGTTTCTGTTGCCACGGCTGATCCGTAGGCGGCGGTACTGATGCCGTGCGCGATCAGAAATGAAGTAGCGACATCAATCGCGGCGTTGGTATCGATGGGAGCTTTGTTCGTATCTTCTGTAGGTAACGGTACCGGATTCGGCGAATTAATATACATCGAAATACTGCCGCTGGCTGGAGTAATCGACCACAGTTCGTCACCACGGCGGATGTTCAGACTTTCAATAGAAGTGTTTTTTAAAGTACTGAAATCCATCAGTCCAAGTCCGGCGCTTGAAGTTAGGTTGCTTGGAAGTGGCAACGTTGCGCCCGTGTTTCGTTGGTAAACGCTGACTGATGTTTCCGTTAATGATGGTGCGGTGCCGGTAAATGTATAGGCGACGACAGCTGGGGCAGCGATTTTTACCGATAAATCTGGTGATGGACTGGCGGCGCCAGATGTCCCGACTGAATCGCGTGATGAGGTGGGGCTAGCATTCGTTGATGTCACAGCGGCTAACGAACCAAAAGCGTTTGCGCCTGTAGCATGGAGTTGGACTACACTTTTTGGATGGGGCTGTACGGTAAGTTTATTCGTACAGCTAGCGCCAAGAAGAATCAGTCCCGTGGCCAGTAGTGGCAGCTTACGTGAAATAATCATAGGGAGAGTATAGCAGAAATTTGAATATGTATAATACAATATATTGACAGCACATGCCCGCTTGCTAGAGTGTGGCATAGTGGTACCTTGTTACTTGAAAACACCAACCTGGTCAAGCAAGTATTGAATGGGAGGATGTTCATGATGCGAAATTTGGTCTGCGGAGCTACTCAGAAGAGTGTATTTGTCATACTTGCCGGTCTGTTTATCGATTGGCCTGTGTCTCCCATGTTCTGGGAAATAGTACTAATCATTTTGATAGTGGCTATCTATAGTCTTGGTGTTGTAAACCTAGCTCGAGAAGACAATAAAAAGACTACTGCAATTCTGGAACGATTGGAACAGGAAGGGCAACGTAGGGAACAAGAGGCCTACAACAAAGAGAAGCGACAGTATCAGGAGCGCATCTGGGAAGAGCTCTGCCGGCAAGGAGAATGGTCAATATACCGTTCGGGCAATGACGTGCGCGATATGATAGACAATCTACGACAGGAAATGTCACGTACACTCCGGTTCATCCCTGAGAATCTGGATGTTGCTGGTCCCCCAACCATTTCGGTTCTCCGGCATCATCCAACCTGTGACGGATGTATTACGGTCAAGCTGACTAGTACGCAGCTGATCTCCTAGCTTCACCATCAACAACCCCGTAAGCCTAACAGGTTATGGGGTCTTTTCTTTTTCCCCATACTCTGCTACAGTCCTGATGATTTGCCGTGGCATGTGTCACCTGAATCCTTGTTCTCTACAGTATATCGTTTATGATTTTCCGCGAAGTCGGGGCGTGGCGAAGTTGGTATCGCGCCTGGTTTGGGACCAGGAGGCCCCGAGTTCGAGTCTCGGCGCCCCGACTGCGTGGAAAATTAAACACAGTGGTGGAACCTAACTTTTTAGCCAGAAGAAAAAGCCCTCGCCATGTAGCAAGGGTTGTTTTGATAGAGCGCAACTAAATTCTTGGTCGACTGATACGACGCGGAGTACGACGGTGTGAAGGGCGCGCCTTGCTTTTTGCCATCTGTGGTCCCAACTTGAGCGTTGCCCCAGTGCCACCGATCAAGATGCCCTGACCGCCGGTGAGGACTTTTGGATCGCCATTGAAACGGCCCGGTTCGGGACGAGCAGTAGATTTCTTCACAGGTTCCTCCAGTGGTTGAGAGTTTGATGAATGAACAATGTGCAGCCAAACAACCTATCACGACGGCAAAAGGTAGTCAAGGAAACACACACAAAAAAACAGCATGTTGGTGCGGCCGGAGGGACTTGCCCTGCGGGCCGGGATCTGCGCTCTCCTGCCGCTGGCAGAAGTGCTCGATCCTTCTCGTCCCCTCGAGCTAATTTTTTTTGTGTTGCTCAGCAACTAGTTTCTTTGCGCCCGGAGGGACTCGAACCCCCAACCCTTTGGTCCGACCCCGCACCGAAGCGCCAGATATTCTTTTTTAATGGTGCGGCCGGAGGGACTCGAACCCCCAACCCTTTGGTCCGAAGCCAAATACTCTATCCATTGAGCTACGGCCGCCCCATTAAGAAAGAATTATGAACAGCATGCCTGATACGAAGTTATCCATTGAGCGGAGTTTATCCGTTGGCACTACGGTGACATCGGAGGCGCATGTGATGCCGAACAACCCTAACATAACTCCTCAAGAACTTCAATCCATGTACCACAAAATAGTCCATACCGTATTCCCACTACTTCTTACTTACTACTTTCTACTACGTACTGCCCACACGTTTATTTCAGGTCAAGAACAACAGTACGGGCTCTTTCTTTTAGCATTTTCTTTGGGAGGTCCCTCGTGCGACTTCGGGACGGGAGCTATATTATCTTTTTATTTCAGGTCTCCCGGGTTCACCATATACGCCCGAGCCGTCTCTTCCGTGATAACATTATCGGCGTACAGTTTTTTTATGTTCTGATCCATGGTGAACATGCCATCTTCAGCCGACGTCTGAATCGCGGTTTTAATTTGCGGCACTTTGTTTTCGCGGATCAAGTTGGCGACAGCTGGGGTGTTAATCAGGACTTCGCGGGCAGCAACGCGGCCGCCGTTAGCGCCGGGGAGAAGTTGCTGCGAAATAATACCTTTCAAGAACAAGGAAATTTGTAATCGGACTTGGGCTTGCTGGTATGGCGGGAAGACGTCGATGATACGGTCGATCGTTTGGGCGGCGTTGAGTGTGTGTAGCGTGGCTAACACTAAGTGTCCAGTTTCAGCTAGCGTGATTGTTGAAGCAATCGTTTCCAAGTCGCGCATTTCGCCAACCATGATCACGTTCGGGTCTTGCCGCAGGACATGTTTCAAGCCTTGGGCGAAGCTCATAATATCCGTTCCGAGTTGGCGCTGTTTAATAATCGCTTTCTTCGGACTGTAGACGAATTCAATTGGATCTTCAAGCGTCACGATATGAACCGATCGTTCGCGGTTGATCAAGTCGATCATAGCGGCCAACGTGGTCGATTTTCCCATACCCGTTGGACCAGTGACTAGAATCAAACCTTGCTTCAAACGAATCAGATCGTAGGTAATCGGCGGCATGTTCAAGTCTTCCATGGTTGGGATGGTCGCCGAAATAACACGGGCAACTAACCCAGCCGCACCTTTTTCCCAATGTAAGTTAATACGGAACCGGCAGAGTCCGGCAATTTCGTAACCAATGTCTAATTCGCGCTCTGTTTCAAAAACTTCTTTCTGTTCCGGCGTGCACAAACTCAAACAAACATCCAAGGTGTCCTTGGACGTCAATTCATTTTCGTGCGGGAGTTTTTGTAAATCGCCGTCAACCCGAATAACCGGGGGCATGCCCTCGACGATGTGAATGTCCGACGCGCCTTTGGCGACGGCCGTAGAAAAAATCTTATCGATGTATTTTTGTTCGGCCATGTCGTTTGTGTATCGATGTTAAGAATAGCATATTTTTGGGCTGTTGTCAATCAACTCACAAAATAAAAAACTCGCCAATGTTCTCGGCGAGTTTTTGAAATTTTTGATTACAGTGTTGCCAAGGCTTTGTCGATGTAGGCTTTAGCCTGATCAAGCGGATAGGCGCCAGGAATACCGTCAAGCGTCTTACCGTTTTCGTCAACAATTAGTGTTGACGGCGTACCACTGACGCCACCGGTCGTGCCGTCAGCTTGTTCGGCTTTAACTGTGTCAGCCATTTCACCGTCGTCTAAACATTTCTGGAATTTGGTTTGGTTGACACCAACTTCTTTGGCGAGTGGGCCAAGAGCAGTCAGCGCGAAGCCTGTACCATTCGCCGTCGTTCGTTCGTAAATTTTATCGATGAAATCCCATTCTTTATCTTGGCCACCAAGTTTACCGACGCAGAGTTGAGCTTCCGCCTCTTTCTGGGCGTTGGCGTGGAACGATAACGGGAAGTTGCGGTAGACCCAATTGATCTTACCATCGTAATCAGCGAGTAGCTGTTTCATCGTTGGGTGAAATGTTTTGCAATATGGACACTCAAGATCAGAGAATTCGATCAGCGTCAATTTGGCCTTTTTATCGCCACGGATTAAATCACCATCGTTCACTTTTTTAACATCGCTAAAGGTTGCGGCAGCAGCGGTTGTGTTTGTCGCAGCGGCAGCAGCGGTTGTCGTAGTGCTTTTCGATTTAGTTGTGCCGTACGCTTTCGGTAAAATAATAGCGAGCCCAATAATGGCGACTATGCCGGCACCGGCAATCGCGCCAAAAATAAAGGTCAGCTTTGGCGAAGCACCTTCAAACATGCCGCGGTTCGACATGGGGCTTGGAGAAACTGGGTGAGTTGGGTGTTCCATACGGGTTGGTGTTTAATCGTTAATCTACTACAAGGTGTAGTATACAGGCAAGTGAAAACCAGCGCAAGTCCACCCCCTACCCCTCCA
>JAYUIJ010000005.1:0-6505 GCA_043766165.1 Candidatus Kerfeldbacteria bacterium
ATCGACGACTGATGACGTTGTATGCTGTGCAACAACGGTTCGGTAACCCGAAACCTCTGGGGAATCCTCGGTAACAGTTTATTATGAGCTAGAGCGGGCCAAAGTAGTCATAAAAAAACCGGTCACACGTTTAATGAAGTGACCGGGTATATTGTTTAGACTATAGAACGTGCGTCGAGATGTTTTTTCAATGTTGTCACCAACGTCCGCGGACTGAAAGGCTTGGTGATGTAGTCATCAGCTCCACATGCGTAACCGTCACGAATTTGTTCAGGTCTCGCCTGCGTCGTCAGCATGATCACGGGCAGCTTGAGTCCGACGCTCAACGTTTTGATATCGAGCACCAGCGACTGACTCGCCTCCTCAAGCGGCTTCAAGTCACCAACGATAATTGCATCCGGCAATTCATCGGCCATCAACTTAGCATGGGCTTCATGCATAGAGCTGGCCGTGTTGACGGTGAATCCTTGGTGCCCCAGATTGATGCTCAAAATTTCCAGCATCATCGGTTCATCATCAACGATGAGAATACGGTGAGACATAATGTTGTCCGTTCTGCGGCAAGGGGTTGCTGCAGAGTTCGGGAAGGTGCAGATGTCAACGACGATCGTTGACTGGAGATGGTACACGAAAATAGCGGTTTTGTCAAGACTGGTGCGGAAAAGCATTTTGACTAAACTTCGCGATTGGTAAGCTAACGCTGACTGAACGTAGCGGTTAAGGAGACCCTTCGCCCGCATGAATATTTCACAAATCCGTCATCCTGAGCACAGCCGCAGCTGTGTGAAGGATCTCCTCTCGCCATCAGGCTGCGGTCTCAGGGTGACGGGTTTTACTTTATTCTTCAATCCTACAACCCCGTCTCTACTTATTACTTTCTACCTAGTACTGCAACTCCACCAATGCTCACACGTAGTTGACGTCGTGCTCCACGGCATGACGGCAATGCTTGAACGACGGTTGCTGGTGTTGATCGCGCCATATATAGTTGAACCATCGACAGCCACATCGTATCCGCCGAGCCACCACTCTTCGTACATGCTCCAGGTTGTTCCGGCGGTGCTGTCTACACTAAAACTCCGCACCAATCCACTTCCGCCACTGGCTGGAACGGTCAGGATTGTCGGGGTAGAAGTTGCTGGGTCAAGGCCAGTAGCTATACGGATACCGCCACGAAATGTTTTATCCATCGCGTAAAAACTTGAACGCAGACTCCCGAACTGACTGTAGACACGGACATCCGGACCGCCGCCTTTCCCGGCAGCAGTAATAATCCAGCCGGGTTGATCAGCCGTACCACTTACACCAGCCACATCAACACCGCCGCGGAATTTCGGCGTATAGGCATAGAAACTTGAAAGCTGCTGGCCATCCATCGTATATGTTCTGACATCAGGTCCACCTGTTGCGCCGGCGCCAGTAATAATTTCACTGGTTCCATCACCATTCAAATCAACGGTACTGACTCTAACCCCGCCGCGAAATACTTTCGCATAGGCATCAAAGCGGCTCAGTACTACTCCTTTTCGATTCAGTACATAGACAAACGGTTCAGTTCCGGCGCCGACACCGGCGATAATGTCTTGAAGGCCGTCGTGATTAACGTCACCAACGGCTACATCAACGCCACCCAAAAATCCTTTGAGCGGTAAGAAAAAATTACCGACCGCTTGGCCGGTTGCCGTCATGACGCGAATTTGTGGCGGAGACCCGGCAGCCGCGCCAACCACGATTTCATTGCCTGGAAGTTCGGCCGCGATATCACCGATCGCGATATTTGTTCCGACATGAAACTGTCCGAAAGGTAAAAGTTCCCATGATTGAATAGCTGGTGGGCTTGGTTTAGTCAGATGCGCAGCGGCTCGCAAACTAGTATATGGATCTACGGCTGTATCATCTGGCAAGCGGATTTCAAAATGGAGGTGCGGGCTCGTCGATTCGGCATTACCGCTATCGCCCATGTACCCCAGGAACTGTCCGCGTTTAACCGGCCAACTTTTAGCCAGGCCGGGCGCGTAGGCATTCATGGCTCCGCCTTTGCCGTCATCGGTACCTGGCATGTCGTTATTGATATGCAAATAATTATAGCGGTACCCTTCGCTATCTTCGATGGTAATGTACCAGCCATATGACGGCTCCGGGTACGCTACTTGCTGAGCTGTTCCATCGACAGCGGCCACTAAAATTTGTAATTTTTTTCCCAGCAGATCGTTCCCTTCGTGGGTATGGCCAACTCGCGGATCGCCGAAATCATCATGGTAACTGGCGCTGCCAATAACCGGAAAGGCAATATCACGAACCGTCGCTGCTTGTGCTTGTGGCGCGCATACCGCAAACTGACTCGCAATCATTGCGAGTATCAAAAAGCCTCCAAACTTCTTCATAGGGATATGATAGCACGAAAATGAAGAAAAATTAAGTGTTTTTTGAAAAAAATTACCCGCTAACAACAAATCCCAATGCCCCGCGCAGCGGAACAATACAACCTATACACTACGCACCATATCCGAGATGAAACTAACGAGCTTGTTACATGAATAGTGCTATCACTACTACGTGACTACACGATCTAGCAGTATATGCTACCCAGCACCACTTTTGGCTCTACCGCTATTTTTTACAAGGGTTTGGATTTGTATCATTATTGTGGGCAATTAAAGAGGTATCGACCAAAAGTGGTGCTGGGTGCTATACTAACAGGCATGGCCGACCCCCAAGAACCCCGCGGAGACGTCCTGATGGAATGGACATTTCCTGAGTTCGTTCGCCACGAACGCGGGCGCGGTTGGTATATTGCCTACGCTGTAATCACTGTTGGCTTGATTGTGTTTGGTGTCATGTCGCGGAATTATACGTTTGTGATGTTACTTGTTCTTTTGACACTTGTCTTGCTCATCCGTTTGCGTCGTGAACCATTGCCGGTCCATTTTGCTATTCGTGATGAAGGGATTGAAGTTGGTAATGATTTTCATCCCTGGCGCGAGCTCCAGGAATTCTGGATTATTTACCGACCGCCACTGGTAAAAAAAATCTATTTCACGTTTAAAAGCGTGGTTCGACCGCAAATGGATATTTCGTTAGAAAATAATAATCCGATTCAAGTTCGTCAGTACTTAAGCGAACGATTGCTCGAAAACGCCACCCGAGAAGAAGAACCGATGGGCGATCAGTTAACCCGGGCACTGAAGATGTAGGTTTACGCCACTTGGCGCAACTATACCTTACCATTGAACACAATGAGCATTTTTTTGATATATCTTTTGACCAAAAGGTATATCGTATATTGGGTAGCCAAACGTACCGTTTTTAACGGCACGCGGCGTATGCTGACTGAATTGTCGAGCGCTACCTGGCTAGGTATCGTCCCGGTGCCGTGCGTACCAGTGTAGCCACTTTTGCTTCATTGCGAAGCGGGAGTGGATCATGGACACAGCTGTGGTGGGTTAGTGAATAAGCTTCCACTATCAATTAACGTCCGAATCAGAAAAAGGTGTCACCTGCCGCAGGCTGATTCATCAGCCGTTTTTCCATGTTTGGTTTCTTTACGTTGTGCCTACGATCTTTTTCAGTTTCCGGCGTGCCCGGCTTAATTTCAGCTTAACCGCATTCACACTCCGCTGTTTTTGCGTGCCAATTTCTTGTAGTGATAGCTGATCCATATAGAACAGCTTCAATATTTCCTGATCGTCGACGGATAACTGCTTCATGCTCTGCGACATAGCCTCAATATCAAAGCTCACATCGCGTTTTTCCTCTTTCGGATCCACGACTTTTTCCGCCGCTTCCAGTAATTCTGTCGTCGGCTTACGAAAGTGGTCGATCAGTAGGTTTTGGGCAATCCGGCGTAAATACGTTAAGTAGGAGTATCCTTTGCGATTAAACTTCTTCAACGACGTAAAGGCACGAATAAACGTTTCCTGGGCAAAATCGCCTGATAGTTCAACGTCGTGAACGCGGTACCAGAAGAAACGGAAAATTGACCGCTGGTATTTTCGGTATAAAGCCGCAAAAGCCGCCGGTTCCTGTTTGGCGCGCTCAACGAGTTGGTCATCCTCCTCGTTTTTGGTAATCATGTCTCTACAGTGTGCCTGACTCTCCCAACAATTGCAAACTATTGTCCTTACTTACTACTTTTTACTTCAACTAAAAATACATCTGCCCAATCTTCACCCCCGCCCAAATGCCAGCAATGCCGCCGAGTGTGGAAAAAACTATACTTGATAATGAAAAAAAAGAAGCGTGCCAAAGCATCGGAATTAGCCCGCCAAGTGTTGACCCAACTAAGACACCAATGGTTATTAACGGTTTACTATTCATAACGTTTAGATTGCCTCGCGTAAGTAAGCAATCAAAGGATACAATGGTTTCGCTACTGAAGCAATTTCTTCAGGTAGATCCTTTTTTAATGAGGTTACAGGCCATTCAGCCCAAGCCACAAATCGTTTCAATTTGATTAAATCGATATCTGGATTGGCAGGATCAAATCCACGCGGGGGACGCGTTAAACTATCGTGTTTGATATCCCCGTATATTTTTTTGAATGACGGCGCATTGATGATCTTTCGTAACTTTCCTGGCTGTCGAGTAATTGATTCTCGAACGGCGCTTAACTGTTGTGGCGTGAGCATGTATAATCCACCGGCAACCATTAATGTTCCACTGGCATCAATATGAAGATGGTATCCCGGTGCTACACCTTTCCGACCAGGTCCAATCCCCGCTCCGAAGTTTGTTTTGTACAATGTTTTATCTTTAGCAAAACGGATATCGCGATTAATGCGATACATTGATTCTTTAGATGTCACAAACTTTACTGCCGGATCAAACTTGGCAATCAATAAAATTGTTTGCTGAATCATATCCGCAAACTCAAGCCGCAATCGCTGATATTCATCACGATGTTCGTCAAACCAGGGTTTATTGTTGTTTGATTTGAGGTGTTGTAAAAACTGAATCAATTTTTTGGTATCCATACCTATATGCTACACGTGCCGTCGTTTTTGAGCAAGAAAAAACACCTATTGATGGTAGGTGTAGTACTATTTTGAACATCGGCAAACTACTGCATGGTGATCAGAGAACGAGATAGGCGTGACGGAGCCGGTGTCAATCGACAGACCACGGATAAAGATCCAGTCGAGCTTGAATGGGTACTGACGATGCGTCGCACCGGTTTTTACTAGTGGCGAAAAGAAGTCGTAGATCTTGAGGTCTTCTTCTAACGTCTTTGCCTGATGCTCAACAAACGGCAGCGGGAATAGTCTTCCCAACCACCGCACATCTGACGAGTTGAAATCACCGCCGAGGATGGCTGGAAGATGAGAGCTATCTAGTCGGTCGATGACTGGGCCAAGTTGACGAAATCTGTCGCCAGCCGAGATGCGTGTGTCGAGATGGACATTTGCAACTCTGACCAAACCGAGCGGACTATCCACCGTGGCCAGCAAACTAATCCGTTCACGCGGACGAAACCAGCGCTGGTATCGAGGAAGTTCGACTCGTTCGATATCATTGAGCGGAAACCGACTGAGGATTGCTAAGGCTGCGCCAGTACCCTCCTGAAGTTCAAGCTCAGGTGCGTACGCGTGGAACATTCCCAGTTGTCGAGCCAGCTCGCGAACTGAATACGGAGTACCGAGCGGTGTTAGTTCCGCTTCTTGTACCAACAAAATGTCCGGCTGTAAGGTGGCTATTTCCTGAGCCATCACCTCGGTGTTACGACAGCCGTTACAATTCAGACTCACAATCTTGATCTTGTCCGACATGGCGCTCTCACCTCCTTTATTGTAAGGATCGATCGAATGTATTGACTGGAATCACGTTGACCTTACGGAGAAGTGAGTTGATTGTCAAATTATATATATGCCAAAAAAGGGGTTGTATTTCCCATTAGTCATCTTTTGGTATTTTTTTGGTTTTTGGTGTGCTCGGCAGCCTGCCTGCCGGTAGGTAGGGATTTGAACCTACGACCCTCAGCTCCGCAAGCTGATGCTTAGCGTTTATATTTTTACATTATTGCACTTGCCTGGTGCGCCCGGCAGGATTTGAACCTACGACCCTCAGCTCCGCAAGCTGATGCTCTATCCAGGCTGAGCTACGGGCGCATGGAAAGCTGGGCTATCGTACCATATCTGTTGCCGAAATCAAGGGTGCTTAACCGATCGCTGCATTCAGGTCAGCCTGCAACACTTCAAGGGTATACTGGGGTGAAGGGCATACTCTTCACCATTATGCAAATTCTAAATCTCTACGAACGAGAAAAGGTTGAATTCTCCCTCCGTCTGCACCGCAGTATCCGTTCTATTGCCAAGCTCCTGATGCGCCAACCCAGTGATATCTCTCGTGAGATACACAGAAACAAGAACCCAGATGGTACATATACCGCTCACCGAGCGCAGGCCAGAGCCGATCGACGAGCCGTGAAGACCAATACCAGAAAGCTAGAAGCTGATGAGGATCTCCATGATTGGGTGGAGATGAAGCTCAAGGCCGGAGACAGTCCAGA
>JAYUIJ010000006.1:0-15471 GCA_043766165.1 Candidatus Kerfeldbacteria bacterium
CGTTTTATCGGATAAGGGTATATCCGCTAAAAACATTCTGCAGGCAAGCTTGATGGCTGGAAGATCCTTTACTGTAAGGTCATTGGTTTGTAAATACTTTACAAAAGGTAAAAACTTTTTTATTGCCTTGATATCATGAATGGCATGAGGAGATTTACGGAAAGAAAAATGCAGAATTGGTACAAAACCTTCATAGAATTCACAGGCATGGAAGATGCCTTCGATTCTTTTGATTTCTTGTTGGTTGCTCAACGTCGCATGATTTGCTTCTACGCCCACACAAAACTTAAGTAATGGATCATGTTTTTTGCCCTTGAGAAAGGTGCCAATTTGTTCCACAGTTTCAATTGAATCTGCATGAAATTGGTAGAAATAGTAACTTACTTCAGAATGAAAAAAATGCTTGAATTTGTCACGTTTCGTTGCAAAATACTTCTGGTTATATTTGTTCGATGGAATAATAATTGGGACCCGCTCGATTACCTCAATTCCGAGTTTTGCTAACTCAGAAACTTTTGCCGGATTATTTGTTAACAACCGTACACGCTTAATATGAAGATCAGATAATGCTATCTTAGCCTTTTCATAGGTACGCTCATCAGGCCTATGACCAAGTACTAAGTTCGCCTCAAATGTATCATAACCCTTATCTTGTAGTTTATAGCTTTTAATTTTTTCAAAAAGTCCTATGCCACGTCCTTCTTGGCGAAGATAAACAAGCGCCCCACCTTCTTTACTAATACGACGTAAGGATTCTTCTAGTTGTCCACCGCAATCGCACTGTAAGCTACCAAGCGTATCTCCAGTCATGCATTCACTATGTATGCGTACGAGCGGCACTTGAAGACTATTTATTTTTTCTGTATACAAAACTAAAGTTTCTTTCCCGGAAACATCAGCATATACTCGAATGTGAAAACTACCATACTTTGTAGCAATTTTTGTGTCTACAAATGATTGTTTCCTATTCATATTATTTCTGCAACCAAATTACAATTAATACGGCAACCCCTAACCCCACCCGATACCACATAAACACCGCGTAAGAATGCTTGCTGATGTATTTCAATAAGACCCGAATTGCGAACCAACCGACAATCGCCGCCACAATCGTACCAATCACAAAATCCATTTGTTGAGCGGATGTAAATGTTTCGTGTCGCAACTCGAACAGTTTCTTAGCCACCGCGCCGGCAATAATTGGTGCCGACATGTAAAAAGAAAAACGGGCGGCCGCTTCACGCGTTAATTTCAAAACACGTCCTAGCGCAATCGTTGCCCCAGAACGCGAAACACCGGGCACAATCGCCGCCGCTTGAGCAACACCAATCAATAGGGCGCTTTTCCAGGTTAGCTTATCCATTCCATCACGCTGCACAGCATATCGATCAGCCGCCCACAGAAGAATACCGGCCACGATCATGACACTGGCCGTTAAAGCCGGCGCCCGGAAAACTGTTTCGGCTTTTGATTCCAGTGCTGCTCCGGCAATCGCACCAGGTACCGAAGCGATAACAAGTAGCCAGCCCAAACGTTGATCAGTATTATTTCGAACATCCCATCTGGTAAAGCTCTTCAGCCAAGCACCAAGGATCCGTAACAAATCACGCCAAAAAAACACAAGTAATGCTACCAATGTTCCCAGATGGAGAGCGACATCAAACGATAAATCGGAACCAACGGAAAAATGTGTTACACTATGCAGGAACAATAAATGGGCTGAACTGGAGATCGGAAGGAATTCCGCTAACCCCTGAACAGCACCGAATAACGCTGGTTGAATGAAATGCATAAATAGGTAATCACACTATGTTAATTCCGAAACTCGTCCTCATCCCGCTCGTCGCGGCCACCCTGACACAGGTCATCAAGTTTATCATACAAGGCATAAAAGGCGAATTCCGCTGGTCCGCCTTGCAGGAATACGGCGGCATGCCGTCCGCACACACCGCGTTTGTTATTACCCTCGACACGGTCATTTGGCGCCAAGAAGGTTGGGCCTCACCCGCTTTTGCGGTCGCCGCTATTTTCTCATTACTCATCATCCGCGATGCTATTGGTCTCCGTCAATATCTCAGCGAACACGGCCGTATTTTGAACATGTTGATCCGGGAATTACCAGATAAGGAAGAACGTAAATTCCCATCTCATTTAGTTGAGCGCATGGGTCACACACCGCTGCAGGCGTTTGTGGGTGGGTGTATTGGGTTGTTAATCGGTCTCGCGCTCTACGCGTGGATTCCGGCGATTTGGTAAAACAAGATTTGTAATTCATTCACGTCACAGCGCACACTGGAGAGTGTACGCTGTGAGGAATGTTTTTTGGCGTGCTGTAATATTAACCACAGCGTCGGCTCTCTAGCCGGCGATGTGGACGTGGCAGAATTCCATACCGTGAAAACTACCGCTGACAATGTCCACAAAAATGCGTCCCGCGCCCAGCTAGGACGTTTTTCAAAATGACATGACCACAACGTTTACACTTCTGTCCATCGCGTCCATACACTTTCAAAAACGGCATCATACTCCCCTTGTCACCATTCGCCGTGCGGTACGCATCAGCGGTTGTACCTTTTTTCGCAATGGCTAAATTCAAGATCGCGCGTATCCCTTTGTACAAATCTATTTTCTCTTTTGTCGTCATTGTTGAAATTCTACGCGCTGGTTTCACCTTGGCCGCAAAACACGATTCGTCAGCATAAATATTTCCGATGCCCGCGATGACTGACTGGTCAAGCAACGTTGGTTTGATGCGTTTGCGTTGGTGCTTTTTCATCAACTCCATAAAACGGATTAATGTAAATTCACTATCCAGCGGTTCCGGTCCGTAACCTTGTTCTTCTAACCATTTCTCTAACGACCCTGTAGCAACTAACTTTACAAACCCAAACTGACGCTGATCATTAAAGTACAATGTTCCACCAGTACAGCGAAAAACTACATGACTGTACTTATTTGGTAAATCATAAATTCCACCGGGAATCGGATGGCCGCCAACTCGCATCTTCCCCTTTTTCGGCTGCCAGATAAGTTGGCCGGACATTTTGAGATGAATAATAATTGTCCAACCATTATCCAATTCGATAAGGACTAGTTTGGCACGACGGTGAACAAAACCAACCCGTGCACCAACCACACGTTTGCGGAACGTCGCCACCGAAACTTTCACCATTTTCGGTAACCCCACATCAACACCAACAACGCGTTGCTTCGGCATCACCTGATCAAGCTCACGTCGGATGGTTTCGACTTCTGGTAACTCAGGCAAGGGTTGGCTAATTAGGTAATTGGTTGATTAGTTAATTAGTTCGTTGAAAAACGAACATTCTTTACTTACTACTTTCTACTTTTTACTGCGCACTGAACGCCTTCGCATCAATTTCATCCCACCCATCACTTTTCCACTGATACGCATGCAAACTATGGTGAAATTCCGCATCGCTGTAGTCATATTTCACGCCTGCCGCGGCGCCCATTTTCCGGCCGCCAAAGGTATGCTTACCAAGCACGACAGGTTTAGTAAGTAATTCCAGCCGCATTTTTCCGGCTGGTGAGGTGAATTCGATAAAATCACATTCACCCGGACCTTCATCTTCATCTAATTTTTCCTGACCACGCTTATCAACTGGAAAGCGGTCAAGAATAGTAGCAACTAAATCGAGCCAGCGGTCTTTAGTCATATTGATTTTGATGAATTATTCATGAGTGGAACTGATTCGTGATTCAGTAAACGATGCATGATTTTTTGCCAATCGAGCTTGAACATCATGTAACCGATCGCTGCTAAGGCAGCAATGGTGACAAGTTGACTGATCACGCCCGTTGCACTAGCGGCCGTCCCTAAATCCAAGGTACGAGTGACAAAATAACTAGAATACGTAACGATTAAACCAGCTCCAATCTTTCCAATAGTCGACGGAATCCAGGCTTTCCACCATGGATACCGTAACATCCCTAGCGGAATCATCAACATATCATCTGGCAACGGCGTCGTACCAAAAATAACGAGTAACACGGTTATCATCCGTGGGCGAAAGGCTAGGATTTTTTCTAGCGCATCATACGTTTCTGGTTTCTGGTGTCGGAACCATTTCGTGCCCCACGTCCCGATAATATACCCCACCATCTGCCCAACCCCAGCCCCAAGTCCCATCAATACGCCTAACCAAAATGGATTGAGGCCTTGGGTAGCCAAGAAGAAAACAATGATTGTGTAGGGGAAAAAAACGGTCGCACTTGTACTACCAATCAGCGCGGAAAAGAACGCACCTGCATAGCCCCATCGTAAAGCAATCGTCGTCCAATTATGCGTCAGCGTGCCGTACTCACTGGCCAAGAATGGAATCGTCAAAATCCCTAAACCCAGGAAAAATAAAACGATGAAAAATAAAATAATTCCTAACTCTACGCGACCGAATTTGAATGGTTTGAAATGAATCATTGCTTGCGGAATGGATTACGTTTTGGCGTATAGTATACCTTATTTTTCAGGACATCGGGTAGGTATTGCTGATCCGCCTCATCCCCTGTGTAGTCGTGGGAATATTTGTACCCTTGGTGATATCCCAGCTGCTTCATGAGCTTCGTCGGTGCATTTCTGAGATTCAGCGGAACTTGCACATTGAGATGCTCTTTCACATCGCTCATGGCATTTCCATAAGCCACATATGTTTCATTTGACTTTGGACAGGTCGATAAATAGATGACCACATGTGAGAGATTAATAGCGCATTCTGGATAGCCCACTAAATCGCAGGCTTGCATGCAGGCGATGGCGAGCGGTAAGGCATGAACATCAGCCATCGACACATCCTCCGAAGCGAAAATCACCATCCGCCGCGCGATGAACAACGGATCTTCCCCGGCTTCCACCATTCGTCCAAGCCAGTATAACGCCGCATCCGGTTGCGAACCGCGCATCGATTTGATGAAGGCGGAAATAATATTGTAATGCTCTTCCCCCTTTTTATCGTAACGCAAGCTCGGTTTTTGATAGGCATCAGCAACGGTCTGTAAAGTAATGATCCACTTCCCTTTCTCTGGACTGGTAGCTTTATAGGCTAACTCCAAGGCGTTCAACGCTGTCCGCGCATCACCATTCGCCGCAGTCGTGAGCAATTCCATTGCTTGCGGCTCCAGCTCAACGTTTTCTTTTCCGTACCCACGATCTTTGTCATTCAGTGCGCGCGTCACAATCGTTGCTAATACCTCAGGCTGCAATCGCTCAAGCACCACAACTTGGCATCGTGACAACAGTGGTGAGATTACTTCGAAGCTGGGATTTTCCGTTGTCGCGCCAATCAATGTCACCACGCCATTTTCTACATACGGCAACAACGCATCTTGTTGGGCCTTATTCCAACGGTGAATCTCATCAACAAATAATACTGTCCGCAGCTTTTTAAACTTTCGTCGTTCTTGCGCCGCGGCAACAGCTTGGAGTAAATCATCTTTACTGCTGAGTACACCAGATAATCCAACGAACGTAGCCTTGGTATGATGCGCAATAATTCGGGCCAAGGTCGTCTTCCCACTCCCCGGCGGTCCCCACAGAATCATCGAAAATAATTCATCATTTTCCACCGCTCGGCGCAGAATAGTTTTTGGTCCAACCACAGTTTCTTGTCCTACATAATCATCCAAATTCTGCGGACGCAAACGATCCGCTAAAGGGGCGCTTTGAGCTAATTCGCCCTCCAGCACTTGATCAAACAGGTCAGACATAGAATGTCTACATTTTAGCGCGCTTTCACCTCATTGACAACGCTAGAAAAACAGCGCACCGTTCACATATCGACCGGCACACAAACGGAGGATCAACCCATGCCTCATGTTATGAGCACCCTGATTGATGCTTGGTTCAAACAGCATCCGCAAGCCCATCGCACCTTCAACCAAAATCGGCAAATTATTTGCCACCGAGTAGAAAAAAGCGGTCACCCCAGTGCCGTAATGTCCCATGGTGCACAGGGCATGCATCACTGTCCATTCTGCAATGAACATCTCGCCCATCCTCAACCGCTATCGCCGATCGGGTCCAGCGAATTCTGGTGGCCGCATGCAGTCTAACCCAATTGAGCCCGTGCCAACCACATGGGCTTTTTTAATTCACCCCTCCTTAGTCGAGGAGGGGTTCATGCGCGCACGCATGAAAGGGGTGGTCTACGTACCGAACCGTCGCTGCCGTCGTCCAAATTCCGCTAAGGCCTCATCCAAATCACTCTCTTTAAAATTCGGCCAATGTTTTTTCATGAAAATTAATTCGCTATACACACCTTGCCAGGCCAAGAAACCTGATAACCGTTGTTCACCCGACGTGCGGATAATCAGATCTGGATCTGGCTGATGTTGTGTATACATTGCTTCACTAAGAGATTGTTCAGTAATTGCTGAACTGTTCTTAGCAGTTTTCATGACTTTTTTTACCGCATCAACAATTTCTTGACGCCCGCCATAGTTAATCGCTAACTGCAATGTTCCACGCGTATTATTTTTTGTCAGTTCCATCGCGTCAGCAATGTGCTTCTGCAAACTTGTCGGCAATTCTTTAACCCGACCAATAACACTAATCTTAATATTCTTCTTATGTAAATCATCAACTTCGTTGAATAACGCCAAGGTCAATAACTTCATCAGGTAATTTACTTCTTTCTTTGTCCGATTCCAATTCTCAGTTGAGAATGCGTAGACAGTTAAAATCTCAATCCCCCGATCGAGACACCAAATGCCAACTTTTTTAAAAACGCCATACCCACGTCGGTGTCCTTCCAGCGACGGCAAACCACGGCTCTCCGCCCAACGACGATTACCGTCCATGATAATACCGAGATGTCTGACGCCGTGATTTCCTGATGTGGCAGGTTTCATAAAGTCGACATTCAGTGTCTCATATATGGCTGCATAAATCAAGCCTGACCTTGATTTCCTGTCTCACCCATGATACAGTCTCCCCGTTCGCAACACTGATTATCGGGGTGTAGCGCAGTTGGTAGCGCGCATCGTTCGGGACGATGAGGCCCCGGGTTCGAGTCCCGGCACCCCGACCACTGCTTCGCAGTGCAAGCAACGTTGAGGCGAAGCAGTATACTTCATAGCTTGCGAAGAAGTGCTTTAGAACTATGTATTACGTCTACATGATTCAAACTCAGAAAGATCAGTCTTTCTATAAAGGTTACACGACAGGCCTTAAGAAACAGCTGATTAGACACAACAGTAAAGGACAAAAATACACTTCTACCAAAATCCCATATAGCCTGATGTGGTATTGTTGTTTTTTACAAAAAACATGACGCTGCAATGTTTGAAAATACTTGAAATCAGGATCAGGATTTGCATTCGCTAAACGACATTTAATTCCAAGTGAAAAAATTAGCAATATATAAAAAAACTACATGTCTAAGTCAAAACACCCCCGCTGGCTCTACCCCGTTAGTTCGATCATAGTCTATGTCGGCATCGTTGGCGTTTTTGGCTGGCACTTTTTTACCCATCTTTTTCTTGACCGACTACCGGCGCAAAAATGTCCGACTGCTGTCGCACCCACTACCGTCACTATTTCCGCCACTGGCTGGGATGAAGATCCGGTTCGGGTCCAACGATGCTCAATTGTCACCATCAAAAATAATGACCATCAAGCAAGGAAACCAGCCATCGGCAAACATGAACATCATCTGATCTACCCGACGTTTCAAGAACAGAAAGTTGAACCCGGCGCAACCATGAGCTTCCAAGCTAGTGTTCCCGGAGAATTCCAACTCCACGATCACGTTGACGATGTTTTCGAAACAACGATCATCATTTCCTAAACAACATGTTTCATCCACCAGCAAACGCCGCTCCTCAGAGCGGCGTTGCTTACTAACAAGCTAGCGAGCTAAACCCGCTAACGAGTTAATTTTTACATTGCAGGTTGTGATGGCTTGCCCATCATACCCTTCTTACCCATCATCGAGGACCCGAGAGCCCAGATACCGACAACGGCGTGTAAGATTAAGTCTGCTGGACTTTCTAAGTTCGCGCCTAAGAACTTCGTGCTGAACGCATTATAGATCGCGAAGAAGATTGCCAAAAGACCAACCAACATAACGAGTGGCTTTTGTGCTCCGGCCGGAAAGGTAAAGGCCGCAACTAAAGCAACGACGCCCAGGATCAAGTGAGCCCAGTTTTCGCCGTTATCAAACCACCAGGTGCTACCAAAAAGGCTTTTGGCTGCGGATGGGCCAATGACGCCCACGAAACCGAGAATACCAACGAGCACTAAGACGGCACCACCGTATAGAAGAAATTGTTTTGGATTCATTGTGTGTCACCTCCCTTCAAGGATTGCATACCTATCGAACACAGTAAGCAAATCTGCATATCTACAGTATACTGCTTCAGCCTTTCTTCAGCAACGCCATCGCTCCCCACAGTCCAGCTACATCCCCTAATGTCCCTTTGACAATTTTTGGTGGTTCGGGCAGATGTAATAGTGTCCGTCGAACAATTGAGCGGACGTTTTTGAGCTGCAATTGTGGAGAACGGCCAATGGCTCCGCCTAAGACAATAATATGCGGTGACCATAATGCTGTGACGGTCGTTAAACCTAATGCCAGGTTATGTTCCAGCTCGCGCCAGACGGCGCGTCCTTTCAACAACTCAGGCGCCTGTCGATACCGTCGTGATAAACCGGCACCAGAGATGAGCGTATCAAGTTGGATAACTTTATCTTTCGTTTGGCTGACTACAATATTGCCCGGTTCAAATCCAACGGCTGAATCATCAATGCTCTGTCGGACAATACGAACTCCACCAACGCCCGTACTTAAGGTTAAGTAAGCAACAATCCGATAGCCGCGCCCAGCACCCCGCGTCGCTTCGCCTAAGCCAGCCAGCGCAGCATCATTTTCTAATCGCACCGGAACTTGAAAACGATGGTGTAAATCAGCGGTGATCGGAAAACCAAACCAATTCGAAAGATTGGCGGCCGCAATAGTTTTTGTATGTTTCGTGTCAAGCGGCGCAGCAATCGAACCGATGATCCGACTAATTTTCCAGCCATCAGCAATCGTTCGAATCGCGTTGTCGAGCTGCTGAATACCTTGGCGGTAATGCCGCGGCGTCGGGTAGACAAGAGCGCGACGGAACGTTGTACCGTTTCTCGTGATTGAGACGCGGGTCTTCGTGCCGCCAATATCAAAAAGAGCTGTACTCATGGTTTCAAAACTTTCTGAACTGCTGCAATAATTGCAGCCGCATCAATCCACTCATATGCCAATAGTTCTTCGGGTGTACCACTGTGTGGTGTTTTTCGCACGGCTAATGACGTAACGCAACCTGCATCTTTTCCTAAGGCAGTACGTACCGCTTCAGCAATGCCGCCTTCTGGATAATGATCTTCCACCACGATAATATTTTTTGTTTGGCGCGCGGCGAGTTTCAACGTGGCGACATCTATCGGTTTAATACTATAGAGATCAATCACGCGAACGTGAATATACCTTTTAGCTAAAAGGATAAAAGCCTTTAGCGCCTCATGAACAGTCACGCCGGCAGCCACTATGGTAGCAACGTCATCATTACTCGTCCGCAATGTTTGACTTCCACCAATCACAAATCGCTGTGTGGGTTGATAGAGCACAGGCAATAACGCGCGTGTCGCACGTACATATATGATTCCTTCTGCTTTCAACGTTTTTTCTGTTAACGCTTCAGCTGAAACAGCGTCGGAAGGATAGAGAACGGTGGATTTCTCCAACGTCCGGAACATAGCAATATCTTGAAGTCCCATTTGTGACGCGCCATCTTGTCCAATATGAACACCGGCATGTGTCCCCACATACACTTGATGCGTTCCCGAGTATTGATTCATGCGCAGCTGATCAAACGCTCGCGACATAAACGCTGAAAAGGTAGCAAAGACTGGCAGTAATCCCCTAGCCGCTAATCCACCAGACATACTGACCAAGTTTTGTTCCGCAATAAATCCCTCAATAAAACGTTTTGGGAATTTCTTTTCAAAAAGTTCTGTGTTTGTAGAGTTTTTCACTTCACCATCAAGGACAATGAGTTTTGGAAACGACGGTGCTAATCTCACTAATGCTTTCCCAATCGCTTCACGCGTTGCCACCAGCTCACCTATTTTGTAATTGATAACTTTCGCGGCTTTCTTCAACGACAATGTCGACTGACGCTTATCCGGCACTGCAACCACACCGCGTATTTTGTCATCAATCACGCCCAATTCTTTCAAGGCTAATTTCGCTTCTTCTGTATTAAGGGCTTTTCCGTGCCACCCTTCTTTCCCTTCCACTAATGACACGCCTTTTCCTTTTACTGTCTTTCCAATAATCATGACTGGCTTTCCACGCACTTTTTTTGCTTGCGTAAATGCCGCCACAACTTTTTCCAGATCATGTCCATCAACAACAATTGTTTCCCAACCAAAAGCACTGACTCGCTTGCTCATTGTTTCGGCGTCTGTACCAAGCATCGTCGGTCCACATTGACCCAAACCATTAAAATCAAGAATGGCGACGAGGTTGTCGAGCTGATGAAATGACGCAACTTGTAACGCTTCCCAAACCGATCCTTCGGCCATTTCGCTATCGCCAAGCAGAACGTATATGCGGTAGCTCAACTTTTGCATTCTGGCCGCCAAAGCCTCCCCCAGCCCAATACCCAGTCCTTGGCCGAGTGACCCAGTTGGGGCCTCTGTAAAGGCAAATTTGGGCATTGGATGGCCTTCTAAGGCACTGCCAAAACGGCGTAATTGGCCTAATTTTGACGCTGGAAGGGCTCCAGCCACGGCGTAGGCGGAATAGAGCAGTGGAGCGGCATGACCCTTAGAAAAGATCAGCCGGTCGTTGTTGGGGTACTGTGGTTTTTTGGTATCGGCACGGAATGTACCACCGAACATCAAGCCTGTAATCAACTCGACTGCAGATAGTGAAGATGTGAGATGTCCAGAACCAGCCGCTGTTGTCGAGCGGATGATGTTGGCGCGGATTTGATTGGCGATAGATTGAAGTTCTTCAGTAGTCATATTATTCATGCACAAAAAGAAAACGTGGTTGGCGCTTTCCGTCTACTTCAATTTCTTCGCAAAACATCGTGAGCGGCCGAACCCAAAAGTTTCCGTCATCCAAGTGTTTATACATCGCCATCTCTTCGAGCGTTTCGCTGTGGCGTCCGACGCTCATCAGTTGGATAGTGCTCCCAGAATAATGTTTGTAAACTCCCAATTTGAGATCTTTCGCTTGTTTCGACAATGGTGGAAGCGGTTGCTGCATAGCTCTAGTATCCCACTATTAGCCCATTGTCACAAGGTTCATTCCAACCACGTCGCCACTGCTGAATACATACCTTTCTCATATTTTGACGGAGCGGTAGCCAACAATTCTGGATCGGAAAAATCATGTTGACGCAGCAGCTTTGACAAGCGGTAGAATGTTAATGGATATGGAACGAATGAATTTCCACGATCAGTATCGTACTCAACGATCAAGAGTTTACCGCCAGGCTTGAGAAATTGGGTGATCGAATCAAGGAATTGATTTTTCCGGCGCACGAAGTGCAGTGAATTAGCCATCAAGATGCCGTCCAATATCGGTAATGAAAGATCAACGGTAAAATCTTGTTCGATGAATTTAATGTTTGCTCCCGGAAAGTTTGTACAAAACAATTCTTCTTGCTCCCGCAATTTTGAAATTTGAGAATCAACAGAATATATTTTAATTTCTGGACCGCCGAGCTTTCGAAGCGCCAAGGTAAACGCACCCGCGCCAGATCCTAAATCAGCCCACGCAAAATTTCCTGGCGTTATGGCTCCAGAAATAAGTTGTTCAATTTGCGCGGCTTCCATGGAACAAAGTATATCTAACCTTAGCCTGAATATCAAAATTCCGTGGACGCAGAAAACTATTAGTGATATAGTCAAGGTAGAAATTGGCTGTTTTACTTCCGGCGTTTTCGCGCCGGCTTTGTTCATTGACAATCAAAAAAGATAGGGGGTTCCGATGGCCAAACCACACAGGAAGTTCTCCATTCCATTGTTCCTCCTGTCAGTGGCCTTGCAACTGACAGCGCTCCTCGTCGCATTCTGGTATTTCTTCCCTGACATGTGGGCAACCCAAATCAACGCAGGTCCGGGAGCAACTTTCCTCGTCTTCAACTGTGCCCATCTGTACATCTGTTTTTTCGAATGGGGATTTCATCGTTACGTTCTGCATGCGATTCTTGTTCCCTGGCTAGCCTACTTCGCTCGTAGCCATCGACACCATCACGGCCTGACACTCATCCGACTACAGATGGTAGCCGGCAGTGTTGAACGGTTTATTCTGAATCGTTATCCCATTGTATCTGCTGATCAGTACGAAGACTCTGCCTTTCCACCCTACGCCCTTGCAGTGTTCTGGCTCCTCTTCACTCCGCCATTACTCGTGATCCAACTGCTCATGCCGCAGGCTCCGATCATGCTTGGCGGATATCTCGCGATTGCTTGGTCGATGACTGGTTACGAAGTATTTCACGCAGTGGAGCACTTCCCGTACGAATGGTGGAAGTCAGCGACTGAACATCCGCGCTTCGGGTTCATTTGGCGCAAGGTGTATGGTTTCCATCACTTCCATCACGCTAACGTTAAATCCAATGAAGCGATTTCGGGTTTCTACGGACTGCCGGTAGCTGACTGGGTCTTTGGCACCTACCACCAACCTAAAGAGTTGTTACTCGAGGGCCGGGTTGCAACCGCCAAAGATTTCCATGTTAAGCCACCAATTCCATTCGTTCGCTGGCTCGATAACATCGCTCGTGAACAAGAAGCAAAAATCATTCGTAAAGCCGCGTAAAGTAGTATCGCACCTTCCTTAACCCGGAGTCTCTCGTAGACTCCTTTTTTCTTTTTACCCAGCACCACTTTTAGATACAATGGTTTTACGGCCATACTATTGTAGTACACCTTAAAGCACACCTGATGTACCTAATAGTGATTGAGAAAAAGTGGTGCTGGGTAAAAAAACTATTGCGTTCTTTTGATAACTCATTTACACTTCTTACGAAAGGTCGAACAAAAAAATAATTGAAAGGACAATCTATGTTCTCAATTGCTTGCCAAGATATGGGCGTCGCTTGCGACCACGTATCAACGGGCGACACCAAAGAAGCTGCTCTCGCGGCTGGAATGGCGCACGTCAAAGAAATGCACATGACTGATCCAAAAGTCATGGAGATGATGAAAATGCCAGAAGCCGAAATGACAGCGATGGCCATGGGTTTAGTGAAGGAAGCCTAAAACAAAGTTTCAAACAAAAACCCGCAGGTTACCGATTACAGATCGGCACGGGGGTTTTTGTTTTAGATGAGAAATTCTTTAAGAAGTTGAAAGTTCTTTTCTACTGAATTAACTGCATCAAGTTTTAGTACGGTTCCTCCCCATGGCTCATAATATTTTTCGACACGTTGAACTTCTGTCCAATCTGCCGGCGTCCATCCATCAACAATTTCGGGCCGTGATTCAATTCGTTGTTGCCAAATCTTTTGGTTAGAACAAAAACAATGAACAACAAATAGTATTGCCTTATGCTTTACAGCCAAAGATGTCAGTTGATCTTGAATGGATTTCGTACCAAATACTGCATCTACAATAACCGAGGTGCTGTTTTTGAGATTCAAGCTAGCAGCATTCAGGAGAATTTCATACGCCGCACTTGGTCGCAGATCAGCTGATACGCCTGATTTTTCTAGTGAACGCTCGATATTATCTTTTGTAAATATCGGCCAATGGGCATCCTGAGCCAGGAGCGCGCTCATTGTACTTTTTCCTACACCTGGTAACCCAGTAAAGATAATAAGTATAGTCATAGACGTTAAACGTGACTCCCTGCTACCCACCCAGTCGTCCAACACAGCTGCAATGAATATCCACCCGATGGCCGCTTGATATGCAGTAAATCCCCAGTCACAAACAAGTTATCAAACTTCCGCGTCCGCATTGTTTTTCCGTCGACTTCACTAATCAGCAACCCCCCGTCGGCTACAACAGCTCGTTCATAACCCATTAACCCAATGATAACGACCGGTAATGCTTTCAGTAAATGAACGATCTGTTTACGTTCCGTTTTTGAAACGCTGTGCACTTTCTTTTCGATATCAATGTTGGGCAGCAATGAAAGAATCGCAGCGGAAGTTCCTGATGGTGTAACAAACTTCATCACATTCTTCAATTCTTTATTTTTGTTTTTATCAAAGATATTAGTTACATGCTTATCAAGCACACCTACATCAAGTTTAGGAAAGACATCAATCGCCGCTGTGACAGGGCCGACGTGTAACAAATCAGCGACTTGACCAGCCGCATTGAGAATCAGCGGGCCAGATAATCCAAAGTGCGTGCACAAGATTCTACCTTTCAGAACAAATGCTTTTTCGCCAGCTGCGTAGAAGGTGATTTTGACATCATTCAGCGAAACACCTGCCAGCGATAGTATCCAGCTATCACGCACAGCCAGCGGCACAATTCTCGGTGTCGGATCTTCAATCGCCAACCCTAAATCCTTCAACCACGAAAATCCGTCTCCACTCGATCCAGTTTCAGGACGAGATTGTCCGCCGGTAGCAAAAACAAAACTATCGGCAGTTAATGTTTCAGCATTCACTTCAACGCCAGTAATTGATTTTAGTGTAGAAAATACTTTTGTGACCGCAGCTTTCGTTCGTACTTCAACGTTTCCTTTATCTAAATATCCCTGCAACGCTTTCACGACATCTGTCGCTTTCTCCGTTTTCGGAAAAACTCGCTTCCCCTCTTGCACGACTAATGGTAATCCTAATCCACCAAAAAAAGAAAACGAATCGTCGGTACTGAACTGTGAAAAAGATGAATATAGAAACTTTTCTGCGGCACCATAGTGCGAAAGTAATAGCTGTTCATTTTCTTCGGCGTTGGTAATATTACATCGTCCCCCGCCGGTAATGGCTAACTTCTGACCAAGCTGTTTGTTCTTTTCTAATAATAAAACACTTAATCCGCGTTCCGCCGCTCGGCCAGCCGCCATCATGCCAGAGGCTCCACCACCAATAACAATTACATCAAAATGCTCTTTCATTTAAGAAGTGTTGAATTTACCAAATCCGTAGCCGACCTGCCCTGAGCTTGTCGAAGGGTGATGATAACATCGTAATGCTGATTCTCAGGAAATTTCATGTCATCTCAGTGTACCATGTCAGGCGCCTTTTCTGACATTATTCCGATCCTGATCCCATTTCTCGGGATTGAGATGAATGTATTCACGGACGCTCAGAATGTCACTATTCCCTCGTAGAATGTGTTCGTGAAATGATCGTTGCCAAACCGGCTGCCCTTGTGTTCCTCGCAATTCATTGATCCGCCGCGCCGAAAATGATTTTAAGGCTCGAACGATTTCAATGAGACTAGCGTGTAAAACGCCACTACCATCCCTCCACGCAGACTCAAACCCCACCGTAGCCGCGGGT
>JAYUIJ010000007.1:0-6375 GCA_043766165.1 Candidatus Kerfeldbacteria bacterium
GCGACTAATTTCCTGCGCTTGTTCATCAAGCCAATCTTTCGGCTCATGCCCACGTAACGGCTTACCTAGATATGGCTCAGTCACGATGACATCAGGCGCAACACTAATCTGCCGTGCATCACGCATGAGCAATTCAACGTCCGTATGTAAATCCGGAAACTCACTCATCAACCATTTAATATTTTCCTGACTATCTTTCACTGCTCGCGCCTCAACATCACTACCATGAATATTTTTCACACCCATCAGCGCCGCCTCTTGCACGACAGTCCCTGTTCCACAAAACGGATCAAGTAAAACATCGTCGGCATTGACACCAGCAATATTTAACATCATCTGCGCCAACTTCGGCGGCAACATTCCGCTTTTCGCATTCGCGGCTGGTCGACCAAAATCTCGTAAGCCATAAAGCTGGTAATCTTGGACAGCTTTCGTCACGCCAACAATAATTTCCTGATCGTACAACACAAACACAATTTCTTTCCCCTTTTTAAGTAAACCATTACGTTGTACCGTTACCGCTGATAACTGCGTTTCTTTCGAGATCACAAATCGTACGGCACGATCCATGGCCACAATATCTTTCTTAATCCGCATCGACATTTTCTGTAACTCAGCGCGATGGCCTGAGGTCGTATCATAAAAACTGGCGCCAAATTCTACACGTCCGTCATCAGGAAATAAGACAGCCACCCACTCAGCTGTGTAGTGTTCATTCAATGTCTTCGTGACTGAGCCAGTTACTGGCCAGCGCTCCAGCACATCAATCTGTTTAATGCTCCCACCCAAACGATTGAGCATTCGTTCTGGTAATGAGGCATCGTGCGTCAGCAACGCAACTTGGGGCGATATGACACTCACTTTACCAGACCACGTCGAAGCACGTGCTTCAAGTTCGGCTACCGATAGTTCTGGTTCACGTCCGAGGATAAATAGTGTTTCTTGCATAGGGATCAAGTGTACGATAAATAAAGAAAAAAGTCCCGTTCTAGATCTAAACGAGACTGAATTACGTGGTCACACTAGCAGCGTGAATTCGTTCAGAAAAGTATGACTGCAGTTGGTTTCCTTCACAAACCTCTTTAGGAATGAGTGTTCTGAAGTTGCAGCCACCACAGTTGAGACTTACATATTTTTCTGAGGCTGGCCGCAAGAACATCGTTCCTCCGCATTTCCTATGGCTCCCCAACCGGGTTGATTCACGAACCATAGGATGCTGACCAACAAAATGCCCTGAGCCATCCGGATGGACTACTAACACTTCACCCTCAGCATTCTGATAGAGTGATAACTCTTCACCTTCAGCGTTCAAAATAACAATACAAGACCTGCGCCCCTCCCCAGAGAAAAGAAACATCTATACACTAGCCAGAACCTACACCAAATCTGCGACTCTTGTCAACACCCCATCGCCCGTCATCCTGAGCCCGCGGCCTAAGGGCGAGAGGAGATCCTTCACTTCGCTGCTGCTCCATTCAGGATGACGGATTTGTGGTATTTGCGCGGGCGAAGGATCTCCACCTCGGATAGCCGTTTTCTTTAGCGAGACAGCGTGCCTCTAGACAACCCACGGGGCACCCTTGCCAAAAACTACCCTCCATGGTAATCTGTGGCCACGATGTTTGTGTCTCGGATTTCCCGGGACTCCCAAACGGGACCCATACAACATCACCCTAGCTACATTCTTAGAATGTCCTCGGGCGGGTCCACAGCCCGCTTATTTAGTAATCTATAACCATGGTTCAACACTACGAACTCCTCTATATTATCCCCGGTACTAAAGCCGAAGACGAAGTCCCGGCCATGACGACCGCGATTCACGAGCTACTCAAAAACAGCGGTGCGACAATTGTCAAAAATGATTTCTGGGGTAAACGAAAGCTCGCCTACGAAATTGATCATATCCGTTTCGGTTACTATGACGCCATTGATTTCGACATGGAATCAACTGCGCTCAGCCCGCTCGAACAAGCCTTGCGCTTAAACGCGACGGTCTTACGTTCGCAAATCACTAAGCGCAAAGTCTTATCGGCTGAACAACAAGCTGCCGCTTCTCAACTTCGCGAACGGATTGCCGCCAAGCGCGAAACGGCCAAAGAAAAAGAAGTGGTCGCCATGATGAAAGATGAACCAGCGCCATCGACCCCAGCCGCCGATGAACCAACCAAAGCGCCAGTTGAAACGAAGCAACTCGATGAAAAAATCGACGAGCTGCTCGGTTCCGATAAAGTCGATCTATAATTTTTATTCAACTATTCCACGCCTATGGCATTTAGCCTTAACCGCGCCACAATCCTAGGAAACGTTACCCGCGATCCAGAAACCCGCACCACCACCGGCGGACAATCCGTCGTCTCCTTCAGCGTCGCCACCTCACGCCGCTGGAAAGATCAGACGTCCGGTGAATTAAAGGAAGCGACTGAATTCCATAATTGCGTGGCCTGGGCCAAGCTCGCCCAAACGATCGGTACCTACGTTCGTAAAGGGAGCAAAGTCTACGTCGAAGGTCGGATTCAAACTCGCTCATGGGATGATCCAACTGGCGTTAAGAAATACCGCACGGAAATCGTAGCCGAGAACTTGATCATGCTCGATAAGAAAGCTGATGGTCCAGCGGCCGGGACTGATATGTCAGCCGCTAGCACTCCAGACACGATCGCACAGCCGGCCGCTCCGTCTGAAGACGAAATTAATATTGCTGATATTCCTTTTTAATCTATGCCTCCTCGCCAAAAACCTTCCCACGCCCCGCTCAAAGAGCGCACCTGCTACATGTGCGCTAACGTCATCGACGACGTGGACTACAAAGACATCCGAATGTTACAACGCTTTACCTCGGCTTCCGGAAAAATCTTCCCACGTCGCCGCAGTGGTGCCTGCTTGAAACATCAACGCGTCATCTCCGAAGCAATCAAGCGCGCGCGGATCATGGCCCTTTTGCCATTCACATCGAGCTAAATCCCACGGATATATGATGGATATGAATGACATCAGGGTTGGAACCCTGGTAAAAATCGACGGCGCGCCGTACATCTGCCTCTGGTCTGATTTTATGCGCACCGCTCAGCGTAAACCAGTCCGACGCACCAAGTTGAAAAACTTAATCAACGGTAACGTCCTCGAACAAACCTATAAGCACGGCGACAAGATCGAAGAAGCTGACGTTGAACGCACAAAAGCTAGCTACCTCTACTCTGACGATAGTGGCGTCCACCTGATGGACAACACGAGCTTTGAACAAATCGCTGTTTCAAAAGAAATGGTAGAAGAACAAATCCACTTCATGAAAGACGGCACTGAGTACACCGTCGTCAACTTTGAAGGCAAGCCAATCACCGTTGAACTACCAAAGAAAGTTGAATTAAAAGTCACCGAAACATCTGACGTAGTACGCGGCGATACTACAGGCGCAGTGTTAAAAGACGCCACACTAGAAACTGGATACGTAATCCGCGTCCCACAGTTTGTGAAAACTGGTGATGTGATTCGGATAAATACGGAGACTGAGGAATACGCTGAACGGGTTACGGAATAAATGTCCCCTCCACTGCTACGGCAGTGGAGGGGCTAGGGGTGGAGCCTTTTCGTTGACAAAACACTATTTTTCTGCTATTATTACTGAGTTAGTTACTATTTTTACTTATCATATGCCTAACGAACTACCAGCAAGTGAGCAAGGTGCAGAATTTTTTGTACCTGACGAAAGTAAAAGAATTGTCGATCCGGCTAAAGCACGAGAGATGGCCGACGCCAGTTCTCAACATCGTACTGACGAACGCTCATACAAATTACAACAGGCTCATCGCGCAGCTGGAAAAATACCTTTGAGCGAATATCGTATGGATATGGGTGAAATGGCTAAGAAAGCTGGTAATACTGCAGAACAAGAAGAACGGCATGCGGCTATTGAGTTCGAGGCAAATAAACTAGTAGAATCTGTTGGCGTCCCCGGGTACGAAACACTCTTTGACTTTGAAAAACGCACTGCTGAAGCAGTACGAGACGTAGAAACATTTGAACGCTATCTCAACGAACGCTCGTCTGATCCTACGCAATCAAAAGAACAAGAACTTTTGCAAGAAATTGCGGCTAAAGCAGTTGAAAAGGCAACTATCCTAACCCGAGCCAAGAATATACTTCGGCAAAAACGCTGGGATATTGATCAAAAGAAAGGTAAGAATTTCCAAACAGAATACGAAAAATTTAAAGCTGAACAAGAATAAGATTTAAGTCTAATCATCACAGCGCGGCCTGCCGGCCGCGCTGTTGAGTTAACAACTGTAATTACTTTTCTTCTTTCTCTTCCGCTGGCGCTTCTTCCGCCGCGCTCGGCGTCCGACCAGCACTATCATCTTCAACTTGTCGCTCCTTAGCTGCAACTAAAACTTTCTCGCGAATTTCTTTGGTGACTTTTGGATTATCCAACAAGTATTGCTTGGACGCTTCTCGTCCGACGCCAAGTTTAATTTCACCGAAGGAAACTGTATTGCCGCTCTTGGTTAAGACATTATAGAGCAAGCCAGTGTCTAAAACATCCCCTTCTAAGTTGATTCCTTGATTATAGAGAATGTCGAATTCAGCTTGGCGGAATGGGGCCGCGACTTTGTTCTTTACAATTTTCGCTTTGGTACGATTACCAATTATTTTATCACCAAGTTTCAACTGTCCAATCCGGCGAACTTCAATACGCACCGAACAGTAGAACTTCAACGCCGTTCCACCGGTCGTTGTTTCTGGATTACCAAAGAAGACGCCAATCTTCATACGTGTCTGGTTGATGAAGATGACAATGGTTTTCGTCTTGGAAACGATAGCGGTCAGTTTGCGAAGTGCTTGTGACATCAGCCGGGCTTGCAACCCCATGTGCGAATCACCCATGTCCCCTTCAATTTCTGCTTTTGGCGTAAGCGCGGCCACAGAGTCTATCACGACAACATCAACCGCATTTGAGCGCACCAGTGTTTCCACAATTTCTAACGCTTGTTCACCGGAATCTGGTTGTGAGATCAGGAGGTCATCAACATTCACACCAAGTTTCCGCGCATAGCTTGGATCTAGGGCATGTTCAGCATCAACGAAAGCTGCCGTCCCACCAGCGCGCTGTACTTCAGCAACAATATGCTGCGCTAAGGTGGTTTTACCTGACGCTTCCGGTCCAAAGATTTCAATAATTCGTCCGCGTGGTACGCCGCCAACTCCTAAGGCTAAGTCCAATGACAAACAACCGCTGGAGACAACTTCAACGTCCATTGCTCGCGCCTCACTGAAGCGCATAATTGAACCTTCGCCAAACCGTTCACGAATCTGGTCAATAGCAGCAAGCGTGCCACTATTCATAGTTTTACCAGCGGTAGCGCTGGCGCTTTTTTGGCTCTTGGCCATATTGGTATTCCTTTCTTATCCGCCGCTTCTCACATATCGGAGAAAGTCGGGGCTTAATATGAGTTCATGATAACCGAAGATTTACCGAAGGTCAAGGGCCACGGTGTGGAAAACTCACCTCCCCTCGAAAAACAATGATACTCAAGATACTTTAATTAAAAGTAAAACATAATACTTCACTCCGTTCACGCACCCCTCCTTTCAAAGGAGAAAACGTTGTCGTACTCATGACATTTCATCTATAACCTCACCCAATCTTTTTATAACTCCATCCATGTTATGGATAACTTCACTGCTCAAAAAACGTACAACTCTAATGCCCTGTGCTTCAATCCATTCCTGACGTTTTTTATCAAGCACATCACGTCCCTCAACTAAATGACTCTCGCCATCCACTTCAATCGCCAACTGCAAAGCCGGACAATAGAAGTCCAAAATATACCAACCAACACTATGTTGTCGGCGAAACTTTAGTCCCCGAAATTCTCGGTTACGCAAGAACATCCAAAATTTGTTTTCAGATGGGGTTGCTTGACGGCGTAACAGCCGACGGCGTTCTTTTAAACTTGTGAGACTATAAAGACGGCTCATGGCGAATAAATATCTGCCAAGCCGTGAGGGAATACTAGATCGCTTTACTCAAGATGTCAAGCGTTGAGCTCGGATGAGCCTATCTCCCCTCCCATGTAAAGTGAAAATACAAAAATCAACACTCGCTCCTTTGTTAAAGAAAGAGGTTTAACAACGAACCCCTCTTCCCACCTGCAGGTGGGAAGAGGGGTTGATGCAGAACCTCGCAAATATTACTAATAGAAGAAGTTTGTATTTTAGTCGAATGTTGTATAAATCGGGGGAGATAGGAATATTCGCTAACCCTAGCCCCATTCCGCCCCTCCCCGCTCTAGCTCATAATAAACTGTTACCGAGGATTCCCCAGAGGTTTCGGGTTACCGAACCGTTGTTGCACAGCATACAACGTCATCAGTCGTCGAT
>JAYUIJ010000008.1:0-6198 GCA_043766165.1 Candidatus Kerfeldbacteria bacterium
CCCCGAACGAGGCCTGGGGTGTTGCACTAAATTCCTGAACTCACGAGCGTGGTGACGCGATCATACTTCGAACCAAATGATGGCAAGCTGGATAGCAATATAACATACGTAAGTAAATAGTACTGATTGTTTATCTTTGTTATTACAAATACTATTGTTACGATTGCCTCGGCCGCAGCTTCCTCTCCAACCACAACACCAAAATCAAAATCCCCAGCGTAATCAACCCAATCTTCCGAGCATGCCATTTGCGATTTTCATCAGCAATCTCCCGAACTTTCCAACCTTCGGCGCGATTAATACTGACCGCGTGTTCATGGAAAACAACCGCATCCGGAATGTACCAAGCCGTGACACCAAGATCTTTTGCTCGTTCAAACCATTCTGATTCCAGGCCGAAGAACATCAGATCCTCATTAAAGTCCCCTACTTCTTCCCACACAGAGCGAGCCATGACTAAACAACTGCCACTCAGCACCGACGCTTGAAACGGCGCGGTAGTAGTGCGACATTGCCAGGCATAAGTAAATGACGGCACCAGCCATGGTAAACCCGGATGCCAATGGCGGGGCCATGGGAATTTATAGGCCAGATTTGCGCCCCAAACGTAGCGACGATTAACAAATGGAAACGCGGTGGTCACAATATCCCCGCCTTGATTCCGTTCGCGCGGCCCGACAACTGTTCGCGGATGCTGTTCAACCCAGTTCAACAACCGATCAAGACTACTCCCTTCGAGAATCATATCCGGATTCAGAAAACATAAAAATTCTCCAGTTGCATGCTTCGCCCCAAAGTTCGCCGCTTTCGTATAGCCAACATTTTCCGGTTGGACAAAATAATGTCCATGCATCCCGCTTTGTTCCATCACTGCTTTCGCGCCGTCACCCGAAGAATTATCAACCACGATTAATTCAAATGATTGACTGATGGCCACGTGCAACGATCGCAAACAATCCTCCAGCACGTCGGCTGACTGGTAGTTGACGATGATGATAGAGAGTTTTGGGGTCATGGTTGCAGTAGAAAGTATACAGTACGCGGGATATTATGAGAAACACAGTTGTGTTGACAACGATATTTTTAAGAGTAGAATGTCAATCACGCAATGTAGTCCATTTCAAACCAAGGAGATTGTCATGGAAACCAGAAGTTCTTTGAGCGACGCTCAGCTAAGCAGCATCACAGCAGAAATCAGTCGAGTATTCCGAGATCGAATGTGTGCGCCGGCTGATGTCACCGAGATGCTGTGCGAATGCACTATACCTGGCCAAAATCACCTTGCTAGGTTAGCCAATCTGAATGTGGTTCTCGACCGCATGGTCAAGGAAGGTAAGATTCGTAACATTCAACCAGCTGGCAAACCAACACAAGAGACCGCTCAATTCTTTGCGACATTTGTTCCCTGCTAAGCCACTGATCTCTCAGAGGCTTTTTTCTTTAAGCAAAATACAACTACTTTAATTGAACGGGTTGTAGCTAGTCTCAGCCAAGTGTTGCAATCCTAAAAATTTTGGCTCCGGTAACTTGCCCCAAGAAAACCATTCCCATCGTTCACATTTCTCTGGTTCAAGAATCTTGGCTTCACCACTAAAATAATCACACACAACATACAGCGTGATGTAATGTTTTTGTTCTACTGTAAATATGTCATTGGTGAATGTGGTGGTTTTGAGATTCTTCACGTGTACTCCACATTCCTCCTGCAACTCACGAACAGCTGTTTGCTCAGGCGTCTCACCAAATTCCAAATGACCTCCGGGAAATGCCCAACTTCCGCCGCCATGTGATCCTTTGCGTAGTTCTAATAACACTTTCCCTTCACGGCGAATAATCACTCCAACACCAACGCGTGGAACATTGTTCATACGTTTTCTAAAAGTTGATATGCCGCCACTCCCATAGCTGTTGCTACATTTAGCGATTCTTTTTTTCCGCGCATCGGAATTTCCAGATGCGTATCAGCATATTTTTGTAAAGCCGGACTGACACCTCGAACTTCATTTCCAACAATGAGGATCAAAGGAAATTTCGGTTTCCATGTAAAAAGATTTTTGGCTTTCGATGTTTGTTCTAAAACAGCAACATGGTAACCGACCTTTTTCATTTTCTTCAGCCACGTAGCCGGCGATTTCACATACTCCCACGGAAACCATTCTTCTGCACCGAGGGCTACTTTTGATATTCCTTTGTGGGGTGGCGCGGCCGTGTACCCACTCAAAACAAGCTTGCTTACACCGGCGCCGTCAGCTGTACGGAAAAAGGAACCGACGTTGTAGGTTGAGCGGATGTTATGGGCCAGGACGATGAGTTCAGGTTTCACCGACGTATTGTAGCATGACCCAGTTCCGCAGGGGCGGGTCTGAGACCCGCCCCTGCGGAGGTGCTGGCCATTACCACGAACTCTTCGTCTTCCGTGCCTGCTTCTTATCACTATTCGACCGCAACACCCGATCCAACAACCCCCGCGGTTTATTCTCATCATCCAAATCAATAATCGTGTCAGGATCAACTAAGCTATCTTCGAGAAGTGTTTGCTGTTCAGTCAAATGATACGACTCTAACAATCGGTCAGGAATTTCTTTCAAAAATGGAGATGGCGATTGTAATTCCATTGACATAGATCTATAGCCGGACGCTAAACTATAACTCAGGAAGAGTTGTTCCTTGGCCCGTGTCACAGCAACATAGAATAACCTCCGCTCTTCCTGCATCCCACCGTCTTCTGTCAGGGCACGAGGATTTGGGAAATACGCATCGGACAAATGTAAAATGAAAACAGCTTGCCACTCTAATCCTTTCGCTTGGTGAATCGTTGTCAGTACAATCTTTTCTTGGGCATTCTCTACTTTCTGTTCCGCCACACCGAAACTTTCTTGCAAAGACACTTCAGACAAGAATTTCGAAAGACTGTCATACTTTCCGGAAAATACTGCTAGCTGTTCTAAATCTTGCAGTCGATCAGCCGCATCAGGATATTGATTATTCAAATAGTCCTTATACTCCCCGTCCATGACTAGGCGCACCAAAGTCTCTGGACCATTTTGCCGTTCATCGATCAGTGATTCAATTGTGCTGCGGAAATTCTTCCAGCCGCTTTCGCCACGACTTGGTGGAACAAGTTCTTCGAGCACCATGCTGAGCGGATGCATTTCCTCATCTGGCGGACCAAGACGCTCTTGAACCATTTCGAATAGTTGGCTAGCGGTTTGATCACCAATGCCCACTTGCAAGCGTAATGTCCGCGATAACGCCACTTCATCTTTTGGATTATCGACAACTTTTAAGAACGCGAGGACATCTTTAATGTGAGCTCGATCGAAGAAACGTGTGCCACCGCGGAAATCGTATGGTATGTCGCGGCGTGTTAGTTCAAATTCAAGCGCTTGTGAATGATAGGCAGCACGGAATAAGACCGCAATTTCTTTGAGCGGCACGCCGTCACCACGAAGTTCTAATATTTTCTGAGCAATAAATTCCGCTTCTTGTTCATCGGAAACCGCTGGCACAA
The DNA here is from genome assembly GCA_043766165.1 of Candidatus Kerfeldbacteria bacterium. Classification (GTDB taxonomy): domain Bacteria; phylum Patescibacteriota; class Patescibacteriia; order SBBC01; family CAIJZX01; genus CAIJZX01. The sequence goes on from JAYUIJ010000008.1 coordinate 3,512, forward strand.
TGATCGGCCGAATGCTGCCTTCACGAACATGTTTCAGTTTTTTTGGAAATTGTTCCGTGTTGTTCTTGATAATTTCGTTGGCAACGTCGAGCACCGGCTGCGTTGAACGATAATTCGTTTCAAGCATGAAGGTCTTTGCTCCAGCGAACTTCTTCGGGAAATCTAGAATGTTACTAATATCGGCACCGCGGAAAGAGTAAATAGACTGCGCGTCGTCACCAACGACGAGAAGATTATTGTGGACTTTGCTGAGGAGTTCAACAATTGCTGCTTGTAAATGGTTTGTATCTTGATATTCATCGACAAGGATGTAGCGAAACTGTTGGCCCAATGCTGCTCGAACATTTTCATGATCACGTAATAACTTCAATAGATTTGAAAGAAGATCATCGAAGTCCATTAAATTATTTTTCTTCTTTCGATCTTCGTACGCACGATGCACTGTGGCTAAATCATCAGCAATTTTAGCAAACTCCGGTTTATAGTCAGTCACGAGCTCTTCCATTGGCACATTGGTATTTTTTGAGAGTGACATTAATCCATTAATAACGCCGGTCGATGGAAAACGCGTCTTCTTTGTATCAATACGCAATGACTTTACACACAGAGAAATCAAGTCCTTGCTATCTTCTTCATCGAGAATAGTGAAGTTATTATCATAACCAATGACACGGGCATATTTTCGCAACAGTACATTCGCCACATGGTGAAATGTTCCGCCCCATAGTGTTTTAGGATATGCCCCGAGCAGTTCTTCAACTCGGTACATCATTTCTTTGGCGGCTTTGTTCGTGAAGGTTACCAGCAAAATGTTTTCTGGCTGAACGCCTTTCTCAATGAGATACGCGACACGGTAAACAATGGTTCGTGTCTTCCCCGATCCCGCGCCAGCTAAAACCAAACACGGTCCATCGCCATGAAGAACAACATTGAGCTGTTCTTCGTTCAATTCAGCGCTATAATCAATCTTGAAATCTTTCGGATCGAACGTTTTCTTTATAACGTATGGTGTTGACATGAAACAGTATTATAGAAACCGAGACGATGAATAATTACAAGATGGTGAGTCCATCGAACCATCGAATGACTTTTTGATAACGTATGGAGTCGACATTGGTGACAGTTTATCAGAGTTTTGGAAAATAAAACACTAATAGCAAAAGTGAAGGATGCTTTACTTCTCTTTTACTATGTACTGAACAGGCGTTATTTCATTTTGTTCTAACACTTCTGGACTAGAATAGACCTTGGCTTGAGGAATGTCATCAGAAACTAAGACTCGGTAAATAAAAGCGTTCTCGATATGTTCCTGAAGAAACCTCAGTTCATTTCTGGAGAGGTAATAAGGAGAGGCCAGGGAAGTTGTAGTGCTTTTTACTTCAATATACTTCTCATTCCCATTTTCAAAAAATGATAAAACATCATATCCCAGCCCATCTCCAATTTCAGCTGCAACGTGGCGAACTCTTGCAGCTAAGTCCTTTCTACCAATAGATTCAAAAAACTCTTATTCCATAATAACTGCTACTTCCTCGCCCTTTAACCCAGTTAACTTCCTCTTTTTGTTTATTTCTTCCCAATTATCAATTTTTCTCGCTGCTCTATAGAGTCTTTCAGGAGGTGTCACTTATTTCGGTTTTTGTTCATGTGCCTTGGAAACACTTCTAACAAGGTCACGTACGGCTGTGAGCTCTCCCGTCTTTTTGGAGATCTGGATGTTATGATCTATGATTCTTTTTCCCAAATACTCTTTATACTCACTCAAAGAAATACCTGCTGTAACAAGAACAGAATTTAGTGATGATAGCTGATCAATCGTTGAAGAAAACTCTGAGATCGCTTCCTCGAACTGCTGACTTCCCGATCTCTTTTTATATAGATGCTTTTCAAAAAACTCTCTTAGCTGAGTTTCATAATAGTCACAAGATGATTTTTCAAATGGTTTTAACTTTTCATAGGCGCTTGCTTGATGCCTTTCTGTTTCTTTGATTTCTGCCCTTAAAGCAATAAGACTTTTTTTGACTTTATTGATCGTTCCAAAACTGAGTATATTGCCTATGAAGTCAGAGGTCGCAGCATAAAAAGCTATGCTAAGATAAAAAGAAGCAAATAGCCAACCCACTGACCAGCCAAATAGCGCCTTTGCTACGAAGGTCACTAGGCACCAAAATGTTCCGAAAAAAATAATGTTCGAAAAAATAAACCAGCCAGAACTTTCCAGAGACTTCTTTTCCTTTTCGAGATTGCTAAGTCTAGCATTTAAAACAACAATGCTCTCTCTGAAATCTTTATATACAGAAAGATCTATTTTATATTTCTCTAGTGTTAATTCTTTGAGCTGAGTATCAGACATAGTAACTTTACTGTTCACCTATACTCTTAATGATTGCTAGTAACCTGCACGGACGGTGTTGGCATTAGTTTACCAGGTATAGCAAGTAATTGGCTAATCTTAGAGACCGAAGAATACCCGAACTTATCCACACTTGAACTCTTGACTTCGGTTTTTATTCGGTATACGATGAAAGAGAAGCAAGGTCTGCACTAGCCGGGCCGTTCAATCGAGCTGAGCTCGACAAACATACGTTCATCGATTCGGTGGGGTCAGGGATGAGTTCGGCTCCCCTCACCCCCACCGTGTCCGGTGACCTCCCTCACCTCCCTCTGTCCTTCGGACATCTCCCTCC
>JAYUIJ010000009.1:0-6196 GCA_043766165.1 Candidatus Kerfeldbacteria bacterium
CCCTTGGCCGAGATGGGAAAAGAAGCTACGCACGAGCTTACGCCGGGTAACCGGTAGACGCTGTAGAACGGGCTTTCGAAGTCGACCCACGTTAATTGACCCTTCGACAGGCTCAGGATCAATCCTGTGCCTCAAGTCGAAGATTGATAATCAGAAAAAGCCCACCATGGATTACAACCAAGGCGGTCCCCGACCGATGATCGATGTAACCTCGTTGAATTTGACCTGCGCCACCTGTGGCACAGCAATCACCGAGTTACCGTTTCAACCGGCCATGAACCCAGACGGGACCCCACAGCGTCCAGTGTACTGCCGCGAACACAAGCCGAAGCGATCAAACTTCAGCGCAGGTCCGCGACGTTACTAAGGATTTTAAACCACAGCCAGCCTTTCGGGGCTGGTTTTGGTTTACGCTGGCATAAAAGTTGATATATCTTTTGACCAAAAGGTATATTGACTTTTTTGTGCTATTCAAACAATCTATGGAACTTATTGTTCGGTCATTTATTTAATATACGAGGAGGTGGTCATGGAGCTGCTAGGGATTTTAAACCAACAGTCTGCCTTTATAGGCGGGTTTTTGGTATTGACAATAAAGCGTCATTGTCTTAGGTTCAGAGGGTGATACCTTGAAAATTGCTTGGTATTACTCGATCCACAACCTACCGGAGGTTAAGACGATGCACGGAAAGGCACTGTTGAGCTGGATAGGCATCATGCTCTTGATCCTAGTTTTATCAATTGGTTTGGCAGTGCATCTCGACGCTTCTGAGAGGCGAGTGAAAGCGTTGCAAGAAAAAACCGCGAAAGCTGTCCAGCGAGAAAGTCAGTTGAAGAGTCAACTACTAGCCACCCTAGAAGGCGTCCGCGTCTTCGTACAAGAACAAAAGCGCCTTCCTCGAAGCGACGAACTTGGCCTAGTAGAGTTGAACATTCCGATCGGGCAAGCAGGATACATTCCTGATCAGGGTTTCGAAAATCCGTATTTCGATAACTCTGAACCTCATGAGATCAGTACTGACTTCTCCGACAAGAATCCCATAGTAGGTCAAGTTCATTTGCTGGCTTCTGATGCCGAGCGTGAAACGATGGTCGTTTATGCTATCGCGGATCATGGTAAGCTCATTTCTTACTCTTACCACCTTCCCGCAATAGTAAAGTCTGGGAAGTAAAACTCAGTAGTCGTAGACTCTGTTTCATCTGCCAAGACATAGCAAACGAAACAGAGTCTTTTTCTTTGCTATACTCTTGAAGTGAAGAAACTACCACCTACACAAATCATTCAACGGAAGCTCCTCAATTGGTTTTCGAAAAACCGCCGGGATTTACCATGGCGAAACCTGCCTGCCGGCCGGCAGGGAATAAATGATCCGTATCTGATCGCCGTCTCCGAAGTCATGTTACAGCAAACGCAGGTTGATCGGGTGATTCCGAAATTCAACGCCTGGCGGCGGGCCTGGCCGACGACGGAATCGTTGGCTCGTGCGCCGTTGTCAGAGGTATTACAAATGTGGTCTGGGCTTGGATATAATTCGCGGGCGAAACGACTACGCGATGCGGCGATTGTCGTGACCGAAAAGTTTAATGGGCAGTGGCCGCGCACCATTGAAGAATTAGAATCATTACCAGGCTTTGGTCCATACACAGCACGAGCAGCAGCAAGTTTTTCTCGCAATGAAAACGTTGCCGTGATCGATACAAACGTCCGTCGTGTCGTGGGACGAATCTTTTTTGGGTTAAAGAAACATTCTGTTCAACAACTCGATACTGTTGTACAAAAGTTACTCCCAAAAAATCGTAGCGCTGAATGGAACGCGACGTTAATGGACTTCGGTTCAGCGATTTGTGTTGGTCGCCGACCGAAGTGCGAAATCTGTCCAGTGCAACAATATTGTGTAGCCTACCCAAAGATATTGACGTATGTACCAGAAAAGAAAACGTCAGTCATAAAGTTTAAAGAAACGGATCGGTATTGGCGCGGTGAAATTGTTCGACAGTTTTTACAACAATCACCGCAATCTCTGATAACTATTCGTATGACATTGAAAAAAATGGGCATGGCAGATGTCCCTCGTATTTCACGATTGATCAAGATGTTAATTCAGGATGGGTTAATTCAACAAACGGGAAAGATGATTCGGATTGCAAAATAACATCATTCGACCCCATTTCCGTAGGGGCGGCAATTCCCTCCTTCGATAAGGAGGGCAGGGATGTTGAGACCCACCCCTACGGAAATGGGGGGTAAACACCGCTGTGTACAAATGATCTTGACGTATTCAACCAGCAGGATTACGCTATAGGCACAACCTATTTTTCTCATCTGCCTGTCGCATTTTGCGGGCCAGGTACTTTGTGGTAAAGCGATTGCACATTCATTCATCGGAGGATCACCACGTCTGCATTGAATCCCCAAATATAAGGAGGAACTCGCTGACAGTGAGTACAACATCCTCACCAGGTGTTCACTGTTCAGGGAGCTCATTCGCTGACTGTGTCTTGTTCCTCCGATGAATGACTATGACGGTTGCAAATAGGTCTGGTTTTTGGTATAGTCAAGCCATGATTGAACCGGTACCGGCAACATCCGATCGACCAGTCACAAAATTTCCATGGCTGCTTTTTGTTGAAAGTATTTTGTGGGTGGGGGCGCTAGAAATAGCGATCGTGATTCACCGTCTTGGCCTCTACATTGCCGCCGGTTACGGTGTGTTTGTGATTTTGATCGCTATTTGGCAATGGCGACGACGAAGCTCAACCAATGTGGCGACCTTGGCCATGTCTTACATCGTCGTGGCTTCAATTGCTAGCCTCAGCTTTGTGCCTGGTCCATGGCCACAGCACGTAATCGTGGCGGCCAGTACGTTGTTACTCTGGTTCGTCGGTCAACAACGTCAACGCTTACATGACAATATCCGCGGCCGGATCATGTCGTTCGCCACGGCCGTTTTGACTTGGCTGAGTTGGTATAGTTTGTTGAGCGCCAGTATTTATTTAAATATTCGCATTGGCTGGCTAGTGGGCGGAGCGGGGATTATTACGGCTGCAGCGGCCTTACTGGTCTGGTTAGAATCTGGGTTATCATTCAAACAATGTCGCGGCGCTTTAGTGGCCATGCTCTGGTTTGGGGCGGAAGTATTTTTAGTTACCTGGTGGCTACCGACGGCAATTATTGTTGGTAGTACAGTCGGCGCAACTATTATTGCCCTCGTTATCCAGGCCGGTCGACATTTACTCCGTGGTCATTGGGAACCGACTCGTTCAAAACGATATCTAACTGTTGGTATTACTATCGTCGTGGTGGCCTTAGCTACCGCTCGTTGGACATAAACATCTATGCAAGCACGAATTTCACCGACCTCGCCCGCCGCGAAAAAATCCGATCAGGAGATGGAAAAAGTTTGGGAGCAGGGGCAGTTACAACAACCATTGCGGACACCCTGGGCTGCGTTAGTGATTATTATGATCGTGGTCAGTGCTATCATCAGCGCCGGCGTGATCATGGGCGGCGGATATTTAGCTCGGCGGTATCCAGACAACATGATTGTGCGGTTGTTACCAACCACATCAAAAACCACGACCGTTATTCAAACCACCAAAGAAAGTGGGAACGCGACCTTACCAACAACCATCCAAACCGTCATGGCGACCGCCTACACGGTGAATCGCAACCAAGGCGAGCACGGAATCTATACTGCCAGCGATGCGACTGGATATGCTTGGCCGCTTAGCAGTAGTGGCTGGTCATTGTCGATCAATGGGGCTTGGCCGAGCGATACGAAAAGCCTAGTCATCATTCCGCTCGTTGGGCAGCCGCAAGCAATAACGACTACCCTAGAAGATCCGGCTACGCCATTTGTCTTTTTGAAATCAAGCGATATTTCCGCCCGCCCAATTTCATTCGCCCCGGTCGATAGTGCTAAATCTGGTGCAGCCGTCTGGGTCATTACCGGCTTGCATGCGACGGCTACTCACCTGAGTGGATTAGAAACACCACATTGGGCTTCAAGTGACCGTTTGGAGTCAACGTGGAGTCTCGATACAAACGTCACCGCGCCGGCTGGATCGGCTGTCGTTGATGTTGAAGGACGATTGCTTGGCATTCTCGGTTCAGAAAACCGGGTATGGCCAATCGAAGCGGTTGCCCCAGCACTCAAAGACGTACTTCAGTCCAGCTCAATTGATCGCCCGGTACTAGGCGTGCAATCACTCAACCGCTCATTAGCAGCGGTGGCCGGTGAACCAACCGCTAACGGCATTCTCATTGGCGCTGACGTCGGACAAACGGCCGTGACGGCAAAAAGTCCAGCCGACAAGGCAGGGATAGTAAGTGGTGATATCATTACCGCCATTGACGGTCAAACCGTCAACGACAATCTCTTCTCAACCTTGCTGAACTATCAACCGACCGATAAGCTAACGGTCACACTGCTTCGTCAAAGTAAAGAAAAGCAAGTGACGATTACCTTAGGCTCGTCGCATTCATGAAGGTAACGAGAATACTTTTGGTGACTGGGTTGCTTTGGGGTGTTTTTGTTGGTCATCAAGTTTTTGCCAAAGACGCGGCTTGGCTATACAAACCGGATACACATAATGGCTGGCGTACATTTTCGGTAACTCCCGGCGACGTTGTTCCACATCTTCACGGTGTTCGATCCTTACCAGAAAATTTTAATCGGCGCACATTATCGGCAACCGAGCGAACGACGGTACAACGTGTTGTCCAATATCACGCCATGTTTACCCCGAATGATCCGTTGTATCCGCAACAGTGGAACTTACCAGCCCTAAAAATTCCAACTGCTTGGGACGCTGATCAAACCGCGCCGTTCTACGGCGGTGATTCGAGAATTATTGTAGCGGTCTTAGACACCGGGTTGGCTTCAACCGATGTTGGCGGCTCCGCGACGGTGCCAGATTTTTCTTCAAGTTCCCTGTGGACGAATACTGGGGAAATTGCCGGAGATGGGATTGATAATGATCATGACGGATATATTGACGATGTCCACGGTTGGAATTTTTTTAGTAACAATAATCGGCCAGCCGATGACAATGGCCACGGCACGCATATCACCAACATTATTGCGGCGGCAATGAATAATAGTGTCGCCGGTACAGGAGTGGCCAGTAACGTTACCATCATGCCCATCAAAGTTTTAGATCGTAACGGTGATGGACCAACGCAGGTACTAAAAGCCGGTATTCGTTACGCGATTGATCACGGGGCAAATATTATCAACCTTAGTCTAGGCGGCGATGATTCTGATGAATTAGTTCATCAGGCTATCCAGAACGCGGTCGCGCAAGGAATTATTGTCATTGGCTCGTCCGGCAATACCGCCGCTTCAGCCGTCGGCTATCCGGCGCGGTATCCCGAAGTGATCAGTGTCGGCGGAACACAAACAGATAATACCCGCGCCTCATATTCTAACTACGGACCGACGTTAGATGTAGTGGCGCCCGGTGATAATATTATTGAACAAGGCTGTATGCAAGATTCTAGTTGCGCCAGTTTTGCTGCCATGTCATTTTCTGGAACTTCAGAAGCTACAGCTCAGGTCAGCGGCGTTGCGGCATTGCTTGAATCTTGCGGAGCCGCCCCAGCTGCGGTTAGGTCTATTTTAACTTCGACCGCCGTGGATCTAGGAACGACGGGTCGTGATGACACCTATGGTTATGGCCTAGTCGATGCTACCGCGGCGCTGAGTGCGGCTGGCTGCCGTTCTAGCGCACCTGATGCGCCTGATGCGATAATAGCAACAGCCAGTAAAAAAGCTCTAGCGCCTCTCGTTTCCGGGCGCAGTGAACCATATGTACAACCTGCTTTTTCCTGGAGTGGCATCGCTGGTGGAACGTATGATGTCACGTGGAGTAACGCGACCGCTACTATCAGTCATGTCAAACAAACCACGGCTACATTTACAGCGACTGTTTCGGCGGCCGGTACGTATACACTGAGCGTGCGAACTGTTGACGGCTTGGGACGAACATCTGCTGCTTCGGTATTTACTTATCGTTACCAACAGCCGAGCATTGTCGTCAGCAGTGGTTCAACCGTGACATTCTTATCATCGGCTTTAAAAAAAGTTAGAAGCTGGACATCAAAAGCTGGTGCATCATTGACAATCAGCGGCGGCGCACTCGTTACTGGACAAACAAATAAAATGTTACTCAGCGCCCAGCCAAACGGTGCCGC
>JAYUIJ010000010.1:0-2502 GCA_043766165.1 Candidatus Kerfeldbacteria bacterium
CACTACGCACAGCTGATTCATGATTCCGTTGTCGTGCCATACTTCCTAGCTGTTTCAGCCTGGTTAATACCATTGCTACCGAAATTTTTGAAAGATGCGCAATCGGCCTTAGACACCGTTGTTCCGAAGAATTTGAATCTCAATGCCACTGACGCGATGAAAGCGGTTAACGCCGCCCAGGCGATTCAGAATTCGGGTTTGGTGAAGTAGCTATGTCTCGTTACGGATCGGCAGCCATGGAAACGGAGCCGCAGGTTGTTGAAGCAACTCGGCATGAGGTGCTGAATTTTCTGGAGGCACAGTTGTCAGAAGCCGCTGATGTTTTTGTGTATAACCGCCTACGAAGTCAGGCGGAAGCGGGGCAGTGGAAACAGGTAGCGGATTATTTGCGGGGCATGTATCAAAAGTTTTTTTCGCAGCCGCTAGCCGAGCAAGAACGATCAACACTCCAAGCACAGATGGATAAAGTCGGTGAGTGGCTTGACGTACTTGATCGTGAGGACTATGAAAAATAATATGCGGTTGATAGATACACATTGCCATCCACAGCTTTCAGATTACGATGGAGATCGGACTGAGGTAGTGCAGCGGGCATTGGATAAAGAAATAGGCCTAATCGCCATTGGCACAACGCTGACAGATAGCTTGGCCGGTATTCGGTTAGCCGAGAAATATCCTGATCAGCCGGTCTACGCTGCGGTGGGCATTCATCCGACTGATGAAGATTTGGAAGATGTGCGGATTACTGATCTGGAAGCATTGTTGACGAGTAAAAAAGTGGTGGCCATTGGTGAAACTGGTTTGGATTATTTTCATATCAAACCTGATGAGGATCCACAAGTGCAAATTGATGTATTTGAACAGCAGATTATTATTGCCGCTGAACATGGTTTACCGCTGATTATTCACTGTCGCGATAAAAACGGTGTTTACGATGCGTATGATGAAACGTTAAAAATACTCATTCGACATCGAGTCTCAAATTTTGTCATGCACTGTTTTTCCGGAACATGGGAATACGCGGAAAAATTTTTAGCACTAGGTGGAATGTTGTCGTTTACTGGGATTGTCACATTTCCAAAAAGCGATACGATGCAAGATGTGGTTAAAAGAATTCCATTGGATCGCATGATGATTGAAACTGACGCACCGTTTTTAGCGCCGGTGCCGTATCGTGGGAAACGGTGTGAGCCTGTGTATGTTGAAGAGGTGGCCAAGAAGATTTCGGAACTACGTGGAGTGACGGAGAATGACATTGCATTAGCTACGACGCATAATGCGATCAATTTTTTTGGATTAGAAAAAACCACCGTTTGAAATGGTGGTTAGAGACAGAGCAAGCCGACTTGGCAGTTGGCGATAATATTAAGCAGCAAGTGATGATACAGCTCACAGCGCAATTTTAACGCTTCTTCGTGTAGAATGACGAATGATTTTTCATCGTCAAGATATTCATGGAGCGGCGTATCGAGAATCGAGTCGAGTCGAGTGTGTTGCCGAGATTCACGATGGGTGATGGCAACTTGGTAGGTCAAATCTCGACGATGTTCTTTGACGAGCAGTCTGACTGTTCGCTCATAGAGGGCGAGATACCAACTAGCTAGATCGAGACGATTTGATGATTCTTGGTACGGGGTGGCCCGGTGTAAAAAGATCTGGTACTGCTGATACAGTTTCATCAGCTCCTTCCAAACCGGATTACGAAATTTTGCGGGGACCGTGTCGCCGGGATCGTTCATTTCTCGTGTTCGCATATTTTGCGCCATCTGGTACCAGACAATGGTAGCCAGGTTTTCATAGCGCCACCGTTCGGGTCGGCGTTTGAGCGGAATGTGGTGCTGGCTCGTGGTCGTGATGTGCCGCAAACGGACTGCCGATTCATTGCCAATCAGCAGATGGCAGTGGTAACGCTCAACATGTAGGTAGCGATGGTCCTGGCTAGGGTATTCGCGGCCCAGTTTTTTCAAATGCTTAGACATAACGCGGAGCCACATTTTTCCGGCTTTGGCGTCCGGGCGTTGAATCAATGAAGCCATCCGTTCATGCAAAGCGAGGTGCCGAAATAAGGCATCGTTGAAATCTGGATCTTGATCGGCTCCGAAGGCGACGTTGGTTTTGAGTACCTCATGGCGACGTCCAATGAATGTTGATGGCTTCGCTTCGGCAATACTTGGAATACTATCGTTCAGCAAGAACGGTAGCGGCACATAAGCCTCCGTGGCGAGGGACAGGATGTGAAAAGAGCTGTCATACGCTATCAGTTGTATGGGTTTTTGTCAATCCAGCTCCACTTTTAAAACTACAGATTATCGAAATATTCAATGAGCAGCTGGGCGCTTCATTGCGCAAATTACCATACTGCAATAGTGGGGCTGGATCAATCCACAGATTTCTTTGCCTACGGCCGTGATAGATAATAAATACTGGTTACCGTAACTCTAGAAAGGTTTTGGGTTACCGCAGTCGCGTTGTGTCCTGAAGACACGTGCGGTGAGTGTATCA
>JAYUIJ010000011.1:0-33541 GCA_043766165.1 Candidatus Kerfeldbacteria bacterium
TTTCTCGTTCGTACTGATTCAGAATTTGCATAATGGTGGATAGTATGTCCTCCACCCCAGTATACCCTCCAAGTGTTGCAGGCTGACCTGAATTCAGTCCATTGTGGTGCGGGGTTGACAAATTCCGTCAAATACCCTATACTGTTACGTTTGTCGTTCCTTATACTATAGCTTATAGGCTGTGGCAGTAATAAGCGCATTTACTAGAAGTGCGTTTATTGCTGCCACGGATTGTCCTGGCCGCTCTTGTTAGGAGGGCAACAAATGCAGAACTTGTGGCGTGAAGATAATGGCGTGTTCGACGTCATGTGCGGATCGAACATCACCAGCACCATCGCCGAAGCCATCACTCTGGCGACGGAGCAGAAGCGCCTCATCGCGTTCGAGTTCAACGGCGTGGTCGTGAAGGTAGATTCGGGTTCCGAACCGAAGCTCATCTACCGCGACTGGGACCGCGCGCTCTGCGGATACATCGCAAAGAACGTCGGCCCTCGTCCGAGTCCCGTTCTCACGGACGTGGAGAAGGTCAGCGACGCCAGCATCGAAGCCAAGAACGAGGAACGTCGTCAGAAGCGGCGGGCGGAGTACGACAAGAAAGCGTGCTCTCACCGTGAGCGGGTCGAGGCCAAGCTGGCCAACACCCCCGCCATCGAGCTCGCCGACGAAGCTGGCTGGCAGAAGTTCAAGGACGCGAACACGGACGGCTACGGCGGTGGAGTCATCACCTACGCCGAGCGGTGGGCCAGGCTGATGCAAGTCGAGATGGCCAATGGGAAGAGTCTCAAAGAAGTGGCGGAAGCTACATCGTCCGAGGCCGATATCGAAGGCATCACCGGCTTCATGTACGGTGCCGCGGTGGCTATGCTTTCGAAGGTGTGGATTCACGGCGATCAGTTCCGTCGCTGGCACAACCTGAAAACCCAGATCGGTCACGAGGGTGAGCAGGCCAACGAGGAAGGCAACGTCCTCAATCCCGCGGTTCTGCGGATTGGCTAGAACCACAATATCGCACATCGAAACCAGAAATGGTTTCCGTCATCGAGCTTCGGCTCGGTGGACCCCCAATCCCACAAGGATTCGTAAGGGGGTCTATTGTTTTACATAAAGAAATTCGAAAGTTTTTTACCCGTCCCAATACGGTAGGACAAAAATAAAAGAAATACATCGACTAACAGTGCGTAGATGAAAATCTTTAGTACACTCTTTATAACTTGTCCACCAAATACAACGTCAATCCAACCAACGACGTAATCCCGCCAATAATCCAAAACCGCATCACAATTTTCGATTCGGCCCAACCTTTGGCTTCGAGATGATGATGAATCGGCGCGGAAATAAATATTTTTTTGTGACGTGTTTTTTTTGAAATGGTTTGGATGATGACTGACAGCGCCTCAATCACAAATGGTAAGCAGATAACCGGAAGTAACAACGCTGAATTGGTTAACATGGCCACCACACCAAGCGTCACTCCAAGACCCATCGCGCCGGTATCGCCCATCATAAATCTGGCCGGCGGAATATTGAACCATAAGAAAGCGGCTAACGATCCAACAATGACGGCAATGAAGCCAGCTAATTCTACTTTGCCTTGGGAAAACGCGATGACACCAAAGGTCGTAAAGGCAATTAACATCAGTCCACCAGCCAGTCCATCTAGTCCATCGGTAATATCAACCGAGAAACCAGTCGCGACAATCACAAAAATAAATAGTGGCGTGTACCACCATCCAATATCAATGTTCCCATTAAATGGAATATGTAGGGTCGTCCAATCAAGTTTCGTTACAAACCACCAGGCACCAATGGCGGCAATGATGGCGAATAATAATAAGCGCTGCCGCACTCGCAAGCCGCCGCCGTGAGCTCCCCGTTGGCGAATATTGTACATATCATCGACTAAGCCAACCACCGCGGCTAAAATCATCAACCCCATCGGTAAGTAGGTTTCCGAACGCGACCAGAAATTCAAGTCATGTAAAATTCCTTGCGGTACCAATCGCGCGACAATCCACCAGACTACTGCTGATACGACTGTGGTTCCCCAAATCAGGACACCAGCCATCGTCGGCGTCCCAAGTTTGTGGGCATGCATCGCGCTGTAGACTGGCGTTTCACTGGCGTCACGGATTTGTTTACCTAGTCGATGTTTAAATAAAAAATTCGTCAGAATTGGGGTGGCCACCAAAGCCATGATGGATGAGGCGACCAAGAGAATAAAAATGTCGATGATGTGGGTCAGCATTAGAAGGTGGCAGTCCGGAGGACCAGGATAATTGCGCCGAGGTTAACGGCAATAAGCAGGTTAAGCATGACCGCCAAGAGCAGCCACAATCGTCGCCAGGTTGGATGTTGAACTCCGCCAGCGATAACGGCATGAGCCAGCAGAACTACTGCGCCGGCGCCTGGTAACCAGAAAAAGGCCTTCCATGGACCAGTCAAAGCAATCCCGAAGTATATGGTATAGTGTAACGGATTTAACGATTGGCTGGGACGGACAAATTTCAGAATCGCCGCGCAATCAACAGCCACTAATACAAGACAAGCGATCATATACCAACGCGTCGTTGGGTCTCGGAAAATACTTTTACCAATATCTTTCACGTTCATACAAGAGTGATGAAACCGAATCTAGCTAAACTATACTTAGTACTGATTATTGCTTCAGCGTTTACTTGGCAGTGTATCGGCGCTTGGCAGGATAGTCAAACGACGGACGAAGCAGTCCACCTAACGGCGGGGCTCAGTTACTGGCAAACGGGCAGTTTTAGGCTCAATCCGGAACATCCGTCATTGTTCAAATTATGGGCGTCACTACCGTTACACCTGCTTCCCAACACTCAGATAACCAACCTGGATCAAACCCAATGGTTAGTCGGCATCGATTATCTTTACCATAGCACTGCCCAAGAACAGTATAATTCTAGATTCCTCTTAGTAGCCGGACGCTTTCCTATGATTCTCATTTGGCTAGGATTAATCCTGACGACGATGATTTATTCCTGGCGACGATGGGGACCGTGGAGCGCCGTGGCCGTCACAGCAGTGCTGGCGTACGATCCAAATTTTCTGGGGCACGGGCACCTGATCACGAACGATGTGGCCACCGCCTTTGCCTATCTTGGCGCTTGTTTAACCTTGAACTGGTTCATCGAACACCCATCATGGAAACGACTAGGCATTTTTTCAAGTCTTTTTTCAGTGGCGCTACTGACAAAGTTTTCTACGATTGTGTTGTGGCTGGTGGTGCCGATTATTGGTTTGATGGCCATTATTTACCAACGACCCAACTTTACCTGGCGCTGGTGGTGGCGATTAATGCTTGGTTGTTTGGTGGTCACGACCATCATGACGTGGCTAGCCTATGGTGGCAAGTTTACTCGGATTAACGCAGATCCATTGATCGATCGGCTGTGGCAAACTCGTTCGTACCTCGTCAACAACCATCTGGAAGCAACGGTACCAACATACACTCGATTGTTCATTCATCTGGCCGATCCAGATCGACTGAGCGGAAAAGTTTTAACCAATGTTCAGCACTGGTCAATCCCTGCCTATGCCTATTGGTACGGTTTTTTCTCAGCCTTCAGTCACAACGCTTACGGCCATGCCGCCTATTTGCTCGGCCATGTTTCCGAATTGGGCTGGTGGTACTATTTTCCGGTGGCGATGGGAGTTAAAACGCCAATCTTGACTTTGTTTCTCCTGCTTGTCTGGCTGATTATCAGCGTCGCCATTCACGGTGAGCAGTGGCGAAAAAAAAGATGGGCCGAACGGGTACCATTTGATTTTTGGATTTTAGTTTTTCCGCCGTTGTTGTTTTTTTTGTGGAGTATGACGAGTCATATCAATATCGGTTTCCGCCATATTTTTGCGACCTATGTGTTTTTTCCCCTCGCCGCTGGAAGCGCACTGCACTATCTGCACCGACGTGGCACACGATGGATTCCAGGAATCGCCATGAGCATTGCCATTGTTACAATGACCGTCGGTACCCTTGCCTGGCCGAACACGATTGGCTACTTTAATGGTTTCGCGGGCGGAGCAAAAAATGGTTGGCACTATGTAACCGACTCAAATCTTGATTGGGGTCAGGATTACATTCGCCTTCACAATTTTTTTGATCAACAGAAGTTCTCCGAAGTTCACGTCGCCTTATTTGGTTCAGTGCCATCGAATGTCTACTTTCCCGAAGCCACGGGCGTGATGAGGGATGATGAAATTACTGCTGGCTTACATCCCTCTGGGATTATTGCTGTCTCATACAACGAATTGTACTTTGGAGATACATCGTTAACTTGGTTACGATCCCAGGCACCAACGTGGCGAATTGGATCATCAATTCTTGTTTTTGATTTTCGTTGACGATTGAGGTCGGTTATGCTATAATCGAGGCCGTTCACAAAGAAAAAATAGTGCCGTTTCATTGCATTTTTGAATGGCCAAACAACAACACATTAAAGATATTATCATCAACAGCAAAGTAGCCACCACCGAGCAGGTTGAGGCGGCTTTTCGGCAAGCGACAGAAAAACATAGCACCTTACCGGAAGAACTGATTGCCACCCATGCGGTAACAGAGCAAGTACTGTATGAAACATTGGCGACCAGCTGGAAGCTGCCGTTTATTGACCTTGGTAATCAAAATATCCGGCGCGATGTACTGAACATCATTCCTGAACCAATTGTTCAGGTTCATGGCATCGTAGCCTACGATACAACCTCAACTGAGATCAAAGTCGCCATGATTGACCCACAAGACGTGGAAATCATCGACTTCGTAGCAAAAAAAAGTGGCCTGAAGGTGGCCATTGCGCTGACTTCGCCGTCGAGCATCAAAGCAGTTCTAAAACAGTATCATCGCGGACTGAAAGCTGAATTTGAACATATTAATGAGGTTCCGATTGATACATCCAGCACGCCAGAAGATCTGAAACAACTCGCCACCGATGTGCCCGTTATTCGCGTCGTAGATACTCTACTCGAATACGCAGTCTACGAAGGCGCATCAGATATCCATATTGAACCAAACGAAAACGATACGATTGTACGCTATCGGGTTGATGGGGTTCTGCGTGAAGTTATGACTTTACCGAAAAAAGTTCAGTCCGGTGTCGTCGCCCGCATTAAAATTTTAGCCAATTTAAAAATTGATGAGCATCGCCTGCCGCAAGACGGACGGTTTAAAATACAAACTGATGAATACGGAGTCGCCTTCCGCGTCAGCATTCTGCCGGTCTACGATGGTGAAAAAATTGTTTTACGTTTACTGAATGAATCGGCCCAAATTCTTACCCTAGAGCAGCTCGGTTTTCAGCCGTCCGTTTTCGAATTAGTAAAACGCAATATTACAAAACCGCATGGTCAAATTTTTGTCAGCGGCCCGACCGGCTCGGGAAAAACAACCACGCTGTATACGATTCTCAATATCATCAACACACCAAAGGTAAATGTTTCCACGATTGAGGACCCAATTGAATATCGGATGCCCGGTATTAACCAAACACAAGTCAATCCAAAAATTGGCATGACGTTTGCGGCCGGGTTACGGTCGCTGTTACGACAGGATCCGAACATCATCATGGTTGGAGAAATTCGTGATGAAGAAACCGCGGAAATTTCCGCGCACGCGGCGCTAACTGGTCACTTAGTCTTATCCACCATCCACACCAATGACGCCGTGACGGTCATTCCCCGTTTAACCGAAATGAAAGTACCGACGTTTTTGATTGCTAGTACCACAAACTTAATTATTGCTCAACGCTTGGTCCGAAAAATTTGCCCGCACTGTATTGAAAGTTACGTCTTATCGAAACAAGCTGTAGCCGAATTGGCTAAGCAAATTAATGTTGAGTTCTTACTCGAAACATTAATTAAAGCCAGCGCAATTTTACCAGATCAAAAAGTGGAAGACTTATTATTCTACCGTGGACGTGGGTGCAAAGCCTGCAATGACGAAGGATATAAAGGTCGGGTAGGGATTTATGAAGCGTTGTCGATGACGGAAAAGTTATCAAAAGTTATTTTGGAGAATGGTCATGCCGATGATGTCCGCACGGCGGCTATTGCCGAAGGCATGGTGACGATGACGCAGGATGGATTTTTAAAAGCGAAAGCTGGCATAACCACCATTGAAGAACTCTTGCGGGTCACCAAAGACTAACATGCCCGTTTACACCTACACCGCTAAAAATAGCGCTAAAAAGACGATAAAGGGTCAGTTCGCCGCCGTCAGCGACAAGGCTTTAGCGACCGCCTTAAAGCAGCAAGGATTGACTGTCACCTCCAGTACTGTTGCCGGAGCATCGAGCAATGCCGTCAGTAAATTTTTTGAACAACTGCAACGTGTGCCGGTTGTGCAGAAAGTATTCTTCACGCAAAACCTAGGCGTGATGATTCGTGGTGGTTTTTCTATCAGTCGGGCGATGGGCACTTTGGCCGCCCAAACAAGCAACAAGTATTTCCGGACAATCATCTTGTCACTCCAAAACGACTTAGAGTCCGGCATGGGATTTGCTGTGGCCTTAAAAAAGTATCCGCGTGTTTTCCCTGAACTCTTTACCAATATGATTGCCGCGGGAGAGGTGAGCGGTAAACTGGACGACGTGCTTAAAACGCTAACCATACAAATGAAAAAAGATCATCAATTGATTAGCAAAGTCAAAGGTGCAATGACCTATCCGATTGTGGTGATTGTGGCCATGATTGGGGCCGGCGTAGCTATGATCACCTTTGTCATCCCGAAACTGCTCGACGTTTTTACGCAGGCCAATGTTCAACTCCCCTTGCCAACCCGGATCTTGATTGCTATTAGTCACCAACTGACCTCCTATGGGTTGTGGTACGGACTTGGTACGGTTGGATTAGTAGTCGGGATTTCACTGATTGCTCAAACCCAGAATGGCAAAAGTTTTTTTGATCGGGTGGCACTGAACACGCCAATTCTTGGACCGATTGTCAAAAAAATAAATCAAGCTCGATTTACGCGTAATCTTAGTTCAATGTTAGCGACGGACATTCCGATCATTCAAGCCTTCCAAATTATTTCCAATACCCTCAGCAGTCCGCATTATCGTCAATCGATTGATCAGGCCAGCCAAGCACTTCGCACCGGAACTACGATTGCTAAAGTCTTAGAGCGCTACCCAAAGCTGTATCCCCCGCTGATCCAGCAAATGGTCAATGTGGGTGAAGAAAGCGGGACACTGGATGAAGTAGCTGGTGAGTTAGCCACCTTTTTAGAAGAAGAGGTTGACCAAACGATGGCGAACCTGTCAACGATCATTGAACCTGTACTTTTACTTGTACTTGGGGTGGCCGTGGCTGGCATGGCCGTGGCGATTCTCTTACCGATGTATAATTTATCTAGCGCCATTAATTAATATATGCACCCAGTCGCCGTCGATATTAGCGATACCATCATCCGCTTGATCCACCTGGAACACGCGGGGCGGGCGTGGAAACTGCGGACGCGGGCGGAAATTCCCGTTCCGGCTGGTTTGATTGAGGACGGCGATATTCAGCGTCCAGCCGAAGTTAGTCAGTTACTCAAAGCCTTAGTTAAAGCAGCTGACATCCATACTAAAGATATATTACTAGCCTTGCCAGAACGACATACATTTGTGAAGCTCATTAGTTTGCCGGCTGATGACAAAAAGGATATTCCTGGCGCAATTAGTAAGGCCCTACCGGAACACATTCCGTACACCTTGGAAGAAGTGTACTGGGATTGGCATAAACTTGATCGCCTGAACTCGCTGGGTCAGCCCCAAATTCTCATCGGCGCTTCCCCGAAGACAACCGTTGATACCTATGTCCATGTCACTGAAGCGGCTGGGTTACACATGGCCGACGCGGAAGTTGAATCGATTGCTATTGCTCGGGCGACACTTGGGCCACAGCCACCAGATGACGCCCGGATTATTCTGGACTTAGGACGAACTCGATCAACGCTGATTTTAGTTGATCACGGGGTAGTTCAATTTACTAACACCCTGCGTTATGCCGGTCGTGAATTAAATCGCTACATTGCTGACGAGCTGCACATCACCTTAGAGCAAGCTGAGCGAGCAAAAGCTGTTTTTGGCCTCGACCAAAACCGTGGCCAAGGATTATTACGTAAAGTGCTCGCTCCACACATAGACGCCATTGCAGTTGCAGTTGATGATGTCGAACATTTTTTTGAAGAACATTTTGTCGACCATCGACCAATTACTACCATCCAGCTGAGCGGTAGCGGAGCTCTTCTGCGTGGGATTGATGCTGAATTACGACAACGCTTAGACCAAGACGTGATCCTCACTCCATCGTGGATGTTTCAACAACTGCAGCAGCACGAAGATTTGCCGCAAGAACTTGGGTATACGTATTCCACGGTCTTCGGTTTAGCCCTCCGTGAATCGTTTACTGAATAACTATGCTGAATCTCAATTTACTTCCACCACGCAATAAGCAAGCATTACAACAAGCCAGTGTTTCACGGCAGTGGATGCATGGAATTATCGTCTTGCTACTAATGACTTGTATTGGAACCGGCGTTGTCATCGGGACCTGGAGTATTCTCAAACGACATGCACAACACGTTCATGCCACCCTCGAGACACTTCGCCAGCAACAAGCCCAGAGCACTGGGACTGATATTGCTAAAACCACCTCCGAACTGAATAGTACTATTAAAACACTTGATGCCACTCTTGGTACACCGCGTTCGTGGGCAGCGGATACGGCCTTATTGTTAGCGACTCTCCCAACTGGCGTAACGTTATCGTCTACGACCATGCAAGCTAATGGCTCATTCCATTTGATCGGAATCGCCCAAAGCCGACAAGTTTTTGAAACGCTTGATCAGGCGTTGAAGTCTAGTCCGCACCTATCGAAAGTAAACACTACCTCAACCGCTTCAAAGCGAACCGCCGTGCCGTTTGATTATACCGGTCAGATCATTTCCGCCGTACAGCCATGAACACCAAGGTTCAAACATTTGGCCAACTGAGCTTACTAGTACTTGGCGTACTGCTCTTAGCGGCGGGAAACATTTTTTATTTTATTCCACAAATACATACCTTGCGACAGGCAATTGATGGTGATCGAGCTTCGACCGCGATTGTTAAACAACAGCAATCTAGTTTGGCGCAACTCAGCCGCGACGTCGAATCAATCAAGACGAAGCAAACGGAAATGAATACACACGTCTGGTTATTTATCAAGGAAGATGACTTTTTTACATTTATCGCTGAGGTGACAAAAAGTAAAAGCGTGACTATAGCTGATCCAAATATAGCCGACGCAACTCCAACTGGCGCGATTCTACCGCGGACTGTTAGTTTTACCATTACTGGTTCGCTGACTAACGCTTTAGCCGCGGTCACTGAACTGCAAAAACACACACCCTTGATTGCGCTACAACAACTCAGCGTCGCCGCTGGAAAAGGAGATCAAGTAAACGTGGTAGTAACTGGGACAACCTTATGGAAATAACGACCACCGCATACCGAAAACAGTTTGCACCAGTTGGCGCATTCATTCAACGCCACGTTTTGCTGATCGCTTTAATTATTGGCCTACTCTGGAATGCCATAAGTTTATGGGAAAGTTGGACCCAGTATGCCGATAAAGTGCTCGCGGGAAACAGTATTAGCGCCAAACAGCTTCGGGTGAATGAAAGTCAGCGTTTGCAGCTCATTAAACGATTACAAAGCTATCATCAACCAACAGCCGCCACCTCTGTTCCGCCGATCACGTACCAAGGTGATACAACCGGCCAATAATCTATCTTCTAGGTGCTTTATGGGCTGATCCGGTCGGACCAGGTTGACAGTCTTTCTCGTTGTCGGTATACTTATTCCCGCGCTCTTGGCGCATCTTCAAGCATTGTCATTGACCCATGGCTCACACTAAATCCGGCGGCTCCACAGCATTAGGCCGCGATTCCCACAGCAAACGACTTGGCGTTAAACTTTTCGACGGCCAACGCGCCCGCGCCGGAGCTGTTCTTGTTCGTCAACGTGGTTCAAAATTCATTCCAGGTGATAATGTGGCTCGCGGCGGTGACGACACCTTGTTTGCTACAGCAACTGGTATTGTGGCCATCAAAACTCGTACTAAAATCGGCTTCAACGGCAAGCGAACGCAACGACGGTACGTCCACGTTCAGGCATAAATTCTGCTTCATAACAACTGCCCGCTCTGGCGGGTTGTTGTTATTTCTTTTTCTTCGATAGACCCGCTTTCAATAAGCCCACAAACAACGGATGTGGACTGAGCGGGCGCGACAGTAATTCCGGATGAAACTGTGTTCCGACGAACCAGGGATGATCGTTCAGTTCTAGAATTTCTACTAACTTTCGTTGCGGTTCTTCACCGGCCACAATCATGCCCGCTTTCTCAAAGGCTTCACGATAGATGTTTTGAAACTCATAGCGGTGACGATGGCGTTCTTCAATTTTTCGTTTTCCATAAGCCCCCGCAGTTTTCGTGTTTGGAATAAGACGGCACGAGTAAGCACCAAGCCGCATTGAGCCGCCTAAATGTTTCTCTTTGAGTAAGTATTCTTGTTCCGGCAAGATATCAATAATTGGCTTTGGTGTTTTTGGATTAACTTCAGTCGTGTTCGCTTCACGCCAGCGGAGGACATGGCGAGCAAATTCAACGGCCATTAATTGCATCCCGTAACATAATCCTAAGCAAGGAATTTTTTTAGTTCGGGCGTACTGCAAAGCCGCAATTTTTCCCTCAACTCCCCGACTCCCAAATCCACCTGGGATGATGACCGCGTCAACCGTGTCAAGCTCGTGGAGTTTTTTTGGGTCGCGTTCATACTGTTCGGCATTCAACCAAGAAATTTCAACGGGTCGTTTCAATGACCATGCAGCATGCTTAATTGCTTCAATTACAGATACGTACGAATCGCTTAATGTAAACGAGCCGGTGGTGAAATATTTACCAATGATGGCGACGCGCAGTGGTTTTACCGACGAAGCTGAATGACTGACCATCCGTTTCCAGTCTTTTAAATCTTTTTTCTTGGCGGGCAGATCGAATTTAACGAGGATTTTTTCCGCCAGACGTTCACGTTCAAAATTTAAGGGTACGGTATAAATATTTTTCACATCAGGCGCGGAAATAATATCGCCCGGGTGCATATTGCAATTAACGGACAATTTTTCTTTGCGCGGTCCATCGAGCGGCTCCGCAGCGCGGCCAAGAATAAAGTTTGGTTGAATACCGGCCGCATTCAATGTCCGGACGGCGTACTGCGTCGGTTTGGTTTTCATTTCGCCGAGCTGGCCAGGAACCGGTAAGTAGCTCAGTAAAATAAATTGGACTCGGCCCGGCATCCGGAGATGCATCATCCGGGCTGCTTCCAGGAACAACATATTTTGATATTCACCAACTGTGCCGCCAATTTCAACTAACTGTATATCCGATTTATTGACGCGGGCCGCCGTGGTAATCCGATGAATGACTTCTTCAGGAACATGTGGCACTACTTCGACGCATTTTCCACCGTATCCTAGCGCCCGTTCACGTTCAATGACTGATAAATAGACCTGGCCAGTGGTCATGTAATCATGGCGGGTCAATGTGACATCAAGAAAACGTTCGTAGTTACCGATATCCTGATCGGTTTCTAAACCATCAGCGGTGACAAATACTTCACCATGCTCAGTTGGATTCATGGTTCCGGCGTCAACGTTTATGTAGGGATCGATTTTCATGGCTGCTACGCGATAGCCGCGACTTTTTAGCAGTAAGCCAATGGAAGAGACAGCAATGCCCTTACCTAAACCTGATAATACACCGCCGACAACAAAAATATATCGTGGTTTATTAGCCATTGGTGATATCGAGAGTTAATGGAAATGGCGGGACATCTTCAATGGTGACATTCAGTTGATGTTGGCCGACGGTTTTTACATGATCCGGTTGACTTCGAAAACGATTAATCTTGAGATGGAATTGATGCTCAAGTTGTTGACGAATCGCTTCAGCTTTTATTGAAGCAAAGAGTTTTCCTTGTGGGTTTGCTTTTCCGCTCATAGGTACGGTTTGGCCTTGAAGCTTGACTATCAGCGCCTGAATGTCCGTCTGATGCTGAGCGATTGCCTGCTGTGTCTGGGCTTGATGATGTTGATGGTCATGCACAACTTTCGTCGTCGCCGCCACCGCTAACTTTTTTGGCAACAGAAAATTCCGGGCATGTGCATCGCCAACCGTAACGATTTCTCCTGCTCGTCCGATTCCCGCAACTGGTTTGAGTAATTGAACTTTCATGAGGCTGTCGCTGGACTTAAAATATCAAGTGCTTTGTCGCGTTGTGGATCGAGCGTACTGTCAGCCGTAGCATCCGTTGGCGCGGCTACTACTACGTCTGGAGTAATACCGTGATCAGAAATGGAGCGACCTTTTGGGGTAAACCATTTAGCAACCGTCAACTTCAAACTTGAACCATCATCCAGCGTTTCGTAATCTTGAACCGAGCCTTTGCCAAAGGTCTGCGTCCCAACAATTGTGCCGTGACCGGAATCTTGCAGGGCGCCGGCGACGATTTCTGAAGCCGAAGCACTACCGCCATTAACCAGGATTACCACTTTTTTATCAGCCATGGTCGCATTGCCTAGGGCATCAAAATTTTTGTGTTTTCCATTACGGTCAACTTCTGAAACGATAATGCCGCTTTGAATAAAAATGCTACCGACGTCAACTGCCTGATCAAGGTATCCACCTGGATTGTTGCGAACATCAATCAGGATACTATCGAGTGAGGTCGCATTGAGACTATTCATTTTGGCTCGTAATTCATGACCAGTATCTTTATCGAAACTGTTAACCGTGAATTCGCCAATTTTTTTGCCATTATGCTCAGTTACTTTTCCTTCCACCGACGCCACTATAATTTTTTCTCGCGTCAGAGTAAAAGACCGGACCGTATCCTCTTTCGCCCGCTGGATAGTCAAGGTCACCGATGTTCCTTGTTTTCCGCGAACAGTATTCACCACATCGTCTAGAGTCATAGTCGACACATCTTTTTTGTCCACGGTGATAATAGTATCTCCCGCTAGTAATCCCGCCTTTTCGGCTGGTGATTTTGGGAGCGGCGCAATGACCACAATTTTTTTGTCTTTATAGCCAAGTTGCATACCCACACCTTCAAAGGTGCCACTCAATTCATCTTCAAACTTTTTGGCCGAATCGGCTGAAAGATAGGTCGAGTATGGATCACCTAGGCCACTGACTAAGCCCGTTAATGCACCTTCTAAGAGATTATGATCATTAATATTGGCGTTGACATATTGTTGATGCAGCCGATCCCAAACATCTTGAAGTTGCTGAAAATCAGCGCCTTTTGGTTGTGGTTTGAGACTGGCAATGGCGGCTGAGAGTGTGGTTGATGAACCAGCTTGCTGACCAACGGCTGTCACATAGACACCCGTGCCGAAACCCAGCAAGAGCAAAACGATAATACCAAAGACACGAGAGTTAGGTTTTTGGGTCATGAATTTTTTCGAACAATAGTTGCATCAAGCGTTTGTAAGCGAGCGACCAGATCCTGATATCCTCGATCAAGATGTTCAGTGCCGGTCAAGGTTGAGGTGCCGTTAGCAATCAAGGCGGCAATAAGATGAGCCATGCCGGCGCGGATATCGGGCACGACAATTTCTGCAGCTTGCAATTGGGTTGGGCCGATAACACGACAACTGTGCATGCATCCTTGACCATGCCAACGACACGGCAATGTTCCAAAGCAGTCGGCACTGACCTCAATGTTCGCACCCATCGCATTCAGCATCTTAATGTACCCAAATCGATCTTCATAGACAGTTTCGTGCACGGTTGACTCCCCTTCAGCCTGTGTCATAACGGCCACTAATGGTTGCTGCCAATCGGTCATGTAGCCCGGATGCGTGTCAGTTTCAACCTGGACACCGTGCAACGTACCGCGGCGCATAAATCGAATGCCCGTTGGTAAAACTTCAAAATCGCCACCCATTCGGCGGATGGTGGTCAAAAATGTGACGAGGTCTTGTTGGCGCGCATCCTCAACAAAAATATCACCCTTGGTAGCCAAGGCTAAACAGCCGAACGAGGCGGCTTCGATTCGATCAGGAATAATCCGGTATGTGGTGCCGTGAAGTTTTTCCACGCCATCAATAATGACCGTTCGATTTGTTCCAAGTTCAATAATCGCTCCCATGGTTTGCAACATTTGCAACAAATCAACGACTTCTGGTTCAGTCGCAGCGTTACGAATGCAGGTTCGGCCTTCAGCTAAGACTGCCGCTAAAACAATCGTCTCAGTCGCACCCACGCTGGGATACGGCAATGTTATGGTTGTACCGTGTAACCGTTTTGCTTTAGCCCGAAATGAGGAGGGTGTTATTTCAACCTCCGCCCCCATAGCTTTGAGTGCGTCGAGATGAAAATTTACTGGCCGCGCGCCAATCATATCCCCGCCGACTACCGGAACCTCACCATGGCCCGTACGGTTGACTAAAATTCCCAAGGCCAAAATCGGTAAACGATTTTTTCGACTCAACTCGGGGACCGTATTCCGCGCAATAGTGCTGGTTGTTACTTTCCAACGATGGCCGTCTCGATCAACGCGACCGCCAATGCTTGAAATGAGTTCGGCAGCGATATCGGTTTCCCCAAGCAACGGTACATTATCAATCGTTGAGGGCTCGTCACTGAGCATGGTCGCTAAAAGAATTTTGTTAGCGGCGTTTTTTGCACCTGAAAGGGTAACAGTACCATGGAGCGGTCGCCCGCCCGTGACAGAGAACATAGATGGTGACGTGGGTTGGTGAACGTGGTAGACTGCGTGAACCTATGGGGCCACGATTCATGTATCGTACCAGTCAAAACTGTCGTCGTCAACGCGCCTTATGACCCACCGCGCTCGTCGTTTATATTCAACCCTCGCCATTCTGCTGTTCGCTATTAGCGCGCCGGCGATTGTCTTGTGGACGAGTGGCTATCGCTGGTCGGGCTGGCATTCGGGGTTAACCAAAACGGGTGCTATCTACATATCTAGTGAACCGAAAGCCAACCTCTTTGTGAATGGCGTTCTGCATGGACAAACGCCGCAGCGCCTCATCCACCTCACCCCCGGTACTTACACCATTGAACTACAAAAATCCGGTTACGGGGTCTGGCATCGAGATGTTAAAGTTACTCCCGGTGGCGGTCAGACATTAGGACCGGTTGTTTTATTTCCAGCTACTTTTAGCGTCACCTATCAAACCACTGATACCGATCAACAATTTATTGCTGCCGCAGATCAACGAGTCATCTACAGTGTCCAACCTCGAGCCGCGGAGTGGGATGTATATGAAGTCTGGCCAAGCACGAATCAAACGCATACCCTCTTGCCATGGCAACCTACAAGCGTGTTGATTAGCCCAAACCGCCAGTTGAGTATTTTTACAAGTACTACAGAAATTGCCGTCGTGAATCGCTCCACGGCTGATCATGTCTGGCAAGTGCCGGCGCCTGCATCAATGCACTGGGGCGACAATGCGGACACACTGTTTTACGGCTTAGTCGACGGTCACATTGTCCGTTTTGATGCTTTAAAAAATGCGACCGAGCAATTAAGCATCGCTGATTCATTCACGGTCAAGGGAGATACGATCTGGTTAACACAGTATAGTAATAATGAAACTCACCTGGCCCGACAAAAAACATTTGGTCAGGCTGTACCTGACGCGGTAGTCAGTTGGCCTAGCGAGTGGATACTTCGTTCCGAACCAACCGCCCGAGTTTTTGCAGAAAACACTACGACACATGAAGTAGTTGAAATCCAGCCGAACACCTTAGGTACGCAAATTACCACCCATAGTTTAGGCACGGTTGATCAACTATGGGATCAGCAGAATAACCAACCACCGATTTGGTTACGAGGCAATGATATTATTACTCGCAATGCTGACGGCAATACCCTGCTCGTTGATCGAACAACACCACCGCTCTTTAGTCAATGGCTGGTCCCGTATCATCTCCTGATGACTGCTGACGATCATCTTATTCGGATTGCCAGTGTTAGTAGTCGCCAAGGCCGCGGCACGCTGCTTGAACGACGATTTGACGAGAGTATTTCTGTCTTAGGCGTCGACGTAGAGCAACGAGTCTTGGTTGTACAAACCGACGAAAAAATCCCACGCTTAGTGGCTATACATTGGTAAGCTAATTGTTACTTTGTTCTGCTGTGCTTGATGACTAATAGGAGTAAGGCAGTACTGACTAGCCAAACGTAACCACTGTTCACCCCGGCTGAAACACTGCCCGGGCGCCAACTTTCTAGTGCCGCAAGGATAGCTAACCCCCCAATGTTCACGGCTATAGTCATGTCCGTTAGGCGTTTCATGGCCGAACAAGCGTTAGAGATATAGTCTGAAGTTCTATGGCCGCGGTAGCTGCACTCAACCGGACTGAGAATGATCGCGTGGCCACTGCTGTATCTTGCCAGGTAATTGGCACGGTTAATACCTGCCCAGCAGTCGTGGTCGCCGTTTGCAGAGTTGATGCATTTTTTGTATTCACAACGGCGGTGACGACCCCGTCGCCAGGGGTCGAAGTAATCAGCAACAATGCACGATCAAAGGCTCGGGGAACGGTAATATTAAACGTCCGTGATTCATTAGCGCCAAGACGAACTGGCCGCGTCTCGGGAGTCTTTGTCCAATGGAAGGTCGTGGTCGGTTGACTGAGATTATGCCAATGCAATGTGATTGATCTCGTACCAATCATTTGCGTTCGCGCGATCAGAACGACGATAAACATCCAGAAAGTAATGGTTACTGTAAGCAGTAGTCGTGATCCGTTCATAGAGTCGTATTCAATAACCACAGTTGGTCGCCACTGTGCTGTGCCGACAGATCAAGACGGAGATGATGTTGGAGTGCGGTCGTTTGAACATCGCTGATCTGATATTGTCCGGGCTGAACTAAAAGATACACTGGCCACTGGGCGACTAAAGCCTGTAGCGCCTGCCAATCTGTCTCCGTTTGCGGTAAGCGGAAAGCAGATACACGCTGGTCTTGGAAATATTTATCGGATGGACCGGCAATGATAATAGCTTGCGGCGGCGTGGCGCCCAATACAAATGCTCGCTGTTGGCTATATTTTTTGTTGGCTTGCAACCTCGATCGTAGTCCGGCCACTGGCTGCGACCAGATGGTGATGATTTGCGATCCGGCGAGAATAATTTCGACCAGGAGAACTAACCAGCGCCGCTGAATCAGCCGTAGCACAATCACGACACCCGGTGTCATTAAGACGTAGAGCGGTAACCAGTAACGCACATACGAAGCTAGCGCCCCGTTGACGCTGGCTGGTGTATTTTGATACAAATTCCATGTGCCGTAATAAACCAATGGAAAAATTCCAATTAAACTTAAGACGGAAAGTTTTACAGCTTTACTGATGGTAGAATATTTCCGTTGAAAGTATCGACCAAGCGCCACAAACGACATGACCGACCAGGTTGGTAGGAACAAAATAAAATACCACCAGACCGATGATAGCCAGTGCCAGGACCAGTGACCGCCAACTGGGGTCAGAACTTTTGCTAGTGGAGTAAAGACACTACTGGGTCCGATACTATCATCAATACTTTCACCGATACTATACCCCGTACTGAGCAACGAACCGTATACGGCTTGGTCAGCTAACAGCCATGGAAGTTGGATAACAATAGTTGCCGCCCCAAAGATAATTAGTTCACGCCATAACCGTCGCGCAGCTACTAACAGAAGCGCTGCAGGTACAAGCCACAACCCTTCAATTGGCCGAAAAAGTATGGCTATACCAAAAACTGCACCAGCCACGATAGCCGAGAAACTTTTTGGTCGTTCAAGTAGTCGCAACATACACCACGCCGCAATCATCAAGGTAAAAACAAAGGAGCCGTTGTGCAGATATGGGATGGTAGCGTACGAAAAAAATGCCGGGTGGACCGCTAACAGTGCTACGCCGAGCAGTGACCACCACCGAGTCCAAAATCTACGAAAAATTCTATACAACGCAAACAGACCAATGAAAGCAAGAATTGGATTTAATCCTCGTTCAGCACCCGCGCCAAAAACACGAATCACCAAGGCGCCTACTTGTACAAAACCTAGAAAACTGACCGGCGCAAGTGTTTGACCGGTGGTCATCATACTACGTGGATGAATGTACTTGAGGACTGCTACTGAGACATGTGTTGAAATACGATATTGTCCACTCTCAGCTAAGTGCTGCATGAATAGTTCGTTGGCCGCTTCGTCGGGCGATCCGACAATCGTATTCATACTCGATAACCACAGCGTCCCGCTTAACCAGAGTACTGACAAGAAGGTAACTGTACCAAAAAATAGGCGCGACGGATGTGTACTATCTTGAACGTTGGAAGCAAACCAACGCTCGTGTTTAGGTGCTAGTGGCTTGGTTTTCGTCACGGTCAACATACACTAAGAAACATAAACCGAAGACCAGCAAGCCACTCAACGGTGCAAACAGGAGAATTGGCCAACCAATACTATGAGCCCGATACCAGACAGCCAACATGGTCATGATTGCTAGTGCCACCATCCAAATCAGTGACTGCGGACGGATTGGTTGACGGGTTTTTGTTCGAGCCGCCGGCACAATGGATGGCCAGATAGTCGCCAGTATACCGATGCCAACCGTGATCCATAACAGATGGGGTAAGGCTATAAAAAGAGTAACAAAACCTGGATTGATACTTTCTAAAACATACAGTCCAACATACATCACTAAAAAAACTTGGAACGCAAACGTAATAATTTCTCGTGTTTCTTTTGGACTGAGCGGCCAGGGAATAGAAAAAGTTATTTTTTTCATGACTATTGTTTTAGGCCGAAGAAGCCAGTTATTTTTCCCCAGACTTTATGCCAGGGAAATGACCCGCGGATTAAGGTCGCTTCAATTGAATCTAATCCCAGCGTCGCGCCGGTGGCTTGCATATTTGGTGCTTCAATAGAAAAGGTTACATTTTTTCCGGCTAGACCTAAATCACTGAAGGTATACGTTTGCTCAACGACATCCCGTCCGGTCGATTGTGGTACATATTCAGCGACAATGTAATCAATTGCATTGAGATTTGGCGAACTGGTGACATCAACCGCTTGAGCGCCATCGGGAATAAGGAAAGCCGGGGCAATAGCAATTAAACCATCCCCTCGAATATCTAGATCACCTTTGGGAATTGTTACCGCCGTTTCGCTTGTTAGTCCTGTTTGCTGATGATTTACTTTAACATCTTGAACGGTTACTTTTTTTCCATTAACGAGAATGTCTTGTTTCCCCAAGTCGTGGTTGGCGATAAAGTTAAGTGTGCTACTCGTCGCTCGTAGATCAATCGCTGAAAAATTGGTCTGACCATAGGCTGGACCATCAGCGAATGAGACACGGTTAGCAAATGAAAGGAGATGTTGATTACTAACGATGTTACGAAAGACAACATCGTTAGTCGTTGCAATGTCGATGATATACGCACCTGGTTGATCATTTGGCAGGGTGAGTGTTGCAGTTTGTATCTTGCCGTGACTACCTAAGACATCAATTATCCCATCATCAGGAATGACTACTGTTTGTAGCCAATGGTGTGATGTCCCACGAATTTGGTCAGCTCGGGCGATACGCATGACTAATTCATCGCCACCTTTTTGACGGTTGAGGTCAATTTTTTCCAAGGCAAACCTAATTGTTTCGTGAGCAGCATAGACATAAATTTTATGACTACCACGAAACGCGTGAGCAAAAGTTATAGGCGACGCGCTCGGTTGGTAGGTCGGCAGATGCGTGACGCTCATATGATCAAGTCCGACCGTGCCGACTGTTCGGATATCTGCCGGCGGATGAGCTAAAAAATCAGCGACACTTGAATATTGGGTGATCGGTTGAGCGGGCAGAGTCGGGGCTTGGTTGATATTTTTTGTATTGGTGGTGGGAGTCACAGCCGGCGGATGTGACGCACGCATCCAGAGCGTGACATTGCCGGTGGTCACATGTTTCCAATCGAGGGCATCTAAGACCGCCGAAGAAGCGATAATTGACAACTCTGAACCTTTATAACCGTTCGCGACCAAAGCGACGTATGGCTGTGTACCAGGACTGAGTCGCAGACGAAGATGAATTGCGTCAATCAGGCGTGGTATAGTGACCGTAAATGGTAGAGAGTTTGTCGTTAATCGCCAACGCAAATTTTTATCGGCCGTCTGAATGACCGATGCCGCGGTGGGCAGATAAATGACATTTCCTTTTTGACCGGGCCGATAGCTATACCGCAGTGACGGCGTAAAGAAAAAGTGGTTGTTGAGCAGATTCAGAAGTACAAAAAAAGGCACCGCCAGCAAAATTGCCTTGCATACCATCACAGCTAAATGCGGACGTTGTCGAAAGAATGTCAATCGCATGCCTATAAGTATACCGTACTCCGGCCGGAAAGAAAACATTCTATACTTTGTGAGACTTGGATTTTGACAGTCCGCTGGGCAAACAGTATACTAAAGGGCGATTTTCGAAACATATTTGAGTGACTTGCCTTGCCGCTGATTATGAAAAAAGCATTTATTACCGGAATTACCGGACAGGATGGATCCTATTTGTCAGAATTATTGTTAGCTAAAGGATACGAGGTTCACGGTCTTATCCGCCGATCATCGTCATTTAATACCGGTCGACTTGAGGCCATCTACCAAGATCCGCACGTTGCTGACCGGCAGCTCTTTCTCCACTATGGAGATTTAGCCGACTCTTCAAACGTCGCTCGTTTAATCGAACATATTGCTCCAGACGAAATTTATAACCTTGGCGCACAAAGTCATGTCCGTGTTAGTTTTGACATGCCAGAGTTTACCGGCGACGTTGACGCACTTGGCGTGACCCGACTTTTAGAAACTATTCGCGGTACCCGTGGCAAAACAAAATTCTATCAAGCCTCTTCAAGCGAAATGTACGGCAAAGTACTCGAAGTCCCACAAAAAGAAACGACTCCGTTTTATCCGCGAAGCCCATACGGCGTGGCTAAGGTGTATGGTTACTGGATTACGGTTAACTATCGTGAAAGCTATAACATCTTCGCCTGCAACGGCATTTTATTCAACCATGAATCCCCTCGCCGCGGCGAAACATTTGTAACCCGTAAAATTACCCGTGGGTTAGCTCGAATTAAAGCCGGTAAAGAAAAAACGTTGTACCTCGGTAATCTTGATGCCAAACGCGACTGGGGTTATGCCAAAGACTACGTCGAAGCGATGTGGTTGATGATGCAGCAACCAACTGCTGATGACTATGTGATTGCAACTGGCGAAACCCATTCCGTTCGTGAATTTGTTGAAGAAGCTGGAAAATTACTCGACATGACGATTGAATGGCGCGGATCCGGTGTCCAAGAAGAAGGAGTTGATTCAAAAACGGGCAATGTGGTTATTAAAATTGATTCGGAATATTTCCGTCCGACGGAAGTTGATTTACTGATCGGCGATGCGACGAAAGCGAAACAAGCCTTCGGCTGGGTTCCACCGACAACCTTCAAAGAATTGGTCAAGATTATGGTTGAGGCCGACGTAATTAAAGAAGCTGCCAAATAACCCATGATGAATCCCCAAGATAAAATTTACGTCGCCGGCCATCGTGGACTGGTCGGTTCGGCAATTATGCGAGCTTTACAGACAGCTGGTTACACTAACCTTATTTTCCGTACACGAGAAGAATTAGATCTGATGGATTATCCAGCGGTTCAGAAATTTTTCCAGGCGGAAAAACCAGATTACGTATTTCTGGCAGCAGCTAAGGTTGGCGGTGTCCATGCTAACAACATTGCTGGTGCCGATTTTATTTACGAAAATTTAACCATCCAAAATAATATCGTAAAAAGCGCGCATGATGCACAGGTGAAAAAATTGCTTTTTCTCGGCAGCAGCTGCATTTACCCGCGCGATTGTCCGCAACCCATCAAAGAAGAATATTTTCTAGATGGAAAATTAGAGGAGACGAATAAACCATATGCGGCGGCAAAAATTTCGGGCATCCTCTTGTGCCAAGCATTTCACAAACAATACGGCGATAATTTCATTTCGGTCATGCCGACCAATTTGTATGGTCCAAATGACAACTTCGATTTAGAAACATCGCACGTCTTTCCGGCTCTACTCAGAAAATTCTACGATGCTCAGCAGAATAACGAACCAACTGTTACTGTCTGGGGCAGCGGTTCACCAAAAAGAGAGTTCCTGCATGTAGATGATTTAGCCTCCGCCTGTCTACATTTTATGAATACGTACGATGATCCCGAAATTGTTAATATCGGTACCGGCGAAGATATTAGCATTAAGGATTATGCCGAATTAGTGAAAGAGGTGGTTGGCTATCAAGGCGAAATTGTCTGGGACAGCAGCAAACCGGACGGCACGCCGCGTAAACTCTTAGATGTTTCGAAGGCCACTAGTCTAGGTTGGAAAGCCAAAGTTAATATTCGTGACGGCGTGACCTCAACCTTGGCGTGGTTTATCGATCATCAAGCGAAGTAGTTGTCAGCCAACAACCTATCCTTAGGTTTACGATCATAGCCATCTATGGATAGCAATATAGTATCAGGCCCACAAAAAAGTTACTTAACCACAACGGTTTTTGGGAGCGTTTGGACTGTACTCCAATTTGTCGTTACTTTTATCAGCGCGATCGCGATTTCAGTTATCCTGTCGCGTTATTTAGGTCCATCAAAATATGGTCTGCTCGCCTATTTGTCGTGGTTTTCGACCTCGGCTTTATTAGTTATAAATTTCGGTATTTTAACTACTATCCAAACATGGGTACCGAAATTGTATTTTACTGACCAACAATCGCAGGCTGCTTGGATTACTAGACAACTAGCCGTGGCCCAATTGGTGATTGTTGGCGTCGGCGCGATCGTGCTTATTCCCCTCGCCTGGCAATGGCACCGCTTTGTCTCGTTTTCGCCAAGTACATTCACGACCCTGTTACTACTGAACATCGTGCCGTTACTGTTGAACGTCGTGAACGCCTTTTGTTCGACTCTCTTGGTTTCCATCCAACGTTTCAAAACCGCCACGATTATTATTATTCTCGGTCAAGGGTTAGCCTTGATCGGAGCAGTGGCGACTGCCCTGATGCATTGGCAACTGTTTGGTTTGTTAATCATGCTCAGCATTGCCAACGGATTACTGTTCGTCGTATATCTCTGGACCGCACGCGACATTTTGTTCCAGCTAACCCGATCGTGGTCCGGACTGGCCGCCTGGTCAACATTGTTAAAATTTTCGGGTTGGGCCTACGCCAATATTCTATTAACGGTTGTTATTTGGGATAAGTCTATTTTCTTTTTTCTGGGAAAGTTCCAACATGGCCATGATTTGGCGATTTATGGTATCGCCTATACATTGTCTATAACTATTACCGGAGCGCTTGATCCACTGTTAACGGTATTTTCAACTATACTGGCCGAACTAGTGGCCAAAAATGACTGGCCGCGAGTTCAATTGATTGTTCGACTATGTGCTAAATATGTTGCCCTGCTGTTATTGCCGCTGGTCATTCTTAGTTACGTTATCAGTCCATACATTGTGCGGTTAGCGTATGGTACATCCTTCATCCAAGTTGCGGCTCTCGTCCCGATATTATTGTTAGCCTCGACCACGAACAAAATATTTGTTACAGCTTGGACCATACCTCAATACAAGCAAGATTTGCAGGCGGTTGTACCACGGAACGCTTTGGTTGCGCTCTGTACTATTGTTTTAGCGCTAGTACTGATTCCGCGTTTTGGTGTATGGGGCGCGGCGGCAGCCAGTCTCACCACACAAGTTTTAGCCACGCTCATGTTATCCCTTTTCGTCCGACGATATAAGTTGTACGTGTGGACGAAGGAACTGGGCGGCGTCATAATCCTCAACGTAGTGGGAGGCATTCTGGTGTTGCTACCAATACTAGTACACACACCAAAGTCTGCCACCCAAACTTCAGCGTTAGTGTTCTTCCTTGGGTACATCATTATTGTTTGGCGGTATATGATTGGCCCGGTTGATCGGCAGTTGGTACAGCAAGCGCTCGCCACCCTTCGTCAACGTCCAAGTACAAGCAAAACGTGACATTTTATGCTAAATGTTGTAGACTACATTTCTTGTCAGTCCTCATTCTAGCCTGACATTATCTTCATGTCCGACCAATCATTTACCCTCACCATCAAGCCCAAAAAAGGGTGGTCCGCGATTAATCTCAAAGAGCTGTGGCTCTATCGCGAACTCTTTTATATTTTCGCTTGGCGGGATATTAAAGTTCGGTATAAACAAACGGCCATCGGGGTCGTCTGGGCGATTTTACAGCCGTTTTTGTCGATGATTATTTTTTCGGTCTTTTTCGGCGGGCTGGCCAAGATTCCGTCAAACGGCGTCCCGTACCCAATTTTCGTTTATTCCGGCTTATTGTTTTGGAATTATTTTTCTATTTCCTTAACCGGGGCCAGTAACTCGCTGTTGTCCAACGAAGGTATTATCAAAAAAATTTATTTCCCGCGTTTACTCTTACCGCTCTCGGCAACGATTACGCCATTAATTGATTTTGGGTTAGCCTTCGTGGTCTTAATTGGCTTAATGGTCTACTACCACTTCGCCCCGACCATCGGCATTTTGTTACTCCCCGTTTTAGTCTTCCTAGCTTTTTTATCAGCCTCAGGTTTTGGCTCATTACTAGCTGCTATTAACATTCGCTATCGTGACGTTCGCGAAGCACTACCGTTTTTTATTCAGACATTATTCTTCGTCACGCCCGTTATTTATCCGACGACGTTGGTACCGGCAAAATTCCAATGGTTACTTGGTCTAAACCCAATGGCTGGCGTGATCGAGGCGGCCCGAGCAGTCATAGTTGGTGACAAACCGGTAAATGTCCCTCTGCTGTTATTATCGGCGGCGATTGGCATTAGTCTCTTTACCTTTGGCATTTTCTACTTCAAGAAAACCGAGCGTATTTTCGCTGATATCGCGTAATTTCCTATGAAGCAGCCAATCATTGAAGTTAAAGATATTTCCAAAAAATATATTTTGTCGCATCGTCCGCCGTATGAAACATTGCGCGATATTGTGACTGAGTTTGCTAAGAAACCTTTTCGCAACTTGCGACGAGGCGCCAAGGAAACAAAAGAAGATTTTTGGGCATTGAAAGATGTATCTTTTAACGTTCAACAAGGCGAAGCGATTGGCTTGATTGGAGCGAATGGTTCAGGTAAATCGACCCTCCTGAAAATTCTTTCACAAATTACGGATCCAACCGAAGGTGAAATCAAGATTCGTGGCCGGGTTGCGTCATTACTTGAAGTCGGCACTGGTTTTCATCCTGAACTGACCGGCCGAGAAAATATTTTCTTGAATGGCGCTATTCTCGGAATGAAAAATAAAGAAATTAACGAGAAGTTTGATGACATTGTAAAATTCTCCGGAGTAGAGAAGTTTCTTGACACGCCAATTAAGCGGTACTCGTCTGGCATGTACGTTCGCTTGGCTTTTGCCGTTGCCGCCCACATGGATCCTGATATTCTTATTGTTGATGAAGTCTTAGCCGTCGGCGACGCGGAATTTCAGAAGAAATGTATTGAAAAAATGGAAAATATCACTAAAACTGGCGGCCGAACAGTCATCTTTGTTAGTCACAACCTGATTGCCATCCAAAATTTGTGCACCAAAACGATCGCCCTGGAACATGGACAGATTAAACACATGGGCGACACAAAAGAGGTTATTGATCAGTACATGGCCGACAAAACCCGCCCGTCAATCAACCCGGAACTTAGCGAACGCGGCGACGTGGGCGAAATCCGATTTACCGATATCCAAGTCACTAATACCAACGACTCAACTAAAATTAAAAGCGGTGATGCGCTACGATTTAAAGTTTCTTACAGTAGTGATTTTGCTAAACCGATCGCTAAAGCCCAAGTGATTGTATCGGTGCTCAGCAGTACCTCAAAAGTCTTGGTAGCCCGTTTAGATAGCACAGTGACTGCCGATACCTTTACCGCCCCACTCACCACCACCGGCGACGTCATTTGTGAAACCGGCCCGATGAACTTTGTCGAGGGTTTGTATACAGTGAATTTGGATTTTCTCATCGACGGCGAAAACCGCGACCATATGGAACGCACGACCTCGTTCAACATCGAAACGGATAATAAGAAGTATAATTTCCGCGCTGATCCTGACGCAAATGCGACGGACTACGTCGTGGATTTCAAGTTTTCCCAAGTAGAATAGTTTCGTTGAAATACATCCAGCACCACTTTCAATGAAGTGTTTGTTCTTATAAGACGAGTGCTAGTTTTCTTTACAGTATCTTAATAACCTAGGTAATCGTTGAGGGTGAGACGGGATAAATCCAGCACCACTTTCAATGGTTGCTTACTACATGAACACACAATGAACCAAATGGTACTCTTGGGACTGCAACAAGAGTATCTTTGAAAGTGGTGCTGGATAAAAAAGAGTCCCACGACGATTGCATCGTGGGACTTGTGTTTTGTGCGATTCGACTACATCTTCGCCCGACGGTCGAGGTACTCGAACATCTCCTGGAAGTTGGCGTTACGGGTGTACTTCGGCCCACCATCGACCAGCGGCTGAGCGTACATGACGATCCGCTCCATCTCGGCCGCGATGTGATCAGGCAACGTGCCCATCACATCTTCGGTCATGGCCGTACCACCCGCCATGACCGGCTTCGTCATGGGGTAGTTCCAGGCGATCGGCGGCGGCGGCGCGTTGTAGACGGCCGGGTAGTAGTCGACTTCTGACATCAGGGCCACGATCTGCAAGAAACAGCGGAGCTGATGATGCGGCTGGGAAGCGATGGCCAGCTTGGTCCATCCCCTTTCCTTGGCCAGCAACAGCAGGTTCCGCGATTCGGCGCCGGTGTGGGACGAAGGAGGCAGGATGATGATGCTCTTCTCCGAAACACCCCGCTTCACCAGAGTCTCCTGCCACGCTTCGAAGCCGTTGTAGGCCAGGTTCTTCGCCCGGCAGGCTTCCCGAGTCAGGCCGTTGAGAATCACGTAGTCGGCGTAGCGATCGTAGGGAACATCGAGCATCTCGCCGCGAGGCATGTTACTGAATCCCGCCACATACTTCAGGATGACCTCGTCCCGGTGATCGTCACGGATGGGCGAGCCGTGAATGAAGACTGCGTTGACCGATCTCGGCAGGGCATCAGACAGGACAGCCGTCGTCGCCATGAGCGTTTCCAGGGCAGTCGGTGTCCACTTCTGAACATCCTTTTCAGCAGTGTCCATTTCTTAAACCTCACTGATTTGGGAAGGAACGAACTTCTCGGGAACGAAACAGCGTCACCGAAAACACAAGTGACCACGTAAAATAACATAGTTACATCTATTTGTCAAGGCCAAAACCGACCTTAGATGACGAAAAAAGCCAATTATGGTATCATTTGATCGTTATATTTGTATTGTTTCTTGTTATTTTTGCACAATTATCCATCTGTCCGTCAACGATATGCCTACACCAGCCACCCCGAATATCCGCGTGCCATACGGTTTTTCCGTTCATGGACAAGAGGAAATAGATGCCGTGGTCGATATTCTCAAAGGTAACACTGCACTAGGCGATAAGACGAAGGAATTCGAAGGAAAAATTGCGGCCATGTTTGGCAAAAAGTATGGGGTAATGGTTAACTCCGGTTCTTCGGCGAACTTGTTAGCTTTTGAAATATTGCAATTACCGGCCGGCAGCGAAGTTATAACCCCCCTGTTAACATTTGCCACGACGGTTGCGCCGATTGTTCAGAAAGGTTTGGTACCAGTATTCGTCGACATTGACCCGAATACATTCATCGTCAACCTCGACCAAGTCAAAGCATCCATTACTGATAAAACGAAGGCCTTAATGATTCCGTCGTTGATGGGTAATATCCCGAACTTGGAAGCGCTGTGGAACTTAGCTGAAGAAAAGAAAATTTGGTTAATTGAAGATTCTTGCGACACCCTTGGTGGAACTTACGATGGAAAACCAACCGGCACATTTTCACACATTACGACCACCAGTTTTTATGGCTCGCATATCATCAACGGCGCGGGCGGCGGCGGCATTATCTGCGTTAATGACCCGGCCTGGGTTGATCGACTCGTCGTGCTTCGCGGTTGGGGCCGTCAGTCGTCATTGTTCGGCGAAAAAGCGAATTCAGAATTATTAGAAAATCGTTTTAAGACAGAGCTGGCTGGAATTCCTTATGATAATAAGTTTATTTTCAGTGAAATTGGCTATAACTTTCTACCGCTGGAAATTTCTTCAGCCTTCGCCTTGGAACAACTAAAAAAGTTCCCCGTGTTCGCTGAAGCGCGGAAGAAAAACTTTAAAAAACTGTTTGACTTCTTCCAGAAATACAAAAACTTCTTCGATCTGGCTGAACAAACACCAAAAACGGAAACAATATGGTTAGCATTTCCATTGATCATCAAAGCCGGCGCGCCGTTTACACGTTTGGATATTGTTACCTTCTTGGAAAATAATAACGTCCAGACTCGGCCAGTATTCACTGGTAATGTCTTGAAACAACCAGGTTATACTCACATTCCACACCGTTTAGCGCAGGATAGTTATCCAAATACTGAGCATATTATGCGGAACGCGTTCGTGGTCGCTTCGCATCATGGGTTGAAAGACGAACAAATGGACTATCTCTGCCTGAAGTTCGATGAATTCTTAAGCCAGCACGCCTAAGCTTATGAAGGTTATTATTCTGGCCGGCGGATTTGGAACTCGGTTAGGAAACATTACCGAGTCCATTCCGAAACCGATGGTGCCGATTGGCGAACAGCCGATTATTTGGCATATTATGAAAATGTATTCACATTACGGATACAAAGACTTTGTGTTGAGCTTGGGATATAAGCAAGAAGTTGTCAAAGAATATTTTCACAACTACGATGTCCGAGCTAGCGACTTCACGATTAATCTTGGTTCAAAAAAAATTCGACCACTTAACGCTCACGATGAACAGGATTGGAATGTGACTTTGGTTGATACCGGACTGCACGCGTTAAAAGGATCACGGGTTAAGAAGTTAGAGAAGTTTATGGATGATGATTTGAACATGTTAACCTACGGTGACGGTGTAGCCGACATTGATATTGAGGATTTAGTGAAATTCCACAAATCTCACGGAAAAATTTTAACTATTACCGGCGTACATCCACCATCACGTTTTGGTGAAATTATGGAAGAAAATGGCAAGTTAGTGAACTTCAAGGAAAAACCACAGTCCTCGGTGGGCTTAATAAACGGTGGCTTCTTCGTCTTTGATAAACGGTTATTCGATTACCTGTCAGAAGACGAGCTGTGCGATTTAGAATACGAGACGTTTGAAAAACTAGTCCCACTCGGCGAAGTTATGGTCTACAAGCACCTACATAATTGGGAATGTATTGATACTGAGCGCGACTTGAAGCATCTCAATACGCTGTGGGGCGAAAATCAAGCGTTTTGGAAGAAGTGGAAGTAGCGCCAACATGGATTCTACTTTCGGCGGCATCTACAAAGGTAAACGAGTTCTCCTAACGGGCCACACCGGTTTTAAAGGTTCGTGGCTGACTTTGTGGTTACAAGAGTTGGGCGCCGAAGTTATCGGGTATTCCATTGGCGTACCAACACACCCAAGTCACGCTGAATTGTTGAACTTACAGATGGTAGAAGTGATTGGCGATATTTTAGATGAAGAAAAAATATTTACTTCGATCAAACAGTATCAACCAGACATAGTTTTTCATCTTGCCGCTCAAGCTATTGTTCGAACCTCCTACCGAGATCCAGTTCGTACATTTGCCACCAACGTCATGGGCACGGCCAACGTACTCGAAGCCTGCCGTAAAACGGAAGATGTTAAAGCGATTGTTAATATTACGAGTGACAAATGTTATCAGAACCGTGAACTTCCACGCGGTTATACGGAAGAGGATCCGATGGGTGGCGACGATCCATATAGTGCATCCAAAGGTGCAGCCGAAGTTATATCACAATCCTTCCGTAAATCGTTCTTCAACCTTGATGATTACGGACAGCGACATCATACCCTGTTAGCGAATGTTCGCGCAGGTAACGTCGTTGGTGGTGGCGACTGGGCCCAGGACCGATTGATTCCCGATATTATGCGAGCCGCTAGCCAAAGTCAAACTGTGACGGTACGTAACCCGCAAGCAGTCCGGCCATGGCAACATGTTTTAGAACCGCTGAGTGGCTATCTGCATCTTGGTTGGCGGTTACTCGAAGGCAAAAAAGAATTTGCCGATAACTGGAATTTTGGTCCGCTCGATGGAACATCGTTGTCGGTTGAGGAGGTGCTGAATATTGCCAAGCAACACTGGGATAAGATTACTCATACCGTCGAAGCGCCGGAAGCACACATGCGTGAAACGAGCATGTTGATGCTCGACTCAACTAAAGCCCGAAAGGATTTACACTGGCAAAGTATTTGGGATACGACGAAGACGTTTGCCGAAACCATTGAATGGTACAAATCATTTTACACTAATAACAAAGTACTGAGCCTTGACGACTTACAAACATATGTTACCGACGCTAAGGCGGCGAAGGTGGAATGGGCCATCACATGAACTTTACTCCAACCAAACTTTCTGGAGTTTTCTTGATTGAAAATATTATCCGTGGTGACGAACGCGGTGACTTCATTAAAGTTTTCAACCATGACACATTCCTGAAAGCTGGTTTTGATTTAAAGCTGCAAGAAAGTTATTATTCGACCTCTAAAAAAGATGTCATTCGTGGTATGCATTTCCAGTTACCGCCCATGGAGCACACGAAGCTTGTATATGTGACTCAGGGATCGATGACCGACGTGATTGTTGATATCCGAAAAGACTCCCCGACGTTTGGTCAATATATTACCCTTGAATTGAATGATCAAAATCGCCACGCGGTCATTATCCCGCCTGGATTCGCGCATGGTTTTCATTCGCACGTTGACGGAACATCGGTTACCTATTTGCAAACAACGATGTACTCCCCTGACCATGATGCCGGAATCAAGTTTGATTCGTTCGGATATGATTGGAAAGTC
The DNA here is from genome assembly GCA_043766165.1 of Candidatus Kerfeldbacteria bacterium. Lineage (GTDB taxonomy): Bacteria > Patescibacteriota > Patescibacteriia > SBBC01 > CAIJZX01 > CAIJZX01. The sequence continues at coordinate 31,099 of JAYUIJ010000011.1, forward strand.
GCCAAACCAATCATGTCGCAGCGCGACCAGATATTCCCGACATTAGTTGAGTTCGCTACACCGTTTACTTACCAGGCCTAACCGCATGAAATTACTCATTACAGGTGCCAGCGGATTCATTGGTCAACACCTGACTTCTCGCCTACAGGATGAAGGTCACTCCGTGACCGCGATTGTCCGCCCAGCCACCGATGTTTCAGCCTTGAAGCAAAAAAATATTACCGTTTTTGAATATGCGGGTTCGGTTACTGCATTGACGGAATTCATGGCCGCCGAAAAATTCGATGGTGTTTTTCATTTAGCTTCATTGTTTTTAGCCCAGCATAAGCCAGAAGATATTGCCGGATTAGTAGAGAGCAACGTTACATTTTCCACCCAGGTTCTGGAAGCTGCTGTAACTAGCAAGACACCGTGGTTTATTAATACAGGTACATTCTGGCAACATTATCAGAACGCCACCTACTCTCCAATAAACTTGTATGCAGCCACCAAAGAGGCATTTATCAATATTGCCCAGTACTACATTGAAACATCAAGTATCCATTTCACTACGCTGAAACTGAGCGATACCTTTGGCCCGAATGATCCGCGACCGAAAGTCATGAACTTAATGGCCAAAATAGGTGCTTCCAAAGAACATTTGGATATGTCACCCGGCGAACAATTGATAGATATCAGTTATATCGATAACGTGATCGACGCGTTTGTCCAACTGATGACCTTGGTCAGTACCGACACCGAACGGAAAATGTCAGGTCATTCGTACGGCGTCAGTTCTGGCCATGCCCTATCCTTAAAAGATTTGGCTAAGGTTTTTGAACAAGCTACCGGCATGACATTGGATATTGGTTGGGGCGGACGTGAGTACCGGCCGCGAGAAGTGATGATTCCCTGGGAAACATACGAACTCGTCCCCGGCTGGCTTCCCAAAGTTTCGCTCGAAGAAGGCATCAAGAAAACTTTTTCTAAAACAGACTAACTATGGCCCGTCTGCAATTACCTAACGTCACCGCGGTCTCTGTCTCCGGCATCAGCACCGTCGGCGCCGTCAAATCATTGGAATTATCCATGCGCGGTATTGATTTTCATCAGGCCCTGGTAATATCACACAAGCCACCGGAAACATCTAATCCGCGCATTACATTCAAACAATGTTTGCCTACAGATTTGCAATCACAAGACCGTACAAATACTGATGACTACAGTAAATTTTTACTCTTCCGGTTAGCGGATTTTATCGAGACTGATTACGCTTTGATTGTACACAACGATGCGTATGTTATCCGTCCGCACCGTTGGACGAATGAGTTTCTGAAGTACGATTACATCGGCCCACCCTGGGCGCCAAACGTTCATTTCACTCCGAGTGGCAAAAATGTCCGGGTAGGAAACGGTGGATTTTCCTTGCGCAGTAAAAAAATGTTAAACGCCTTGAACGACCTCCATCTCCCCTTCACTGATGGAGGGACTGGTTTCTTTCATGAAGACGGCATACTTTGCGTGTATCATCGCGATGCGCTTGAAACGGCTGGCCTCAAATTTGCGCCAGTGGAATTGGCGTCGTTGTTTGGCTTAGAACAAGATTGTCCCGATTCCCATCCAACACCGTTCGGATTTCACAATAACCGCAATGCGTTGCCGACTCTAGCTAGGTGGAAACAACATGTGATCGACTATAAACGATTACGCAAACAAATCCAAGCTCAAAAAAAGTAATAGATACTTATTAACCGACTAACGCACCCGCTATGATCCTCTTCGACAACAGCAAGTATAGCCGCTTACGACACAAATTTCCTGGCGCAGAAAAAATTGCTAAAAATTTCTCGCAGTCATACCAAGATATGTTCGCTTTAACGATGACCAACGGTAAACGGGGCGGCACGTACGTAGAGATTGGTGCCATGGACGGACAGTTCATTAGCAATACATATTTGTTAGAGAAAGAGTTTGATTGGAAAGGCATTTCGGTCGATATTGACGAAGCTACCAAGAAGTCATTTAAGAAAACGAAACGAAAAAATACCGTCATCATTCAAGACGCGCTGGCTATAGATTATCCGGCGGCGTTTGCCAAAGCAGGTTTTGGGACACAGATTGACTATCTTCAACTTGACATCGAACCCCAAGCACAAACCTTTGAGTGTTTAAAGAAGTTACCGATGGACAAATACCGATTCAGTGTTATCACCTACGAAACTGATTACTATGATCCAAGCGTAAGCCGCGAAGAATCATTAAAAAATCGTGATGCTTCACGCATGTTTTTACAGGATCTGGGATATGAATTGGTCGTTGGTAACGTCTGCAATACAAGCACTGAAGATCCGTTTGAGGATTGGTATATTGATCCAAAAGTAGTGGATCCGAAAATTGTAGCCGCCTTGAAAGGATTACCTGAATATAACAATACGGCTGAATCATTCATGCTGGGCGCATAATT
>JAYUIJ010000012.1:0-13931 GCA_043766165.1 Candidatus Kerfeldbacteria bacterium
ACCTTCACCCTTTGTCCATCGAACAGGTATCATGTGTGATATGCGTGTGCACACCATAACCGAGTTCTAGGCAGTAGTTTGATAGCCAGAAACGCATCTTATTGGCAGAATTGGTAATAATAGCGCTTTACTTATGCACGTACATGTATTAGCCGATCTGCATCAAGAACAAAAGACCAACCAATAAGTGATACAGTGCCGTTCATGGATTGACTTTACCGTGGCAACTTGGTAGAGTTATGTTATTGCAAGTCACTCGCATTAGCCATGATTCCTAGACATACCTCAACTCGCCAAGCAGTTCTCCGGGCGGTTAAATTTTCTTCGGCACCGATTACGGCAGCCGAAATTAAGGTTAAACTCGGAAAGATGGCTGGCGGCACTGAGTCTACTATTTTTCGTAATTTAAACTTCTTGGTCCGGAACGGGGAGATTGCGACGATTGAAGGTTTGGACGGACAAACTCGATATGTTGGCCATGCCTATCACGAAGCGATTTTCCGCTGCGTTCGTTGTAAAAAAGAACGTCAGCTCAATAGTCAGTCATTACCAGATTATGTCGATCGGAAAATGTTTGGCCAGCAGTCGATTGTGACTTCTCAGTTGATTGCGCAGGGGTTGTGCACGGAATGCTTGAAGAAGTCGAAGATTTAAGATTTAGGATTAAAGATTTAAGTAGAAAGCATGGAGTACGAATTGAAGAATGATCGGTACCGACGAGCACGTGGTGGAAAGGCGAAGTTGTTGAATATTAGTTGTGCCAAATGTGAAACGCAGCTAGCGGTGTATCAGAAAGATGGGCCCGGTCCGTTAAAGCGTATGTACTTCGATCGAATCATGACACCGTTTTCATTGCTACGGTTACAGTGCAATAAATGTCATCACGTTATTGGTGTGCCGTATATTTATCCGAAAGAGAAACGCAAGGCATTTATGATTGAACAAGGTAGCATTCAAAAAAAGTTATTAAAAACCTCATGACCGAAGGTACGCTAGTCTATATTTTTAAAGGAAATCAAATTCTTTTGGCTATGAAGAAGCGGGGATTCGGTGAAGGGAAATGGAATGGAGTTGGTGGCAAACTAAAGAATGGGGAGTCTATGCTTGAATGTGCCATCAGAGAAACCGAAGAAGAAATTGGCGTGACGGTGACACTTGATCAACCGCATGGCCAGATACATTTCCACGATCCGAAAGAATCTGAATGGATTGTGCACGTCTATCGAACAGAAACGTTTGTCGGCGAACCAGTTGAGACTGAAGAAATGCGTCCGCAATGGTTTCCGATTGACGCAATTCCGTATGACCAATGCTGGGCTGATGACATTGTTTGGTTGCCTCTGCTCATTGCCGGTAAAAAGTTTAAAGCGGAAGTGTGGTTAGCCGATGACGGGAGTTTAGCCAAACATACAATTAAGGAATTGCCCATATGAATACTGTCAGATGCTTGAATATGGAAGGCGTGTACCGTGATGTTGATATTAGTCAGCTTCAGTTCCGTCCCGCCGTGTATGCATTTATTGTCCATGACAATAAGCTAATGACTTTCGCTGGTGGTGTTTCAGGTACTCGGCAGATACCAGGTGGTAAAATCGAATTAGGCGAGACGATTATGGAAGCTTTGTGTCGAGAAATAATGGAGGAAATTGGAATTGAAATCAAGTCGGCTGAACTACTTTGTCTTTCCGAAGCATTTCTCTACGCCGACCATAAGCAAGAAGCCTACCAGGCAATTATGGCGTTTTATGTTTGTACACTACAAAGCGTTGATAGTATCGTATCTATTCACGGTATGCCCGAAATAACTTCTCTAGACTGGCTACCCGTTGATAGTGTCAGACCAGAAGAGTTCCATCCCTCAGCACTCGATGCAGTGCAACAGTTCTTACGCCGCCAAAAAAATGTCTAATCTCATTATTACCGATCTCCACGCCACCGTTGAAGGCAAAGAAATCCTGAAAGGATTATCATTAACCGTGCCCGAAGGTGAAGTCCACGCCATCATGGGGCCAAACGGATCGGGGAAATCAACATTGGCCTCAGTGTTGATGGGTCATCCGAAATACGTCGTAACTGGCGGAACGATGACGTACAAAGATAAAGATATATTATCAATGCCACCGGATGAACGATCGAAGCTGGGATTATTTTTATCGTTTCAGTATCCGCAGGAAGTTGCGGGTGTTAGTTTAGGAAACTTTTTACGATCAGCTATCAATGCACGACGGAAAGAGCCAATGCCGGTACCGGAGTTTTTCAAATTGATGCAAGAGAAAGTCAAAGAGATGGGAATGAATGAAGAGTTTATTACCCGCGGAATCAATGAAGGTTTCTCCGGCGGTGAAAAAAAGCGAGCTGAGATTTTACAGATGGCGATGCTTGAGCCGTCGATGGCGATTCTTGATGAGACAGATTCTGGATTAGATATTGATGCACTGAAAGTTGTCGCTGAGGGTGTAAATAAACTTCGTTCACCGGAACGAGGGATGTTAGTGATTACGCACTATCAACGGTTATTGAATTACATTAAGCCGGACGTTGTTCATGTGTTGATTGGCGGGAAGATTGTGAAGAGCGGGGGAGCTGAACTAGCGGTTGAGCTAGAGAAGACGGGGTACGAAAACGTACAATCATAATGATAAACATTCGCGCGCAATTCCACCCCCAATCCGTCATCCTGAGGCCACAGCAGTGGACGAAGGATCTCCTTACCGCAATGCCGCGCGAGTCATTGATTAACCTTGCGGTTAAGGAGACCCTTCGCGTGATTCGTTTGGGGACGGTGCTTGCCTCAGGGCTCAGGGTGACGGGTTTCTGGGGGAGAGAGTGGCGCGGCACAATAGTATGAAGATCTTCTTTGTGTACATCATGACGAACAAGTGGCACACAGTTTTATATACTGGTGTAACTGCTTTTTTGGAGAATCGAGGCGTTCAACATAAATTCAAGTTGGTCGAAGGTTTTACCAAAAAGTACAATGCTACTCAAATGGTGTACGCGAAGTATTATCCTAGTGCGGTTGAAGCTATAGCCGCTGAGAAACGGATTAAGGGTTGGACTAGAGCCAAAAAGATTGCATTGATTGAATCAGTTAATCCTGAGTGGAAAGATATTCTTGATGATGAGGGCTTTGTCCATCTTGATGTATTGAAGAATATTAATCAGGAAGTCGCATGAGTACCAAAGCCCAAGTCGCAACTCAATCTCTCGACACCTATCAATTCGGCTTCAGTATGCCGAATGTTTCGGTTGGGCAAACGCCGCGGGGGTTGAGTGAAGATGTGGTTAAGGCAATTTCTCTCTGGAAGAAAGAACCGGGGTGGATGACGGAAAAACGATTGTTTGCCTACAAATCGTTCAAGGAAAAACAGATGCCGCCGTGGGGCGCTGACTTATCACGGATCAACTTTGACGATATTTATTACTACATGAAACCGGTGGAAAATCAGGGAAGAACCTGGGATGATGTTCCGGAGTCAATGAAAGTCACGTTTGATCGTCTTGGTATTCCCGAAGCGGAGAAAAAGTTTTTGGCTGGTGTCGGTGCGCAGTATGATAGTGAAGTTATTTATCACTCGTTGATTGATTCGCTGACGAAGAAGGGGGTCATCTTTACGGATATGGACACCGCCCTGCGTGACTACCCGGAGATTGTCAAAAAATATTTCGGCACATTGATTCCCGCCCATGATAATAAGTTTGCCGCGTTGAACACAGCTACATGGTCCGGCGGATCATTTGTCTACATTCCGAAAGGTGTTCATGTTGAAATGCCGCTGCAAGCCTACTTCCGCATCAACGCCAAGAACATGGGGCAGTTTGAGCGGACATTGATCATTGCTGAAGAGGGAAGTTATGTTCACTACGTTGAAGGGTGTACTGCGCCGGTTTATGCTAGTGACTCGCTTCATGCGGCAGTCGTGGAAATATTTGTGGCCAAAGGCGCGCGCGTTCGCTATACAACAATTCAGAATTGGTCGAGAGATGTTTATAATCTCGTAACCAAGCGTGCACGAGTTGAGGAAGAGGGGACGATGGAGTGGATTGATGGGAATTTGGGTTCACGGGTGACGATGAAATATCCGAGCGTCTATCTCATGGGTCGCAAAGCACATGGTGAAGTTCTCTCGATTGCCTTTGCTGGTGCAGGACAACATCAAGATGCTGGCGGAAAAGCAATTCATAACGCACCTGAAACATCGTCAATCATTACCTCGAAGTCTATTTCAAAAGATGGCGGCCGAACATCGTATCGTGGTTTAGTCCACATGGCGCCAAATGCGGTGGGTTCAAAATCGAATGTAAAATGCGATGCGCTGATTCTCGACCCGGCCTCGCGCAGCGACACATACCCAACGATGAAAATCCGGGCTAAAGATGTCACGCTAGGACATGAGGCGACGGTCTCGAAAGTTGGGGAAGAGCAGCTGTTCTATTTGATGTCACGGGGATTGGATGAGCCGACGGCGACGGGATTGATTGTCTCTGGTTTTATTGAACCGATTGTGAAAGAGTTGCCGTTGGAGTATGCAGTTGAATTGAATAAACTTATTCAGTTGGAAATGGAAGGGTCGGTTGGATGAATAAAAAAATGTTTTTCACATGGCTTGTACTAGGATTGCTAGGCTGCGCAATAGCGGTGCTGCATGAATTTCCTTTAAAGTATATTTTGGCTGAAGGTTGTGATTTTAGTGGGCCAGAGCTTGGACTGTGTCGTTCAATTCAATGGTTTAACCTGGTTATTGACCTTATTCTGTGGATAGTCGTAACTGGTGTGTTATCATTTTTCATCAGCAGATTCCTCGGAAGAAAAGAAAGTAAAAGAGAAGGTATTGTTGGATAATGTATCAATAATCTACATGAAACCCGCGCTACCCCACCACCAATCCGTCATCCTGATATCCGCCCGGGGCGGAGTGAAGGATCTCCTAACCACAAAGCCGCGCGGATCGTTAATAGACTTTGCGGTTTGGGAGACCCTTCGCATGGTTTGCTGGGGAACGTTGCTAGCCTCAGGGCTCAGGGTGACGGGGTTTGGGTATGGAAATGGCGCGGGATTTGCACGTGTCAATCTTTCAAGTTTTAGGAACTTCAATAGTAATTGTATTATGAAGATTGACTAATTTTTATTCCGGCTCAGAATGCTAGAAGGGGGCATAAGATAATATGGCTGATAAAGTTTTACCTCGAGCTGAATATATTGCTTCATTGCCAAAAAAGTACTCTTCAGGCGGAGTTATTTTTACCAATGATAAAAATGAGATTTTGTTACTCAAGGTTTCATATAAAGAACATTGGGAAATTCCTGGCGGTATAGTTGAGAAAGACGAATCGCCACAGCAGGCTTGTATTAGAGAAGCGCAAGAAGAGTTAGGCATAACTATCGAACTTCCGCAATTCCTTGGGGTCGCGTTTAAGTTTGTGCCTGAAGTTCAAGAGGAAAGTTATCAGTTTTACTTTTTTGGCGGCGTGCTAACAGAAGAAAGCATTGCCGCTATACAACTTCAGCCAGAGGAGGCGACGGAGTATAAGTTTGTCCATGTTGATGAGTTAGAGAAATATGTTTGGGATAGTTTTTTAGTTCGGATTAAGTTAGCTCACGAGGCAATAACAACCGGTAAGCCATTTTACATTGAGATTGGTAAATAATATGCCAAGAAATACCTACAACTCTGAGACTGTACCTAGAAAGTTCATTGTTAGTTCGGCGATCTTCTTGAATGAACAAGAGGAGTTGTTGCTTATAAAGTCACCCTACAAAGGCTATTGGTCTCTCCCGGGAGGCATTGTTGAAAAAAGTGAATCTCCATTAGAAGGTTGTTTTCGCGAAATTCAAGAAGAAGTAGGTTTAGCTCCTCAGCATTTGCGATTACTGGTCATTGACTACAAAGATAAACGACCTGAACACGATCAACTCATTTTTGTATTCTTTGCCGGCATCGTGCGGACCGAAGAATACAAGAATATTACTTTAGCGGAAGATGAAGTAAGCGAATATCGTTTCGTTAAACCTGAAGAAGCCTTACCGTTATTGAGCGAGGGTTTAAAAAAACGTATCGGGCCATGTTTACAAGCACTCAAGGAGAGTCGAGTAATTTTGTTGAAAGAGGGGGCTGAGCAAGAATGAGCACTCTATATATTACTTCCTCGCAAACTCTGATCGACACCCTCGATCAAGAATCAGTCTGCTACGAAGTCGCGGCGGGGGTTCAACTAACCTACATTGTGCCTGTGATCACATCAATCACTGAGCCACGAGATCGTGAGATAGTTCTAGCCGGTGATCGAGCCGAAGCGGATGTGTTTGGCATTTTTCTCGGCCAAAATGATGACCATCTCAAACTCAAACTTGATACGACCCATGCCAGCCCGAACACGCGTGGCCGAACAGAGTTTAAAGCAGTGCTCGGCGGCAGCTCTATTCTTGAGTTCGACGGAATGATTAAGATTTTGAAAGATGCGCAGAATAGTAATGATTTTCTCCAACAAGATTCATTGATGTTATCCAAGGACGCAAAAGCAAATGCGGTGCCAGGTTTAGAAATTGAAGCGAATGAAGTGAAAGCGAGTCATGGTGCAACTGCCAAGCCAGTTGATCCAGAACAGAAATTCTATTTGATGTCGCGGGGATTGTCAGAGCAACAAGCCGAGGCAATGGTGGTGCAGGGATTTATCGCCTCTATCCTGGCGAAGATTGATGATGTAGAGTGGAAACAGCGAATTTCTCAGGCGCTTGAACAGAAATTTTCTTTATCTCAGTAATTATTATGAAAGCAGTTGCTCAACATATCCAGCTCAACGTCTCAAACCCGGACTTCTACCGCAAGTTGCTAGCTTACTTTGAAGGTAAAGTATTGATGGATGAAAGCGGGTATCTAGGCGTACAAGTCGGCGAAATGTCTTTTTGGATTTTTCTCGTTAATGAAAAACATAAACAAGTTCCATTTAACCGTCATGCACGGGGAATTCATCATGTAGGTTTTCGAGTTGATAAACGATCAGATGTTGACGCATTTTTTAAAGAGTATTTGCAGGCGAATGGAATTGCAGTTTTGTACGAAAAACCGAAAGAGTATCCTGAGTTTGGTAGTAATTACTACGCAGTAAAATGCGAAGATCCAGACGGAATAGTTATTGAAGTATTTCATAAAGATGAATAAGTATGTCTAACGATTGGAAAAACGATTTCCCAATTTTCCGGAATAATCCTGATCTTGTTTATCTTGATTCGACGGCTTCATCCCAAAAACCACAGGTGGTGATTGATGCTGAGCGAAAGTTTTATGAAGAATCGTACGCCAATGTTCACCGCGGGATTTATGATTTGTCGATGAAGGCGACGAATCTTTATGAAGAGTCACGTGAGAAAGTTCGGAAGTTTATTAATGCGAAGTCGACGAAGGAGATAGTTTTTGTTCGCGGTGCAACTGAAGGAATAAATCTTGTAGCCGAAACATTTGGAAAGACATTAAAAAAAGGCGACATTATTTTGTTGTCCGAGATGGAGCATCATGCAAATATTGTTCCATGGCAGAGGCTTTCCACTCCGGCCCTCGACGGTGCTCGGGCCACCCCTCCTCATCTGAGGAGGGAAGGTGTTGAGTTGCGGTGGATTCCAGTGACTGATTCTGGCGAATTAGATTTATCAAACCTTGATGAATTGTTGAAAGACGTGAAGTTGGTGGCGGTGACACAGATGTCGAATGTACTTGGCACCGTTAACGATATTACCCTTTTAGCTAAAAGGGTACATGCGGTTGGAGGAAAGATTCTGGTTGATGCCGCACAATCAATTCCACATATGCCAGTTGATGTTCAAGATCTTGATTGTGACTTCCTTGTTTTCTCCGGGCACAAAATGTGTGGGCCGATGGGGATTGGCGTGCTGTACGCAAAACAAGAAGTTTTGGAAACGATGGAACCGTATCAACGCGGTGGGGATATGATACTTGAAGTCACAAAAGAAACTGCAACCTGGAATGAATTACCATACAAGTTCGAAGCGGGGACACCGAATGCGGCCGGGGCGATTGGACTTGGGACGGCGATTGATTATCTCACCGCTATCGGCATGGATAAGGTTTGGGAACATGAGCAGGAGTTGAGTCGATACGGGTTAGAAGAACTATCGAAGCTTGGTGGTGTAACAATGTTGGGCAGGAGCGCCACCCCTGCCTTGCCGGCAGGCAGGCCTAGCCCCTCCATTGCCGGAGCAATGGAGGGGACATTTGGACGGGCTGCTATTTTTTCTTTTTCTATTGCCGGTGTTCATCCTCATGATATCGGCTCAATTCTTGATGAACAGAAGATCGCCATTCGTGCCGGTCATCACTGCGTGCAACCGCTCCATAAACGTTTTGGTTTAGTTGCAACCGCGCGTGCATCGTGTTATCTCTATAACACTAAAGAAGATATTGATGCGTTAGTGGCTGGCATTAAAAAAGTACAGGAGATGTTTGCGTAATGAAAACACCTTTAGGCTTACAACGTGGTGAGGTACGCCTTGTGAAACATCAAGCAATATGGAAGAAGGTTTTTTCAGATGAACAAAAAATATTACAACGAGCATTAGAAGAACAGGCAATTTCCATACAACATGTTGGTAGTACAGCGATATCAACAATTTCTGCAAAGCCGGTTGTTGATATTATTGTTGGCATATCAAGACTTAAGAATGTTCAATCAAAAATTCCAGCCCTAAAAAAATTAGGCTATAGTCATATTAAAAGATTTCCGAATCCACGGCTACAAATAGTTCTAGCTAAAGGCAAGAAACAGCAAACGGAAATATATTTACATCTTGTGCGTTATGAGGGCGCTATATGGAACAACTACATATTTTTCCGTGATTATTTACTTGAGCATACAGATGTCGCCCTTGCATATAACAAGCTAAAATTGCAGTTAGCACAAAAGTATAGCTCAGAACGAATGAAGTATACTGAATCCAAAGCCATATTTGTTCACAATATTTTAGCTAAATCGAAATATAGGAATTAGCTCTATGTTACTGGACATGTACCGAGCCAATATCATGGACCACTACTCCCTCCACCCCCACCCCTCCTCGGGCAGGAGGGGCCAACCATTGTTCTTATGATTCAAGACATGTACAAAGAAAATATTCTTGATCACTACAAGAAGCCGCGAAACTTCGGGGAGATTCCTGAGGCGCCGGCAACAGCGCACGCCGCGAATCCGTTGTGTGGTGATGAGCTTGATTTCTTTTTGGTTTTTGATGAAAATAATACAGTATCTGATGTGAAGTTTAGTGGTAGCGGATGTACGATCACGATGGCTTCGGCTTCTATGCTCAGCGAGAAACTCAAAGGTATGTCTCGGGCGGAGGTTGAGCAGTTATCGACTGATGATGCAATTGAACTTCTCGGTGTGCCGGTTAATCCGGCGCGGATGAAGTGCGCGACGTTGGCCCTGGAAACGGTCCAGCAGGCGATTGGGCATCACTAATCCCACCCCGGCGCGATGCGCCACCCCTCCCTTGGGTACAGTGGAGGGGATGTTATTATAGCTAGGCTTGACAAAAGCTTAGTTTTTTGCTAGACTCGTTCGTTAACAATTTTATGACTTCACATTTCAAAACAATTCTGTTTGGCTTATTCTACTTGGCGCTTATTGCGCCTAGCCATGTCTATGCTACCGTGGCGCGGAAACCTGCTGCGCCGGCGAAGATTTCAATTCCGGCAATTCGTGTTTCGTCTGCGGTTGAAGGCATTGGTATGACCAATACTAAAGTGCTACGTCAACCGTCTGCCCGAGACAGTGTCAGCTGGTTTAATCGCGGGACTGCACCGGGGAATATTGGCAGCGCGGTTTTGTATGGTCACGTTAGTGGTCAGCACTTCGAACCGGCGGTTTTTGCTAAACTGGACAAGCTCAAAAAGAATGATCAGATTATCATTACTGATGTACACGGCGCAGCGTTCACGTATCGTGTTACTTCTTTGAAGTACTATTCAACAGATGTGTTGACGTACGACTTTTTATCGCAACCGTCACGCACTGCGGTGTTGAACTTGTTTACCTGCGCTGGAACGTGGGATAAAAAGGCTCGTCACTACACGAAGTATTTGGTGGTGTCGGGGGAGTTGGTTGTGATGCAAACAAGCAAGTAAGTGCTCTAGTTTAGGGTTAAGGCAAAGTTTTCGAAATTATAAAGTACGGGGTTGACAGCCCATCGTTTTTTTGCTACCATCTCCCGTTAGCTGATCTTTACATATGTATGTCCCGTGCAGGTGGCTGTGTAGTATGGTCATCAATCAAACAGGAGGTGGATATGAACCTGAAGCGGATTGCTGTAATTCCTCTGTTGCTTATCGTCGCGATTTGCCTGATGGGAACAACAAGTGGCGGCTGCGAGGATACAGAACGTAGTCGACAAATGGAAGAAAAACTTCAAGATGCCGACGCGTTGATGAAGCTTCAACCGACGCCTCATCTGAAGTTTTCGATGGATCGACACCTGCTCAAGGAGCGCTTGATTCGGTTCAACGACCCTAACAAGATGTGTTACCTGTATATCTGCACCATCGACGGAACGTGGCTCAAGCTGACCATCGTTGGGAAAGTTGCTTCGACATCAAAGCGTCTGACAAATCCGGAAGGGTATGACTACAATGGTAGTTCATACTACTCCACGCAGTTGCCAGACGAAATGGGGACGTGGGGAGCATCTGAGCCGGCTAAGGTTGGCATGACGACCATTGGTAGTCTGCTCGAATATGGTGGCTTCATGACGTACTTCCTTAGCGAAGTTCCCTTGACCTTTGAGGGTCTAGGTAAACCGATGGTCAGTCTCAAGATTGAGATGCCGGCGGAAGAACGGGCTCAATTCCTGCAGTCACTGGAAACGCTTCAATCCCTGCGCCGTCAAGCGTAATAAAGGAGAGTAGCGATGCGAGCTATTGGATGGGTTGCAGTAATCTTGGCTGTCATTGTTGCCCTGACCGTTTTCGGTGTCATTGGTCGTGGATGTGATACGGCCAGTCGGATGGCTGACAAGACTGTCTTCAATGCAGACCAGCACATCTACTCGTACGAACAGTTTAAGACCAAGTACGAGAACTATGTGCAATACAAGTCGCAGCAGGACCAAGCCGAGGAGCAGTTAGCCAAGCTCGACAAGCGTGGCGTTCACGATGGTCAGGAGTATAACAACCTGGTCATGGAGCGTGATGGCTCGCGGCAGATGAGGAATCGCCTCGCCGCCGATTACAACAGCATGAGTCGTATTGCCTATCAAGCGATCTGGAAGGATAGAGGCCTTCCCGACCGGCTTGAATAAAGTACATTTTCAAAAATTAGAACGGCGGTATCCATAATGGTGCCGCCGGTTTTTTATTGATTGTTGTTTATGGAAGTATCTTTAGTACATTCCACCAAGCGGCAACATAGTCAGGTCGCTTGTTTTGATATTTCAAATAGTACGCATGTTCCCAGACATCTAACCCAATCAACGGTTCATGCCCTTTCATCAATGGTGAATCTTGCTGGCCAGTCGCGTACATTTCTAATTTTCCGTCACCAGTACGCACCAGCCACATCCAACCGCTGCCAAAAATCGCGCCCGCTTGTTCGCTAAATGCTTTTTTGAATTCAGCCATTGGCCACATGGCTTCAATCTCTTTGACCAACTCCGCGTCCACGGATTTTTCTTTCCCCATAATCTGCCAGAAAAACGAATGATTTGAATGACCGCCACCATGATTGCGGATCATTTTTTTATCGGCCTCGGGAATGCTCAATGTATCGAGTGAACCAAGAAGTTGTTCTAATGGTTGGTCAGCTAGGTCAGGGTGTTTATCGAGGACGGCATTCAATTTATCGACATACGTTTGATGATGCTTGGTATGGTGGATTTCCGTCGTCTGGGCATCAATGAACGGTTCCAAGGCGTCGTAGGCGTACGGAAGTTGGGGAAGGGTGTATTTCATAGGGATGCAGCGAGTAAAAAGTAGAAAGTAATAAGTAGGGTACTTTCATGATACACTAGTTAGCATGGAAGGTGAATTTTCCCACAGTCATGAAGCTCAAGAGCAAACCGTTGAATACGAGCCGATTCCTAACGTAGAAGAAGTATTTCCGGGCGGGTTTCGACTGACAAAAGGTGCGACAATTCTTGATGTACCAGAAAGCTGGGCGATTTTTGATGGCCAAGGATTTCTTGTTATTGACCCTGGCGGGGAGTTGCCAATCGAATCCAAGGAAGATGCGTTGTCATTAAAGCCGATAGCAGCCACTGTAACGAATTCGTTACGTAGCCATAAAATTGATGGACTTCGGAAGTTGCTGGAACAGCGTCAGACTCCTATCACTGGGATACTGTTAACCCATGGTGATGCTGACCATACTAACAACCTAGAAAACATTACTGACCAAGGCGTGCCGGTATACGTGGATCGAAAAGAATGGTGGTCAACACTCTCGCCAGAAAAACAGTTTGCTGCGGGCGCAATGAATTTCCAGAAAAGCGAGCTCACCAGCCATGATGCAGGAAGTCTACGAAACCGTGATGCTGGCATGCAGATATTTGCTGAGCGAGCCAATAATGCCCGTGGTGGCAGCGATCGGCATGCCCGAAAAGCTGCGTTAGCCGAACGCTTCCATGTTTTTCCTGAATCTTTTGAAACTGCTGGAGCGGGCAGGATGGAGGTTGTCGCCTTGCCTGGGCACGCCCCAGGTGAACATGGTTTTTATCTACCAGAGCAAAAGCTTTTCATTGGTGGTGATTTAATTACTACTAGCAAACAAGGGCAAGTAGATAGGATTAATGTTTTCTTGCCTGAAGCGAATGTTTACGATGCAGTGATGTCATTGAAAAAACTACAAGCCATGGATATTGATAAATACTATCCAGCGCATGGCTCACCAATTATCGGGGTAGAAAATTTCCGTGAACATATTCAAAACTTACTACTTGACGCAGAGACCTTAATCGAGCGGATTCTTGAGCAAGCTGAACAACATGCGCATGCTGATGTTCATCAGCTAATAGATTTTGTGTTTACACCGCAATTTCATCGTGCCGGTATGGTAGCTCAGTCAAAGAAAAGCTGGATTTTTTCTGTGTTGCGTGACAAGTCAATGACTACTGATCTTGATGAGCTGGCAACCAGTTAATACAGAAACAAACAAAGCCCTAAAGTTTGCCACTAAAGATTGGCCTATCTTGATTAACGGCGCGCCGAAAGCTGGTGCTTCGTTTTTTACGGTTGCTCTAACGGCAGAGTTGATACGTCAACGAAAGAAGGTGGTGTTCATGTGCGCCAAGGGTGAGGCGATTCGGGCTTTAAAGAAGGAGTTAAATATTACTGAACCACTGGTGCGGGGTCATGACGTTACGGGCACAGTTGCTACATCGTTGTCTGATATGCAACTCGTAACATTATTTCAACAAAAAAGTATGGACATGGTTAACGCGTTACGAAGTTTGGAAGATTGGAATAAGCGCATGGTGGTCATGAAGAATGTAGAGGACATACTGACACCGGAATTATGGGTGGTCATTAAATCCCATAAACAGCTCGTGTTGTCTGGAGATTTCTCACGATTGAATTTTGAAATTGATACTACTGTCTTCAGAACAGCCATATTATTTTCCCCATCGCCGGAACATTGGAAACGACAACGCTCGCAGTTGCCTACATACATCGGCGATGTCTATCAAGGGGAAAGTAACTATCAAACTATTGTGTCGGAGGAAAGAATATGATCCTGGTCATTTCAACGGCCGGTGAACTTCATGTTTCGTTGTTTACTACCTCTTCGCTCCCGCGGACTACAGTCCGCGGCAATCCCTTAATGTGTATGCACGCAACGTGAGTTCAGGAATTTAGTGCAACACCCCAGGCCTCGTTCGGGGTGAGATAGTTGAGTTTCTTCCGAGGCCGGTTATTTATCTTCTCTTGAATAGT
>JAYUIJ010000013.1:0-5848 GCA_043766165.1 Candidatus Kerfeldbacteria bacterium
TGGGACGGCGCCTTTATTTTTGATGAGGCTGGCGATTGGCAAGATACGATTGATGTTTTGGAAGTCGCGAATGTTAATTTACTTCGTTTGCGGCGGCTGGATAAACTGATCGACCAACGTCTCGATGCGATGGTTGATATTTTGCGCCGTGTCCCAAAAATTTCCAACAAAGAAGTTCGCAAAATGATGACGGAATTGATGCGCTTACGGACGCAGTCTATTTTAGAATTCGAACATGCTGAACGAGATATCCAATTGATTGGCGATTGGTACGCGGGAAAACTATACGCGCTGGCCAGCAAAAAACTCCATCTAGAACGCTGGCGACAGGGGATCCGGCAAGTGCTTGATAGTTTAGAAGATATGTCGTCTGTGGCGGCCAGTCAGTTTAGCGTGTCCACCGAACACCGAGCAGAACAAATCCAACAAATCTTGTGGTTTATTCAGTTGATTGGTTGGTTTGTATTATTGTTTTTTGAGGGACGATTGGTGTTGCGGTAAGGCAGATCGAACGCTCTTCGCTTGACGTTGCTCAGCCGGAATGGTAAGACACGGGCAAGAGTTTTTGGTACATTCACAATTACGGAGGTGCATCATGTGTCGGACCGAAATTTTAGCAGAGCTCAGTGTTATTATCGGTCAAGAAGCCGTTTCTATTGACGAAGGGTTAACGGTGCTGATTGGTGGGCTAAGAAAGTTGATAAAGAGTCAGCCTGGAGTGCAAATAACCATCCTCATGGCTGGCGGAACAGGCTCGGGCAAAACAAGTAAAGGTGCCGGTACAATTATTCAGGCCTTTCCCGGTCAAGTTGCAGTGTTTCCAATTGATATGTTTTATCGTGGGAAACGGGCGATTAAAGTATTGGAAGAGCAACATGGTCTTGAGGAAATCACTTGG
This sequence comes from Candidatus Kerfeldbacteria bacterium, assembly GCA_043766165.1. Classification (GTDB taxonomy): domain Bacteria; phylum Patescibacteriota; class Patescibacteriia; order SBBC01; family CAIJZX01; genus CAIJZX01. The sequence continues at coordinate 899 of JAYUIJ010000013.1, forward strand.
GATGAGCCGTTAGCGCTCGACCTTGAAGAAGCGGCGCGTCAGTTGTCGCACCTGAAGAAAGGGATGGAAGTTACTATTCCGATTTATGACTTCGAACTGAGTGAACGGGTTGGCAGCGAGACGTTATCACCAAAACCGATAATTATCGCCGAAGGATTGTTCGCGCTCCACGAAACTTTGCGCCATCTTGGTGACCTACGGTTGTACGTCGATGTTGATGTTCATGGGCAAATCATTCGTCGCGTTCTACGTGACATAGTGCGCAAACGGCGCGCACCGGATGAGATATTGCTGAATATGGCGCAGGTCGCGTTACCAAAGCAATATGAACATGTCACCACAACTCGTCAGTACGCCGACATTTTTATTGAGAACGACTATCGCCCGGAGACGGAAACGTTGCGCAACCAAGGTATCGGGGGTCCACAGGTCAAGATTGCCGGTTGGCCACCGCTCGGGCGACTGATTGAACTTGGTGCGGAATATCTCGGCACGTTCGAAGGATACGATCGGTACTTTACAGCTAACGATCGGGATCTCGCGGCGACCGGCGAAGAGCTTCGGATTCGCGAAGAGTCGAGTCGGTTAATGCTGACCTACAAAGGACCATTTCTTGGCCAAGTTGGTGAACGGTTTATTTTCACCTGTTCAATTGAAGCGGCAACTGTACAAGCTCTCATGCAGTATTATCGTGAGGCCTTGGTCTTCGTGCGTAAAGAACGACGACTCTTTCTCTTGCCTGGCGTGCTGGTCTCGCTCGACGAAGTAACACTGACCAATCCACATGGACAAGTTGTCGAAGCGCAACAGGTGACAGAAGTTAGATTGACTGGCCGTAGTCACGACGGTATGGTCGAAGTCCATGATTATGTCGAACGACTCGGACTTGATCCGAAATTGTCGACCACTGCCTCGTACTTTTCCATCGCTCTCAACCCACAATTGCTCCCGCTCGGCTAACCCCTGAGCGGTTTTTTTATGTCCCTTCCATCCTGAAAGGATGGAGGGGCAAGGGGTGGTAACTAAAACGACCCTGTTGTTCACAGAGTCGTTGCTGTGTTAGGTTTACGCGGTAACCGCGGCTAACTGCTTGGTGCCAGTGCGGATGCAAGACGAGCAGGCTTTAACCCGTTTACCATCCTTGAGCATGCTTTGGAGATTGACATGCTGTTTTTTGTGGGTGGCGATGTTTGAGTGACTGCGGGTGAAGCTGTTCATTGCTCCACGTCCACAGACGGTACAGATTCGAGGCATAGTAGAAGTAGTTGGGTATGAATAGTCGGTACTTTAGTGCTGATTCGAAAGGCCGAAAGCAGTACCTAGTAAGACAAAAAATGAGAGCTGTGCTAGAGTAGCATGGCATTTGGAATTAATCAAGTCTTCTATGGAGGTCGCTATTCCCAGCTCAATTGCCAGCATCATCATCTTTTTTATTGCCTTAATCCTGGCGGTTGGCTGGCATGAATTTTCCCATGTCCTGAGCGCCTACCTCCAAGGTGATCAAACCGGAAAATTAATGGGGCGATTGACTTTAAATCCGATTGCTCATCTTGATCCGATTGGCACGGCCTTTATGTTTCTAGCCGCCTTCACCCATTTCGGGATAGGCTGGGGCAAACCGGCGCCGTTCAATCCATACAACTTGAAAAACAAACGGTGGGGCTCGGCGCTCGTGGCTATTGCCGGACCGTTGTCGAATATTGTCTTGATGACCGTAGCTGGGTACGCGTTAGTGCTGTTCGGTCCATCATTACCGCCCGGCAACCTCCTCGGAATTTTTCTCTCGCAAGTGATTTTAATTAACGCCTCGCTGGCGGTGTTCAATCTGTTGCCCATTACGCCGCTCGACGGCTCACACATTTTATCAGCCTGGCTTGGACCTAATAATCCGTTAGTTGTCGTCCTGCATCGTTACGGAATGTACTTCTTATTATTCTTGTTGGTTTTTGGCGGAGGTTTCTTGAGTTGGTACATCATGGGTGGGGTAAATATAGCGTTAAAAGTTGCGGGACTTGGTAGGTTGCTATAAGTTAATTTAACGTATCTATGGCTCAAATTCCTAAATTTCAAGAAACATTTATTCCGATATTGAAAGTTCTGGCTGATGGAAAATTAATTTCCGTTAATGATTTACGAAATAAAGTAAGAACTGATTTTTACAGTGACTTACCAGTAGAATTGTTAGAACAAAAAACCAAAAATGGTCAACCACTAATACTTAATCGAATTCATTGGGGGAAAGTCTACCTAAAACAAGCAGACATGGTTCATCAGCCTGAAAGAGGGATGATACAGATCACCGGCAAGGGATATGAAATATTAAAAAAAGGATCACTGACGGGAAAAGAATTATTAAATGACAAAGATTTTCTAGCCAAACAAAAGGCAACTAAAGAGGAAAAAGAATCCGACTTCATAGGCAACGGAAACTCACCGCAAGATCTCATAGATTCGGGGTTCCGCGCTATTGAGGAGCAGGTAAAGCATGACCTATTGGTAAAAATAAAAAAAATGAATCCTTATTCTTTTGAAACTGTAGTTCTGATATTACTTGAAAAAATGGGTTATGGAGAAATGACTAAAACACCAAAGTCTGGTGATGGAGGAATTGATGGTATTATCAATCAAGATAAATTAGGGTTAGATAAGATATTCATTCAAGTGAAACGATATACGGATAATAAGGTACGTGAAGTAGAAATGCGAAGTTTCATTGGCGCGATGAATGACGATGCACATAAAGGTATTTTTGTGACAACATCATCTTTTGATACTCACGCGCTTCAAAAAGCACGTGATGCAAGGCAAAAGATTATTACCATTGACGGTACAAGCTTAGTTGAGTTGATGCTAAAGTATGGCGTTGGTGTGCAAGTACAAAACACCTACGAAGTGAAGGAAATAGACGAGGATTTCTTCGATGAGGAGTAGCAATATTTTTACTACGTAGGCTTGACAGCGCGTCAATACTTTGATACTATGCGCCCATAGTATGAGTATGATAAAAGAATTCAAGGATAAGATGTTTCGTGTCAGCCGGCCGACGGACTTTGTTCCAGAAGGCCTTCTTGAGTGTGTTCGATATTTTCGAGACAACGGTCCGATTCATTTTGAATATAATCAGGAAGACGGAGTAATTGTTGCGCACAGCACGAACTTTAGATATGGCAGCATCGTTACTTCAGCCGTCAATAATAAGGATTTGGAAGGAAATATTAAAGACGCAATCTTAACTTCGTTTGAAATTCCGTCGACATACGCTGATAAGGCAGATATACACCGGGTTGGCGAAAGTCGTGAGTATGTCGTCGCATGATAATTTACCCGGCGAACTAGATCGTAAAAAACTTATCCGAGCTTTGATCAGGCTCGGATGTTCGGTTAATACTCTAGGTGGAAAAGGTAGTCATATCAAAATCATTTTACCAAACGAAAAGTCGATTACTATTCCAAAAAAACTTCGCAAATCAGCACTTCGATACATTATTAAGGATATTGAAACGCTCTGCTCTCTAAAATGGGATCAGATTCGGGAAGAGCTATAGATATTAACCGCAGTTGGTCTGGGCAGCGAAAAGGCAAGATTTTCATTATATTGCAGACCATAGTTGACAGGTCATTCAGGGAATGGTACAGTCAGCTAGCTTTTTGGTATATCAATCCAGCACCACTTCGGCCGATGCTGTGACTTTTCTTCTCAAATAGCATTTAGTTTTTATTTTTTATAACCGCCCTTGCAAGCCTGTCCCACCAAAGTGGTGCTGGATTGACACCATCGGTAAAACCCTATACACTCTCACCCGCAATGCCTACTATCAGCCAACTCGTCCGCAAAGGCCGCTATTCAGCTCCAAGGAAGTCTAAGACTCCGGCTCTGGATTCCATCATGAATGCTGTTCATCGTGAACGGACCATGTTGCCTAAAGGCAGCCCATTTAAACGCGGTGTCTGTACCAAGGTGACGACTACGACCCCAAAGAAGCCAAACTCAGCCCTCCGAAAAATTGCCCGCGTCCGCTTATCGAATGGTCAAGAAGTCACGGCCTACATCCCGGGCGTTGGTCATAACCTTCAAGAACACTCGATCGTCCTGATCCGTGGTGGTCGCGTTAAAGACTTGCCAGGCGTCCGTTACCATATCGTTCGCGGCGTCTACGACACCCAAGGCGTTCAAGATCGTCGCCAAAGCCGTTCAATCTACGGCGCCAAACGCCCAGCCGCTAAAGCGTAAGCTTTCTTAACTTTTCTACACCTATACTTTTTACTTTCTACCTACTACACGTCAATGCGCGGTAAACAAGCCCCAGTCCGAGAAATCCTCCCCGATCCGAAATACGATTCGATTGTTTTGGCGAAGTTCATCAATAACATCATGACCCGCGGTAAGAAATCCGTAGCCCGTAAAGTTGTTTACACCAGCATGATGAAAATTGAAGAACAAACGAAACAGCCACCAATGACGGTTTTTGAAACCGCGCTACGTAACGTCTCACCAGTTGTTGAAGTGAAATCACGACGCGTCGGCGGTTCAAATTACCAAGTGCCGATTGAAGTCACCCCAAAACGCCGCCAAGCCTTAGCCTTCCGCTGGCTCATCGGTGCCGCTCGTTCAAAAAAAGGACGACCGATGGCTGACAAACTCGCCGAAGAACTGATTCTCGCTTCAACTAGCCAAGGTGATGCTATGAAGAAGAAGTTGGATGTTCACCGTATGGCTGAAGCGAATAGGGCTTTCGCACACTTTGCTTAACTCGGTTATGCGAAGTATTTTCTCTGACACTAAGTACCTTCGCCTGCCTGCCGGCAGGCAGGCTCACTTCGCCTAAAAACGTATGGGCGACGGCGAAACAGACACTGGTCGGAAAATAATCGTAACGCACAAGAAACCGCACCTCGATGAGGTCATCGCGGCTTGGTTGTTAACGACCTTCGATCCGAAACTGAAAGATC
>JAYUIJ010000014.1:0-5775 GCA_043766165.1 Candidatus Kerfeldbacteria bacterium
ATCTCCATCCTAACTGTATCTCACAAACCGCGCCATTGCCCAGACCGCTCTGGGTCCCCAGTGCCAAGCACGTGGGGCTTGCCGCGGGGGTTGTCAAGATTAGCTTGTTAGCGGTTTAGAGGTGTAGATGTTTGGTTTGTTTGGCTGTTGCTGTGTCCTGACGGACACCAAGATATTGTTTTATAACTCACAGCGCGTCGATTCCCTCCTTAGCGCCCTCCTCTGTATCAGGAGGGCAACCCGCAGTAGCGGGAAGAAGATGTAAGGAGGGTCAGGGAGGTAGAGTCCCGCGCTGTGACGTTGGAGAAGTGGAGACATTGTTGCGCCCCACAACGTACGCGCCCCCGCGTGCGTTGTCGTGATAGCAGTTCCCAGTGTTAAAAAATTTTAAATCACAAATTCTAAACTATCCTTACTGCAACGTTTTCGGTTCCATGGACTGGAAAGTCCCTGACAATCCCTGTCCAGATCAAGCCCCTTCCCTGCTTTTAGAATTTGTTATTTGAGATTTGGAATTTGGTGCTTGAGATTTGGAACTTTCTAACCTACTTCCCAACGTACGTCATCGTCGGCGTCGTTGTGCAGGTCGAGGTATCATGGAGACAGACGCGAACGCTGATTGACGTCACCATGCCGGCAGGAACCGGAATATTTTGGAACATATCGCCTGAGTGGCCGATATATGTCCAAACATTTCCAAAATCTGGTGTCGACCCCCAATTATAGATCACGTCGTACTTAGCCGGTGATTTAATCGAAAATGTCGTACTGCCTTTTTCAATCTTCATAGCTGACATCGTTATATCAGGTCCGCCGGCACTGTGATAGGTTGGCGTACCGTAAACTGAACTCAGAAAACTAAACGCGCCTTTATTGATGGCAAAGTGTTTTGCAGCATACGTAGTATCGGCCGAATATTTACCGGTCGTCGGTTCAAATCGCCAGACCTTAATTGTTTTGACGTCGTTGTTGATGAACGTCACCAATCGTTGCTGTCCGCTGAAGAGCGATTTGAACTGGGCGCTGACGGCACCTTTCTTACAACCCAACGATACCTTTTGTAGTTGCTTCGCACCGTCCGGTGAGACCGTAAAAATAGCCGCCGTGTTTCCGTCCTTATTCGGCGTCACCACCAGATGAACACCGTTAACGCTTCGCTCTTGAGCCATGGCGATAGTAACACCTTTTTTGTTCATCCCGTCAGGTAAAGTTAGATTCTGCAATCGTTGACCACTTCCATTAAAAACGGCGAGACTTCCTGTGCCGAGTGGCTTGTATGGTAAGAATAGATAGACTGTTCCGAGCGAACTATATGACACCTTTCGGCCAATGACTGTGTCAGTGTATTTTTCGAAAGGTTGTATTTTGATACTCCCTTCGGTATACGTGCCTTTCGTGACCTTCAGGAAATTGGTCAACTTCGGGGTCACAATATTACTCACCGTGGTGGTCACGCCCGAATAGCCTATTGAGGCATGCAAATATTGAAACGACGTCGTGCCGTTGTTGAACATGCGGATGGTAGAACTTCCGTTGTTGTTTGCGATTGTTACGGGCGTATTGGCGACTAGACTGACCGTCACCGGACCGGCCGTAGGAGTAGTTGGTGACATAGTCGCTTGAACGGAAAGCCCAGGAACCGGAATCGGGATAACCGATATCGGCGCCGGAACAATGTTATTGACCGTTGCCGTAACGCTACCATTGTTTCCCGCTAGGTCATGATAGTAGAAGGTAAAAGAACCATTCGACGAAAATGAGTACACCAGAGCTCCTCCTAGAACATCTACCACCACCGGCTCATTCACGGTCAAGATTGCTTTAACTGACTGTGAGGTTGGCGACGTCGTACTATACTTTATCGTCCCCACCGGAGCGGTGTGATCAATATTCTTCACCGTTGCCGTAGCCGATCCGATCAACCCAGCATCATCGGTAAATGTAAAAACAAAACTACCGTTATCATAAAATGTTTTCCATGCATAACCATAATTATTAGTTATGACGACATGTTCTGAGGTTTGAATATTCGCTTCTACGTACTCTTTAGTCGGCGTTAATAGAGTATAGGTAAACGTCGCTGTCGGCGGCGTTAGGTCTACTTTCCAGGTTTGACTGGTAGGATGATTAGCATCTTGCCAAACACCGTGTGAATCTTTACTGAGCACATCTATTGTGTGTGACCCTTCGCTCAAACCTACGATGCCAAAAGTTTGGCTGGGTAGCGACTCTGCTGAATATGCACCTTGATCAATCCGCCATTTGTAGGTAGCTACGTCGTAGCCAGAGACCGTTCCAGTTGCAGTTCGCGCCTGTGTTGATCCAGTCGGTAAACCGGTAACTACGGCACTCGTAGTATACGTTAATGCGCGGTACGCATTCAACCGTTTGCCGGAAACAGTCGTACCCTGGAAATCCTTTTGCGGATCGCCCGAATCCATGATAAATGTTTTTACCTGAGCTGATGTCAGGCTGGGTTGCATGCCCCATAACAAAGCCGCCACTCCAGCAACATGTGGCGCAGCAAACGACGTGCCACTGCTATATTCAGTTGGATTGCCGGATGTTCCTCCGAAGGAAGCCAGCTCGAGGTAATCGACGAAACATCCATCCCCACTCGTTCCCGTATCAGTATCGCCATCGGTTACCCAGCGGAAGCGCAATTGGAAATTGCTGGTCAGCGTACTGGCCGGCAACGCATACTCCGGCCAGGTATATGCGATATTCGAAGCATTGGTATCGTTGTCAATTGATTTCTCGTTCCAACGCGCCAACTCAGTGAATCCTGGCGCGATGGTGGAACTTGGAATGGTGAAAATTTGGATACGATGATTGGTTGTATCGGCAACCGCGACGGTTTGATTCTTGACGTTCATATTTAACGGCGTGTTGAACTGGTTCGTGGCCGCGCCAGCACTTCCCCAAGTCGCCAGCCATGTTCCGCCTGCCCCAAATACCTGGATCCGGTTTGCCGCCTGGTCAAGCACGAACATATTCTTTTGCCCGTCGACCGCGATCGAACTGATGGTTGTAAATAGCCCCTGACCTGTCCCTAAACCGCCCCACGAATATATAAAATAGCCCTGCTCATCATAGACCTTCACCAAGCCGGTACTGGGAAAGGTTACATAGACGTACCCCGAAGTATCAACCGCGACCTGATCGGCGCCCGCGACGCCGGTGATTTCGCTCAACTGCAAACCATTGGGATAGTACCGAATCACTTTGGCATGGGCGGTATCTACTTGATAGACATATCCAAGTGCATCGACAGCTAAACTGCGGGCTTGAGCAAAGGAATTCCACTGGGTGATATAGACGCCGGCCGCCGTGAATTTTTGAATCCGTGAATTTCCTGAATCGTACACATAGACAATATTATTACTGTCGACCACAATATTTTTCGGACTAGAGAGCTGTCCATTACCAGTCCCGCTGCCGCCCCAGCTGGTAACAAAAACCCCGCTCGACGAATATTTCTTGATCGTATTGTTGCCCGTATCGGCGACATAGATATTTCCGCTCGAATCACTTGCAACGCCGGACGGACTAGAGAACTGGGTTGAGCCTGAACCAAGACTGCCCCATGTGCGAGTGAAGGTGGCCGCGCTGTAGGTCGGAAGATTTTGGATTTCTAAGGACATATAGTCGTCCCAGGAACTGGTATACTCCGTATCGCAACCCAAGAAAAAGCTCAGGTGGGCGCTTGGTGCGCCGGAAAGATTCATCACATTCGAGGTGGCAGAAGAATTTGCATTGGCCATGTATGGCTTGTGTACGGCATCACCGTAGAAAGAGCCTGCGCTGGACATGAAGGAACCGCGAGTACCAAAATCCCCGGTCTTGGTAAAACCGTCGGTGGTATTGATGGGAACGTACTGCTGGTTAGCTGAATCGGAGATAACCCACTCGCCGGGTGCGGCTAGATCAACGCTTTGAACCCCGGTATCCGCCCAGTACGCTTTCTGGTCAAATTTATCAGAAGCGGTCACACAAATAATATTATTGGAGGTAAAATCGCAGGGGTATAGTTCTTGTCCGACTTGAGCATGGTCGGCGCCATAATTACCGGCGGCCGTTATAAACAAACCATCATATTGCGCGATTGCGTCAGCCAGCAAGGCGTCGTACGTCCATCCGCCCCACGAGGCGTTAATAATTTTTACACCATTCGCCTCCGCAAAATGAATAGCCCGAATAATTTCCATGGTGGTCAACGATGTTTTTAGAGCCATAATTTTGGCGTTCGGCGCGACGCCGGCAATCCCTAGGTTATTATCCGCTTCCGCCGCAACCACGCCGGAGACATACGTACCGTGACTGCTGTACCAATACGCCGAGCTCGAGCTAGCCGGATCCTTATCATTATCTTCAAAATCATACCCGTGGATACAGTTTCCTAAAACCGCGCCATTGTCATCGACGCAGGCTGTTCCGTCCCACATCCGATTAACCACATCAGCGTGCGTATAGGCTGCGCCGGTATCAATGACCGCCACCGTCGTACTCGCCGCCCCGGTAGCGACCGCCCAGGCATCGACCGCGTCAATATCCGCGCCGGCCGTGCCGGTTTCTCCATCAATACTCTGTCCGGTATTCTGGAGCGCCCATTGCTGCCCGAATCGAGGATCGTTCGTCATCGGGAAATACTGGTACTCACTCTGCACCGATTCAACGTTCACATTTGACTTCAATTCCTTTATTTTTCCTTCGGCTGAAGACAGCGAGCCAATATGAAATTGCACCACGTTTGCTTCTGGTGACGTATCAACTTCTTGTAAACCATTGGCAACGGCAAATGACGATACGGATGCATCGGCGGTAGCCGCATCGAGCGAAAGTTTAGATGATTTGAACTTCACCAAAATATCGCTAGTCTCTTGCGGTTGATTGCGCGCTGGACGAAAGGCTGTGTGTTGGCTCGCGACGGGTTTGGCATTGGTATCAATCGGAGTGTTTGTGTCTGGTATGAGTTGATTGGCCGCCATAAGTCCGCCCAAAGCCGCCAAGCCAAGACCGGTCGTAATCAAAGCAATCCGCGTCAGCCGTTTCAGCTGTTGTTTGACCGGAACAGTTGTTTCGATTTGAACAGGCACAGAATTGTTATTTTTGTTAGGTTTTTGTTTTACTTTGTCTGAATTATACCTTAAAAATAGGTTTTTGTCAAATAAAAACAAGGTGAGTTCCATGAGTAAGTGCAACAGTAAAAGTTCTTAGTACTGCGGCAACTAGAAAGAATGTGGAGATACTTAATGAGCTAACTCCCTGTCATCAGCCCCACGTTCATTGCTTACATCCATATTTCCATCTTTTCTCCCAATGTTCCCTGTATTCTAAGGTGTTGCACTAAAACATTGAATTCACCCAACTCACAGTATCTAAAAACTTGTTCCGTCTCGACTTAATTAGAGTGGGCTATGTATATTCTTCAGCATCGGATTAGTCACGTGCGTATACCGTTGCGTCGTCCTAATATTTTGATGACCAAGTAGTTCCTGCACGTACCGGACATCAACACCGTTTTCCAGAATGTGTGTTGCAAACGAATGGCGCAGGGAATGAAACGTCGCGGGTTTATTGATGTCCGCACTTTTCATCGCGTGCTCAAAAACTTTCTGCGCCGTTCTCGTCGTTAATATTCCGCCACGCTCACTCGCAAATACAAAGTCATGTTCCTCTTTTCTGGCGACAATACCACGCAGATCGTTCACTAGCTTCTCCGGCACAACACTAATGCGATCTTTTTGACCTTTAGCTTGTTTGATATGAATGGTT
>JAYUIJ010000015.1:0-5694 GCA_043766165.1 Candidatus Kerfeldbacteria bacterium
CATAACAGCCCTGATCTTTTTAATCAACTCCTCTTTGGGGATATTAACTAAGTCTTTCAAGCCTTTTGTAGTAATAATCTCTGCTGCTTTTTTATAAGAACTGACTCACGAGTTATTTTCCCGTCCCGCAATCTATCTTTTGACATTTGGCAATACCCTGGAGATATTTCAATACCTATATATTTTCTACCAAGAGTTCTAGCAACAAAGGCTGTGGTACCAGATCCAACAAAGGGATCAAGTACTATCTTTGCACTTGTTGAAGAAATACATCTTTCAACTAATGCTGTCGGAAAAGGTGCCGGATGTGGGTTACTCATTTCCTGTGTAAATTCCCATACATCCCCGTATGCATTAGCTTTTGGGGCTAGAACAAATTTTGGTTTTGCTATTAAATACAGAACTTCGTATGTCGGCAAAAAATAACCTTGATTAAAGTTGATTCCTCCCTTTCTTCGCCAAATTATTATCTGTCTAACCGGAAAACCATCTACAATATCTTGTCGATCCTGAAGTAGCCCGGCTTGAACACGCCACTTATGATTATAAAATATTGCTCCATCGTCTTTCAGTAACCGCATCATTTCAGTCAAACAATCTCTTTGCCATGCAACGTACTTATCATGTGGCATTGTATCTTCGTGATGCGTATAGCCATTCATCAGGGCTGCATTTGACCACTTACCGCCGCGCCCATCCTTCATACCATTTCCAGTCGAATTCCTTAAATTATATGGCGGACTGGTAACAACAAGGTCAATGCTTTTATCGGGCATTTGTTTCATCACGTTCACAGCATCGCCGCAAATGATTTGATTTAGGAAGTTATCCATTTTCTTTCTAGGTTTGTCCACAGTAATTTATAGTAATTACATGATACCCGAAGAAAAACCGAATGTCAATTATTTCTTTAATCCAGTAAAAAACACTACTGCATCATACAATGATTGAGCACAAAAAACAATGTATTGAATTTCTGATTACTCCCACACTCAGCTCGGGGACCTGGATTCGAACCAAGATACTCGCCTTCAAAGGGCGATGTCCTACCATTAGACGATCCCCGAACAGAATGTAAGAAGTGCCAAAATTAGCTCTAGCCAAACAATAACGGTCAGATTGTATCATTGCGTCTATATTTTTTCAAGAGTCGTTACAAATAAGAAAAAACCAAGTCATTACAACTTGGTTGAGTTTTTTGAAATAAGGAAACTAGTGCCGACCGAGTAGAAGCATCTGCTCGTGACTGGAAATCAGGCCAGCCACTCGACCGCGAACCTCCTCATCAAGGCGCGGCGCATTCAGCAGTCGCCGGTACAGTGACATCAGACGCTGGAACAACCTCGGGAACTCATCCTTCAAGTAAGAACGCCGCAAGAATGGTTCGAGCATGTACTGGTCGGCGAGCAAACCGAGTTCACGATCCGGGCCTCCTTGCTTCCAGAACGCGCCAACCCATTTCTTGTCGCCAAGTGAATCACCAGCTTCACCGACCTCAACCACCTTCTTTTCATAACAGTCAAGAGCCAGTTCATACCATCTGACGCGTGCCATGAACACACCTTCGTGATTAGGGCATTCAACCTGCAACTTGTTGATCAAGTTACGCAGCCGATCCCAATCAACTGGCGTTATCTCTTCCCAGGTCTTCAAGATGTCGCTAGCATCTTCCGTCAACATCCCTTGGAGATGAAGCGCATTGGTGGCCAGATCCGACAAGCTGTCGAAATTATTCGGCGAGCTCATGGTCTTACCCTCCTGTCTATCCACTATCCGATGCTGTCGGATCAACAGGCTATCTCTACGTGAGATGAGCCTTCTACGTATTAACGATCAATACGCACATGGCTCATCTCAAATGAAAAGAACGTAGCGAAAAAGGTAGCAAACATAGTGCTCTGTGTCAAGGGCCAAAGCGAAAACATGCTGTAACGCTATGGCATCATTTTATTCCTCCCTCCTTACAACCTAAATCTTTCAACCTTAATCCTACAACTACACCCGCAAGTATCGCCCAATCGCAAACAGCGACGAAATAGCCGACAAGGCGCACCCGGCCGCGACTTCAAGCCCAAGAATAGCGAAGAAGTTTGCGCGGACGTAACCCAAAACGTTGATATCATACCCGGCGAAGAAGATTTGGAGTTTCGGGTTGATGATCGAGAGTAACGGCAAGAGAACAGCAGTGACCAAAATACCGGCAATTAAACCGTAGAGGATACTTGTAATCACAAACGGTCCACGTACAAAGGCATCCGACGCGCCGACTAGTTTCATGATCCCAATTTCCTCACGCTGCGTGTAGATCGCCACGCGAATCGTGTTGAAGACCATCAGAATAGCAATCAGAGCAAACAAAACGGTTAACCAAACCGTTGCCGTTTGGACGCGACTAACAATCAGCGACAATTTACTGATCACGGTTTGATTCGTGGCGAAGTCATTGCCTGTGTTTTCAATAATCGTTTGATAGGCCGGAACTTTTAAGGCTTGGGCGATTGCACCGTACCCATCAAGCGTTTTGGCAGTAATAACTAAGCCAGCGCCGAGTGGGTTATCACCTAAAGCATCAATCGCGTTTTTTACGTCAGGTTTAGCTTTCTGTAACGCTTCCAAATGCTCCGCGCGACTAATTTGACGAATGGATTGTACTTCCGGACGTTTCAACATATCCTGTCGCACTTCCCCTACTCGTTGCTCCGATGTCGTCGGCGTAAAGTAGACCGATAAATTTACTTTCTGACGAACCGCTGACAGGGTTTGCTGACCAACAACGTTCAAGCCAAATACCAAGCTCATCAAAAATAAATTCAGGACCACAATTAAAATCGTGACGACCGATAACCAAACATTCCGGCCAAAGCCTTGGAACCCGAATTTGAGCATCCGCCACAAGGTGATCATCATACCCAGCTCCACAATAGTGAATACATAATCTTTGGTTGTATTGTATGAAAGTTTTTTTTAAACATTCCTAAATCTATCATCGTATTTTTGCTATTGTGGGGCTGGGTCATAACAAATATTTCCCAGCTTTCTGATCAGCAATGATATGACCGTGGTCAAGCGTAATAACGCGTTTCTTTAGCATGTTTACGATTTCACGATTATGCGTGACCAAAACAACCGTCGTCCCAAATTCATTAATCTTTTGTAGTAAGCTAATAATTTCCTGAGCGTTGATCGAATCTAAGTTTCCGGTTGGCTCATCGGCGACAAGTAACTTTGGTCGATGGGCAAGTGATCGCGCAATAACTACCCGCTGCTGTTCACCACCGGAAATTTGATCAGGATAACGATGCATCTTATGTTCCAAGCCCACAATTTTCAACACTTGTGGTACCACCGAATTAATTCGATTATTTGGTTCCCCGGCTACTTCCAAAGCAAAGGCTACATTTTCAAATAATGTTTTTCGTGGCAACAATTTAAAATCCTGGAAGACAACGCCAATTTGCCGTCGTAGCGTTGGAATTTCGCCAAAACTAATGCGTGTTATATCCCAGCCGCCGATACTTACTCGACCGCGATCCGGTCGCTCTTCGGCAAACATCATTTTGGCTAAGGTCGTTTTACCAGATCCCGATTGACCAACAATCGACACGAATTCGCCAGCATCAATGTGTAGTGACACGTCCTCCAATCCAATATTTTTCTTCTGGTATTTTTTACTGATATGTTCGAGCGTGACCATGGTAGTTACGTCCAGGTAAAAGCGTTCCAAGCCCAAGTGGCCAATTTTGCCGAATCGCTAAAGCGTTGTGAGGTCGTTGGTGAATTCAACATAATCACAATCACTTGCGCCCCTTGTGAATTCTTGGCTCGTAACGCATACGTATAGCGCGCCTCATCAAGGTAACCTGTTTTTCCGCCAGTAATTGTTAACGTCCCCGGATTTAACAATAGTTTATCCGTGCTTTTAATGGTGTGTCGAATTTTAGTATTTTTTGTCACGAAGGCGTACGAGGTCACCGTGGTCGCTTTGCGGATTATTGGGTAATCATGGAAAGCGTGAGCCGCAATGACCGCTAAGTCGTTGGCCGTACTAGTATTTTCCGGATTCAAACCATGGACATCGACATATGTCGTATTCGTTAAACCCCATGACGCTGCTTTGGCGTTCATAGCCGTCAAAAATTCTGCAGTCGTCATCCCAGTTGAACGCGCTAAGGCTGTTGCCGCATTGTTAGCCGACCCAACGAGCATTGAATACAATAAATCCTTATTCGACAATTGCTCCGTTGGTTTGACTTGCAAATAGGCATAGGCAGTAACATCCGCTTTAGAATATGTCACAACTTTATTCATGTCCGGCTTGGTATCCAAAAATACCATGGCCGTCATCAATTTCGTGATGCTCGCGATCGGCATTACTGTGTCACCGTTTTTTACAGCCAATGTTGTACCCGTAGCCGCATCAACAACACTATAGGCCGTTCCGGAAACATCTGGTTTTGCTGGCGCGCCTTTACCAGTTACGGTTAGTGATGGGATTGTTTCGGTCGTGCTGGTCACCGGCGTGGTCGGTGTAACGGCCGCCGCTTTTTTCGATGTGACCGAAACTTTCGTGACGCCGGAATTCTTGGCTTTCAAAACATCATACGCTGCCCACGACAAGTCAATAACCCGTCCGGCCGGTTGACCCCAACGAGAAACGATTTTGACGTTGACTGATTTTCCATTATCCGGATTGGTAACGGTGACGGTAGAACCAACCGGAAAATCATTTGAGGTAGCGTGAAGCTTCGGATACTTCGCTGAACAATGATTCTTACAGTACCATGTCGCGTTCCCGACTTCAGTTGTTGCATCTTGCAGAATAGCAACGTACGCATCAAGCGAAGCAACACCAGCTTGTAACTTGCCGGTAGTAGTATTGAGCTTCGTCGTGGCCTGCGTCCATGTTTTAGCGGCCATGTCATAGTACCAAATACCGTGACTCCAATAACTCTTGGCATCGGGAATCGCGGCCGCCAATTTATACTTGGTCGTATCGAGCGATGTGACACCAGAAATCGTCAGATGGTATAACGAACCAAGCAAGCTCATGTTCGTTGGCAAAGCTGGCGGCGTATCCGTACTCGTCGCCCACGTAACGTCAGCCGGCGCAGTCAACATTCCCGGGAAAACTGTAATGTTTGCTCCACTATCAAGTTTAACGGTCCATCCTGACGCAATCAGTGATTCGTTAAAATGAACCGGCGTCGGCACAGTTTGTGCGTGCGCCGGAGCAAAAGCTAGTAGTTGACTTGCCAAGAGCGCTACCAATCCGTATACTGCGAAACGTCGGCGGGTATGGTTTAGTGGTAAAACACGACCTTCCCAAGGTTGAGTCGGGAGTTCGATTCTCCCTACCCGCTCCAAACGTGAAGTAAACGTGTAGACGAGTAAAAAGTAAAAAGTTCTGATTCTTTGCAGGAATAGAACGGCCTTTAGTCGCCGTAGCTGAAGCGTACTCGCGGAAGCGAAGGAGACAAACATACGACCATAGTTATTCACATGGCCTAATTTCGCTTTGGAATGGGGTGTTGGTGTTTGCTCAACCATCGGATAAGTACTATACCACAGATGCAGCTACTGAGCAATGTTAGATTGGGTGAGTTCCATGAGTAAGTGCAACACTAAGATAGAATCTAGGTCTATGGCACAGTACAAACAACTTAACATTGAGGAGCGAGAACAGATCCACCAGGG
>JAYUIJ010000016.1:0-13293 GCA_043766165.1 Candidatus Kerfeldbacteria bacterium
GAGGGGCCTATGGTCCATCAGGTAGTTGGTAGGGTAACGGCCTACCAAGCCTACGACGGATAGCGGGATTGAGAGATCGACCCGCCTCACTGGGACTGAGACACTGCCCAGACTTCTACGGAAGGCTGCAGTCGAGAATATTCCCCAATGGCCGAAAGGCTGAGGGAGCGACGCCGCGTGCAGGAAGACGCTCTTCGGAGTGTAAACTGCTTTTGTTTGGGAACAACTCTGAGTGTACCAAACGAATAAGGGGCTGCTAACTTCGTGCCAGCAGCAGCGGTAATACGAAGGCCCCGAGCGTTATCCGGATTTATTGGGCGTAAAGCGTTAATAGGCGGTTCTGTAAGTATTCGGTCAAATCTCATGGCTCAACCATGAGGCTGCCGGGTAAACTGCAGGACTTGAGGTCGGAAGAGGCAAGCGGAACTACCGGTGTAGTGGTAAAATGCGTTAATATCGGTAGGAACACCAAAGGCGAAGGCAGCTTGCTGGTACGAATCTGACGCTAAATAACGAAAGCGTGGGGAGCGAATGGGATTAGATACCCCAGTAGTCCACGCCGTAAACGATGGATGCTAGGGATTGGGAGTTTCGACCCTCTCAGTCTCGTTCAAGCTAACGCGTTAAGCATCCCGCCTGGGAAGTACGGCCGCAAGGCTAAAACTCAAAGGAATTGACGGGAGCCCGCACAAGCGGTGGAGCATGTGGTTTAATTCGACGATAAGCGAGAAACCTTACCAGGTCTAGACATTCAGCTGCACGCCCTAGGAAACTAGGGAAGCCTTCGAGGGTGCTGAACAGGTGCTGCATGGCTGTCGTCAGCTCGTGGCGTGAGCTGTTGGGTTAAGTCCTCTAACGAGCGCAACCCCTGTCGAGTGTTAGATATTCGCTCGAGACTGCCGGCGATAAGCCGGAGGAAGGAAGGGATGACGTCAAGTCAGCATGGCCCTCTGACGACCTGGGCTACACACGTGCTACAATGGGGTGCAACAATGGGTTGCCAAACCGCAAGGTGGAGCCAATCCCACCAAACCACCCCTCAGTTCGGATTGAAGGCTGCAACTCGCCTTCATGAAGCTGGAATCGCTAGTAACCGCAGATCATCTACGCTGCGGTGAATACGTTCTCGGGCTTTGTACACACCGCCCGTCAAGCCAAGAGAGTCGAGAATACCCGAAAGCCCTTCGCGGGGAATAAGGTAGGTTCGATGATAGGGGCTAAGTCGTAACAAGGCATGCGTAGCGGAAGCTGTGCATGGATCACCTCCTTTCTAGGGAGAACACATCTGTTACTTAGGTAACACATGGGTCTAGTATACGCGGTGTACGCGATACTTACTGTGTCGGTGTTTGTCTGCGCTTTGCGCGACAGCATCGATCAAGCCTAGATGGTCGCGTTCAAACCTTACACCCACGATCGTCACGTCTCTGCGGCGCAAGCTACAGATTCGAGATTGCATCATGGACAGGATTGAGCTTAGGCAACGTGAAACGTTGCATACTATATACGATTGAATTCAAAGTGACGTTTGTTTCTACCACGTTCTGATTGGTCAATGATCCCAAAACAGCAGCGATGCTGTTTTTGGTTTTTTTGAATAGAGGGTACTCGTCCAGCATCCGAGCAAAACGAGTGGTGCTGGGCCACGTTCTGATTGGAAACGAAAAACGAACCGCCGCGAGGCGGTTTTGTGTTTGACACTCAACAAGCATCATGGTAAATAGTGTCTATTGGTGTAGTTCTTTCCCTCAAAGGAGGTGGAGTGCCTAGACAATATGAGTTCCATTATGTGGCACCAAAATATGCCATGTCGAGTAAGAAGTTCACGGGTTGGGGTAGCCAGCATGTCCTACGTTTCTCGGCTGAGAATAACCAAGAGGCGGAGTCGCTCGTCGAGAAGCTCATCGAGCGACAAGCAAAACAAGATGCACATAATGGCTATCCAAAGTCCATCAAACCAATTCGTATAACACTGACTATTCGTCAGTGGACGAAGCGAATCCCGCGGTTGCCGATGGATGAAGAAAAGATGTTCATTTCATAGTTGAACTCAAAGTACACTCGGAGGAACGGATAATGAGTTACCATGCGCGTGTAACGTTGAAGGATCTCTACGACCCATTATTTCGTTCTGACTATCAAGCCACTTTTGACATCTCGTTGAACGCCGTAAATGATTCTGGTGCGATTGCCGAATCTGAAGAACGCCGTCGGGAGGTAGAAAAGAAACAACCCGCTGGCCGGACCGTATCAATTGAAATATTTAAGAAAATAGCATGACGACATTTCCTGTGTCGTCTTTTTTTGACGAAGGATTGACTGCTTACTAAAAAGATGATAGAAGTATTGGGTACCCACCAGTTCTTTTTTCATTCCTTCGGAGGCGATAATGGGCGATACCCTAATTCAACGCTGTTATATTAAAACGCTAGCCGAATGGTTGCGAAATAACGACGGCCAGCGAATCATAACGTTGTTTGAAGTAATGTACGACTGGCGCTATGCCGATGTATCACGGCAGTGGTTTGAAATATTTGTCGATCGTCATGGCGGCATGTTGCTCTTGATGCGCGGCGCTTCAATCATTGGCGCTAGCAACTGGCGTTTCCCTTCACCTGAGCGATTGAGGAACGGAACAGTTTTCGGAGACATTGGCATTGTGCCTGGACATCAAACTAATGAAGGTTGCCTTTTGTTGGCTAGCCGAACGGTTGAGGAGCTACGAATAGCTGTCGCTCGACAACAACGTTTGGACATCAGGTCAGCTCGATTCCATGTCCGAGTTGATGATCGGCGTCTGCAGGATGCTTGTGCCGAAGCTGGCTTCAATATTGGGACGATTCTGATGAACCGACACGAAGACTTTGGTTCGCTAGTCGAAACCCGGATGATTGATCTTTATTTCTCACCATCCCAGTAGCATGGGATGTTTTCTTTTACAAAATTTTCTCTATATCGTACCCGTCCAATGACCCTTTTAGCTAAAAGGGTATGTGGCCATGTAGTCATCTTTTTATGGTAACAAGATAATACCTTGACACTGACTCTCAGAGGAGTAGGCTTCTCATCACTAGCGGTCGCACGGGAATACTCGTCAACGGATTGCACGTTGACAACACCATGGAGGTAAAACATGCGTTACGCACTCGTTGTGCTGGGTTTACTGTTGGCTTTGCCAGCGTCATCCCAAGCAAGAACGTTTACCGTCGAATCGATTCATCATTCGGGCACAGTATCAAAAGGCGTGATGAATGGCATCGATTACGCCAACGGTTCCGCTAAGGAAGAATATGGCGACGCGCCGTGGGTTACGCGGAATGGAAATATTCCGCTCATCTTCGTCGTCAAAGACGCGGATGAAAGCAACATGTGTTTTTCCTACTTGCGATTGTATCGCAACGTGGGCGCGGCACGAACGCTGATCGCGGAAGACGCGACTGCTCGGACGATCAATGCCGATCAAACATTCTGGACCGTTGATGTAACTACCTCACTATTCAGTCTGGCCGTGGGCGACACGGCACTGTTCGAATGGGAATTGAGCTTTAGGGATAACTTCTGTTTCTCATCGCACCTCAATCACTACTTCAACCGCGTCCTCGTTGGCGCACCGTTGCCAACCATCGCAGGCTGGCGACGGATTGATACGCATTATCACACCGAGTACACCGATAATGTCTTTGAGTTCGGTGGGCATATGGTCACCGTGGCTAAAGCGGCGCAAGCGGTCGGGTTGGATGCGGTCTGTTTGACTGACCATTCAACTGATATAACATCGGCTGATTGGGATAGTGTTTCCGCGCGGGCGACACGTTTTTCAACCAGTAACTTCCTATGTATTCCGGGCGAAGAATTAACAGTCGACAGCGATGAAATAAATCAGTCGCCCGATAACCGGTTGCACCTATTGGCAATTGGACTAAGTCGTTGGTTGCCAGCACCGGAAGAATGCTGTGCGGATAACACAAATAGCCAGCTCTGGACATTGCGACAAGGTCTTGATTCTGTGACCGTCCAAAATGGCGTAGCATTGGCCGCTCATCCGGCCGAAAACTACGCAGTTGGGTACGGCGGCGGGTTAGCGGTCTGGTCAAATCAGAACTTTGCCGTAGGATATACCTATCCAGTGTTCGTTGGATCAGAATTCTACAACGAACGTAAAACGGTCATGCCAAATAGCAGCGTGACGGAAGAGTATATCTATCCGTACGGCTGGCAACCTGATCCAAATTGGGACGCGACCTGGCAGGGCGGATTAACGCAATATCTTGGGCAACTCCAGACACATCTCAATCCCGTTCGGCCATTAGCACTCGCGGGCGGATCTGACGCTCATGGCGACATGAGTTACAAAACGACCAACAAGTACGGTACTATCAACCTCAGCGCCAATGACGACGCGCTGGGGAAAGTACATTCGTTGGTCTACGTTCCTGGCACGTTGAACACGGCAAATGTGTTAAGCGCGCTGCGCCAAGGACAGGTCTCGATGTCCGATGGTCCCGTCGCCGCCATGAATGTTGACCGTGATGGAAATGGTTTCTCTGACGGCATAACGGGCGGGTCATTCGTTGTGACGCCGAGCGGCGCGCTGCAACTGCAAGGGCAGAGCATCACTGAGTTCGGATCATTCTCAACGGTTCGTCTGATTCGAGTATCGGCGACGCGGATAGACACAACGTTCATTGCCGTGGGGGGATTGTCATTCTCCACCACTATCCCGGTCTATAACCTAATCGCGACATCTGGGTGGACAGCTGTGCTGCTTGAAACCCGAACCAGTAACGGTTACCGCTCAGTCACATCGCCGGTGTACCTAGCACGACAAGGCGGTGTTGATGTTCCGGTTTCAACTACGTCATCACTGACGTTGCTAGCAACACCAAATCCAGTGAGTTCGTCAGCGGCCATTGCACTGATATTGCCGACAGCTCAACACATTGACCTTCGCGTTTATGATATTAGTGGCCGCGAAGTCAGTCGCGTGTTCAGCGGCAACCTCAATAGCGGCCAACATCAATTCCTTTGGTCACGCACTGGACTACCTGATGGAATCTTTTTGCTCCGTCTCCAAACCCAAACCGCACAGATTGAACGTAAGCTCGTTCTTGTGCAGTAGTTCTTTGATCGCCAATGGTTATCCGTTGGCGATTTTTTTATTTCCTGACCGGCAACAATCTTTTGAATTTCCAGAGCACAATGTACAACAAAATAAATGCTATATATGTCAACGGAAACCATGGCCAACTCAGCCAATCAAAGAAACCGTTAATATGCCAGTGCGAAATCGGCCAGAGGATTGGGGTGGGCATATCAATATGACCGGGGATATCAAACAGGATATGCAGCGCATATGGCCAGGTATAGGAAAACGCATTACGCCAACGGATTGTCGCCAGGATTGAAACGATCAGCCAGAGAACGAGGCTGTGAGAAGTGTTGTAGGGCGCCCAGTGATAGACGAGTCCTTGGCCAATCGCCAAGCTATAGAGTGTAAACGGAATCCAAATCAGATCTGGTAACATGCCAAAAAAGGCCAGCCAGCGCCAGTCGACTCGGCTCTTTCCAGTCGAACCAACAAGATATGTGGCGATGCCGTGGGCGAGGATGTCCATTGAGAGGTTGTAGGATTAAGGATGTAAGATGTAGGTTATCTACCTCTTACCTCAAAGCAGTGGGGCACTCTATTGTGTATCTACCTCATACTGCTACCAGATTGACTATTGGTGGGCGCGGATGGATCTACCTGTTGGTAGACAGGTTCGCCTTTCGGGCCGGGGTGCTTCCGTTGGGCGCACCCGCCTTTCGGCCATGAGCTCAAGACCGAATGGTCGCCACGGCGACCCATCTACCTCGTCATTACCTGCCCGCCGTACGGAGTACCATTATTAAATTTCTGCTGGTGGGCGCGGATGGACTCGAACCATCGACCTCGTCATTATCAGTGACGCGCTCTAACCACCTGAGCTACGCGCCCTCCAGCAATCATTTAACTGATTTAAGTTGTGTAAGGAAAAGATGTGCTTTTCAATGTCCGTACTCCGGTTCTCAACTCCGAGGTTCGAACTCGAGGAGCAGGCGGGTCAGTGACGCGCTCTAATCCCGATGTCTCGCTGCGCGAGAATCGGGATCCCGACTTCCGCTGCGGCGGAACGTCGGGGCCACCTGAGCTACGCGCCCGCCAGCAATCAATCTAGTACTTTGTTAATGCAAAGCCATAAGGCTGAGCGCAAGTAGGTTATCAGATATGCCCTTTTTTCGCAAGCCTTAGCGTGAATTATCAAGTCCAGGCTTCTACGATGAGGCAGCCAGAATAAAGAGTGCGCTGCTCATCACGCCACATCGCCGGCTAGAGAGCCGACGCTGTGGTGGGAAGGAATGACACCGCCGATACGTTTTATATATTTCTCACAGCGTATACTCTCTAGTGTGCGCTGTGATGTTGTAGAATTTTCCTTGCATGTTCTACTGCGAAGTTTTACATAGGGTTACGAAGGAAAACCGAGAAACATATATCCTTAGAATCTCAAATTACATTTTTTGCATTGATGTTATTACTTTTATCAAAAAGTATTGGCTAACATTAGCAAAAAAATATTTTTTGTTGCGTGAAAAAGTTTTTTGAAGAAAAAATAAATATTTTCTTGACGACAGACGTTGATGTTACGTGAAAAAAATGGTACAATCACTGCCTTGAAGTAGTTGTGGATAACATTTTCGTAAAAATATAAATAGATTATGAGTGCGTGACGCCTCGCGTGTCATCACTCGAAACAAACGAAGGAGGTGTGTACACATGAAGAAACGCAAAGCCGTAAAGAAAGTAAAAAAGACCGCAAAGCGAAAACCAGCGAAACGCAAGACCGCTAAGAAGCGCCGTTAGTTTCGCCTCAATACGGAATTTGAAAACTAGTCTGCAATAGTAGGCTAGTTTTGTTTTCAAATAGAACAACCACATAACAACGCAGCGGTGGGTCTCAAACCCACCGCTGCGTGTGAAATAGCAGTAGAATGTTTACTCGTCCTGTAGAAAAGATAATACTATAACCACTACAAACACCATCATCAAATCATTTTTGAATACTGGTGTGTCAACAAAACCATGAATAAGAATTACGGCCATAGCTGCTAATGAAATAGTCGCTAGACTTTCGCCCGACTTCACTTGTGGCCACAATGATCGCATCCAGAATACGACGAAGATCACGAAGGTAATTAGACCCAACAGTCCAGTTTCCAACCACAGTGCTAAATACAATTGATGCGGCTGCGACACAAGCCATTCTAGCGGCGGCCAATATAATTTTGGAATCGTGGTGCGGTACACTTTTTCGTAAGCGTTCGGACCGATCCCGACAAGGGGATGATCTTTAATTATTTCCATCGACGTTCGCCAGATTTGCGTTCGGACTAAACCGGAAGAACGATCAGTGGTCTTGAATTTTTCTGTTAGGTACTGTGTCTGAGAGAGAATGGCTAAACCAAGTATGGCAACAATCACCGCAGCAATACTACTTCTACGTTTCATTTTTTTGTTTGGCCATTTCCACCACAAGATTAATAATCCAATTCCTGTGGCTAGATAACCACCGAAGGAAACGGTTAGCGCTAAGGCCATCACCATCACGCCCGCCGCGATCCACCACCTTTTAGCTAAAAGGTGTTTCATTAAAGCGCCGGTAGTCATCACCAGGGGGGGACCAAGATACATGGCTGCATAGTTAGCCACCGGATGGAAGAACGAGCTGAGCCGCCCATCTTGCAACGAATCACGGAACCACACCATCTGCACTAAACCACCAAGCGCTACAATTACGCCAGATAACGCAACTGAGGAGAGGATTACTTGGTGCTGTTTTGTGGTCTGAGTAGTACTGAGCAGTACAAAACCAAATAATAGCGGGTCAATGAGCCATGCTTTAAAAGCCCCTAAACTGGCCTGATGATCGGTGGAAAACGCTGTAGCGAGTAACCAGGCCACTATCCAGAATGCCACACAAACTTTGAACCATCGTGGGAGTTTTGGGAGATCTAGATCCTTATTCACGATCGCTCGGATCACGAAGCCCACAACTAGCGAATATACCGATACCTCAAGAGCGGTGGTTGGAATTCCGTGAATCGTCGTACGGATAAGATAAGCGGGCCAGAGGACAATTACTGCGCCAAGTCCGTACTCGCGTTTCCAGAACGTGACCACGAGAACCGAAATAAAAATCAGCAATATCAACATTACTTTTTTGCTACACCAATTGCTTCAGCATACGACTTCGACGATGGTTGTCGTACCGCAATCGCCATCGCCACCAGCAACCACATCATTTCCATCAAGTGCGGATACTGTAAACCGTTGACGAATTGACTGTGAGCAAACAAACCAATCATGCCAGCCAGCGCTCCGAGTCCAAATCCTTGCCAAACTTTTGGTAAATTTTTATCACGCCATGTTTTCCAAAGCTCGGTCAGCATAGCTACAAATAACCAGAGATAAACAATTAAGCCAACAGTTCCCGTGGTCACCCAGATCGTCAATAAGCTTGAGTCAGAGCCGCTAGCGGAATGTTCATTCACATTCGTACTCAAAAAATTATATTCGACTTGAACATATTTATAGAGATTGTACCCGATACCAAGATATGGGTGATCGCCGATAACAGTGAAAGCATTTCGATAGGAGACTAATCGCAGTTGCGCGGTTTCATCGACGGTGCGAATACCAATCACGCGCTCTTGAACGCGCGGAACAAACATGATGACCGAAATAACAGCTAGTAATCCGATGAATAAAGCTACACGCGAGCGTACAACACCGACGATGCTAAGTCCAATCACTAATCCAACGTAACCGCTGCGCGAAAAGGTGAGGACGGTCGCTAAGAGCATCACGATCACCACACCCCACCACCAACGCGCTTGTCGAAATGGTAACGACAGCGCGACCCCTAAGCCAATTGACGTCAGCAGCGCAAATAAACCACCTAAGTAATTTGGATCAAACCACGTTGAGAGAAGTCGTCCCACGTGCGGATCCCAACCTTTCGGCACCATGAACGAAAAATCTGGAAAAAGTTTGAGTTGAATAAACCCGAGAACTGCTAAAGCCACGCCAATCCACATAAACAGTTTCAAATATTTCATGGCCCGTTGATGCGTGCGGAAAACATCCTGTCCAACCCAAAAGAGTGCGAGATATTCTAGCCAACGAATGAGATAGAGCGCGCCGTTGAACCATTCATGCATATCTTCGCGCCCTAGATTGACGATTAGCGACAATCCCATGATCAAGACCATCAACCGAATTGGCAAGGTCAAACTGTGTTGGCGGATTTTCCAGTTCCGGCTGGCGAGACGACGTAACGTCCAAGCAATAATCAGCGCGGGAATGATAATATCATTTGGCAAAATCTCACTTGCCCCAATTGGTAAACGAACGACTTGGCCGAGGACCATTGAGCCGAGGCTGGCTAGTAAAGCTAATTCCGGAAAACCGAAGACGAGCGCAGCGATGATTGCTCCGGCAATCAGTACTGAACCCAAGATAAAGTGACTGCCAATCATCCACCCAGCCGCAGCTACAATCATGCCCGCGCCAATCAGGAGGAAAGATTGCGTATTTGATTGTCGGCGGGCGAACAAGTTCATAGCTACTCAGCAGTGTGCGCCAATTTCCATCCTTCGGCAAATGCCTGCCACGGTGCCACAAACCACGGCCATTGTCCACGCCCGTAATACAGCCAGCAGGCGGCCATAGCGCGAGCTTTTCGTAGCAATAGCAGTAGCAAATACGCTTTCGGAAAATGTTTCAGAAAAAAGTAACTTTCGTTGAAAAAGAAATCTCGGTACCACTGTAATCGATCGGCCGTTCGTGATCCGCCGCCACCGAGCGCTAAATGCGTCAACTCCGCGTTTGGTTCATAGACAATCCGCCAACCACCACGCACGACGCGTAAAGAAAAATCTGTTTCTTCGCGCATGGCGTTACCGCGGAAGTGTTCGTCAAATCCGCCGACATCGAGAATGACCTGTTTGCGAAACGACATATTGCCGCCGCGTGGCGCGTTTATGTCTTGTCGAATTGGTGACGTAGCGTTTGGAAAAATGCGGCCGGTGGCGGAAACATGGCAAACACGGCCGGTCTGTTCGCGATTAAGCGCTTCGTTTAAATCAAAAACGCGACCGCCGACGCCGCCGACAACTTTTTCTGTATAGTTTTGGGCGTGAACGTGGAGAAATGTTGGTGATTCTATTCGGACATCATCGTCAGTGAAGACGATGATGTCGCCTTTGGCCGCCGCCACACCGGCGTTACGAGAGAAACATGTTCCACGAGGTGCGACCCGCAGAATGTTTAACCGTGATTCTCGTTGCGCTAGTGATTGCAACTCTTCATTATCTGTATCGCTCGCATCAACAACAATAATTTCAAAATGAGCGTACTCTTGTTTTAAAAAATCCTGTACTACCTCAAAAATCGCTTGTGGACGATTGAGCGTCGGGATAACCACCGAAATAAATGGCGTTGAGTCGCTCATTATTCAGGTAAAGTTGAAACGACGACTGACTGTCGGCCAATCACATCGCGGATAGTTTGGACTGACAGCGCTCGAGTCAGGAAGAGCATGCCGATATAGACGATAACTCCGCTAAAGGCTGCCAGCCAATGACTTGTTGTTTTAGTTAGCCACATCATTCCCCACATCACTATTCCTGACAGCAGTAGTTTTGCAATCACACCGAAGCGTAAACGGAACTTCAGTACATTGGTAATTAAGATATACCCCACCAGAGCGGTTAAACTTTCAGTAATGATCGTGCCGGTGGCAGCACCATAGAGTGAGAACCGCGGAATCAGCGTGAGGTATAAAACTACACCAACAACCGCGACGCTCAAATACGACCAGACCATTTGTTTTTGGCGATTGATGATGGTCACTACATGACCCGACAGCGAGCCGAGGAATAAGGCACTCACGGCGAAGAGTAATAATCGCAACACTGGCGCGGCTGGCGCGTATTCACGATGACCGATGAGCACTAAGACTGGCTCAGCCAAGAACCAACCACCGATCAGCAAGGGAATAACGGCCATGACGAGTAGGTCAAAACCTTTTTGGAAGATGCGACGGAAACCTTCGGTGTCATTACTGGCAAACGCCGCGCCGAGTGATGGCAATAACAATCCGACGAACATAATCGGGAAGGTGTTGAGGATTTCGAGAATCTTATAAGCCGCGCCGTACAGTCCGACATCGTGTGTCCCGGCTGATAGACGCAGAATAATAGTGTCCGCTCGGAAATAGATCAGGTTCAAGACAATGGAAATAGCAATCGGAAGTGTGTCGCGAAGCGTAGAGAGCCAGTACTCCCGTTCGTAGCGCAACCGAACATGGACAAAACGCCGCGAGGCCCACCAGACGAGAATGAAATTGACGAGACTGCTACTGACGACCGCCACCATGACCCACGATAGATTGCCATGATAGTTAATTACTAACCATGTCGCAGATAGCAACACGATTCGCCCGACTAACTCCGCGCCGGTCACGTATTTCATGGCTAGCTTCGATTGGAATACGCCGACCAGTAGTTGCGTGGCCGCAATCGCGATATATGATCCAGTACCAATCAGAACTGCTACTTTTTCGGCCGCAGAAAAATGGAAAAACCAAACTGATGCCGCGCCAACCGCTAAAATAATTCCCGCCGATAACCAACGTAACGCTAATAAGTTACCAACAATGCGATCGGCATCGGCGCTGGGTTTATTTAAATCACGAATTAAAATTAAATATAAACCTAAATCTGCGACGACTGAAAAGAATCCCAAATAGGCCATGGCCGTTGTATAGGCGCCGTTGCCATCGACGTGCAGGTATCGCAGTAACAAAATACTGGTCGCGAAACCAAGAATGGTTCCTAAAATTTTTCCAACAAATTGGATGATGGTATTCCGGCCAACTGATCTGGCTAAGTTGTTCGTGGCCGGTGTTGAAATGCGCTCTTCCATGAAAATTTACAGTAAACAGTCAGACCAAACGTGTCGAATATCATCCACGATTGGTAGCTAAAAATCAGCGAAATAGTAGCATTTTTACTGGCCGAAGTCAATGAAGAATGAGCAAGGGATTGCCGTGGACTTTCCCGTTCCGAATAAAAAATAATAGACGGGATCCCGCCAGGAGGCGCGGATAGTCCGCGGGAGCAAAGCATTTGTAAATAAATTGTAACACTTGGCAATGTACTGTCCGTTGTTTCTACAACATCACAACGTACGCGCCCTCGCGTGCGTTGTCGTGGCAGAAGTTACCAGTATTACTATTTGAAAAAACTCAAACCTAGGTTTCTACAGCCTTGCGGTAGCCTGGACTGGAAAGTCCAGGCGTAATCCCTGGGGATTTGAAATTTTTTATATATCTAGACTGATAATTCCACATTAGCCCTTGACTACCACCAACTATTGTGGTATGATTACATTTGTCAGGTGGTCTCGTGCATTCGTCACCGCTTGTTTCGTTGCAAAACGTAACATCAAAATAGGGCGGAGGGCAGTCTCGTTATTCATTACCTGCATGGATTTTTCATCAACCGTTACCGTCCCGCAAACCCGGCCAGACCGCGCGAAGGCCTTGTGGGAACAACTTGTTCAAGATGGGTTCAGCGACGCTGAGCTTAAAGTTCCGCCGATCGACTCGGTCAATTTTGCGGTCCTGATGGACGACTCCAAATCGTTCTCTGACGAAATCAGCGCCCAGCCGCAACACGCCTGGCCGCTACGCTGTGAACGCTGGTTAAATCGCTTGAGCACGGTCATCACCGGAAAACTCTTCACTGAGTTACCAGCCACAAAACGTCGCGCCATTTGTCATGCCGCGGTCACGTTAGCAGATCGTCCGGAGTTGTTGGCGTAAATATTTTACATACCTAACGTAGCGGTGGGTTTAAAACCCACCGCTACGTTATTGTTGTTCTAGGCTAGATAGTGTTTTTCCATGACTTCGTGCTGGACTGTGTGCGCGTTACCGTGTTGCAGTAATCCCATATACGATTGTACTGTTTCACTGGTTGAATACTCTCGGATTCGTTGCACCATTCTCCGTTTCGTCGCAGTTCTCACCACACGATGCTTCGGGAAATGAACCCACCCTAAAAAATCAACACCCGAAGCAATCGTGCTGATGGAAACTTTATTCGGATGCAATGTCAGTTGCAATTTCTCCGCTAAGTACTCTTGAACTTTTGGAACAAGGTTGACGAGCATGTCTCGACTATCCGACAAAAATACAAAATCATCAG
>JAYUIJ010000017.1:0-12875 GCA_043766165.1 Candidatus Kerfeldbacteria bacterium
AGTAACAATCTTTCAGATGTTGCTAGTGCTACTACCACGAGAACGAATCTTGGGCTCGGATCATTGGCAACACAAGCCGCCAGCGGTCTAGCGGTAACCGGCGGGACAATCAACGGTGTGACTATTGGCGCGACGACACCAGCCACCGGCGTGTTCACTACGGTCGACGGTTTAACGATCACGAATAATGGCGGAAACACACTGAACATTGCGGCAGGTAAAACCGCAGTCATTAATAACTCCTTGACCTTAGCGGGCACGGATGGAACAACACTGACTCTGCCCAGCGCGAGCGACACGATTATCGGACGAGCGAGTACCGATACCCTAACCAATAAGACGTTAACTGCTCCGACCCTCAATAGCCCAATCATCAGCGGCGGGACCATCAACAACGTTAGTATTGGCGGCGTCACGCCGAGCACCGGTGTGTTCTCGACCGTTAATGGGTTAACGATCACCAACAACGGCGGCAACACCTTAAACATCGCCGCCGGAAAAACAGCGGCTATTACTAATTCACTTACCCTGGCTGGGACAGATGGCACAACATTAACATTGCCCTCCACTAGCGACACAGTCATCGGCCGAACAAGCATTGATACACTCACCAACAAAACCCTGACTGCACCGGCGCTAAACGGCACCGTCACTACTAGTGGCTTAACTCTACCAGCCTTCACCGCCGCCGGCACGATTACCGGTTCCGGAAGCCCAGCTATCACTGGCTTCGGGGCAATCAATGGACTCACACTCAGCTCGTCGAGTCTGCAACCGGCGAGCGCTGGCGCACTGACTGTCAGCTCAAATGGCGCTAATGCCTTAACCCTCGGCGTTGGTGGAGCAGCCGCAATCAACCTTGGTACTACCAACGCCACCAGCATTGTGGTCGGCAATATCACCTCAAATCCAACCGTCGCCTTTCAAGGCTCAGGCACGTTTGCCACCAGTACCGGCGCAAATACGCTCAACGGTGACGTCACCGTTGCCGCTAATAAGAACTTAACCTTTACTTCCGGTACCGGTACGATCACGCAGAACTTCGCCGGAACTGCTGGCACGTCCGGAACATTGAACCTCAGTACGACCGCCTCATCCGGAACGAATGTCTTAAAAGGATTAGTCATCAATGCCAGCGGCACGGCGAACGGAAGCGGTAGTAACACGATAACGGATATTGACTTCGGCAATGTCACTACCCAAACCAATAATACCTTCACCGCTTTGAACCTGGGAACAGGCTGGAACAACTACTTGAGCAGTCCGAGCGTGAACATCTCCGGTGCAGGTGCTTTGTCAGGTTTAACCGGACTGGCTCTAGCCTCAGGGAATGTCGACTTTTCCCCTTCAGCCGGTACATTGGCGACTGGAACTGGGGCGGTGTCACTGAACGGTACGTCAACCGTCGCCTCGGGAAAAACGTTAGTAGTCACGACCGCGGATAAACTGACCGTCGGCGGCAACATCATTCCGCAAACCATCTTTGTCCCGGTTGACTTGGCAACATCGCTGATCGATCACTCGGTGTTTGTGGCTGACGCGAGTTACCAAATTGCCAGCACGCGCTGTATCTACGCTGTGGCGGCGCTGGCCTTAGGTACATTGCAAGTGACGGTTGAAACCGGCACCGCGGCTCCCGGGACCGGCACCTCGCAGCTGACTGGGACATTGAATTTATCGAGCACCGTCAATACCGCCTTGGCCGGAACGCTGATTGGCTCACCAACGACGATTGCCGCTGGTGACCGCATTAGTCTGCACCTTGGCGGCACGCTGACCAACTTGCTGGGTTCGTGTACGATTGGGTTGAAGCGGGTGTAGAACGTAAACGTTAGCCCTGCTTGTTTGTGAAAACATAGTGTATCGACACTATGTTTTTGCTTTATCCTTATTCGCCGACCGCACTTCTTTACTGACCATGACACCCGTTTCATCAAGCTGATAACAATGCACCTCGCCTGTCCCAATTTCCAAGCCACCGATATCTTCATCAGAAATATTTTCCACGTGTTTCGCTAAAGCGCGCAAAGAATTACCATGTGCGACGATCAGGACATTGTGACCGTTTTGTAAATCACGTTTTATATCCGCCTCAAAGTATTTTGTCGCCCTGGCGTAAACATCTTTTAATGTTTCTCCTTCCGGCACCGCTACGTCCCACCCGCGACGCAATTGCATAAATTTTTCTTCACCAATCTGATCCTTAATTTCCCATTTGTTCTTACCAGTGTAGATACCGTAGTGCCGTTCTTTCAAGGCTTCGTGAGCGGTATGGTGAAGATCTTCAAGCTTCAATGTTTCCTTCACCTCATCCATCGTCTCCTGCGCTCGTTTCATATCCGAAACATAAATCTTATCAATCCGAATATCTCGAATCGCTTCGGCTGCTTGACGAGCTTCTTCACGGCCAGTTTCGTTTAAACTAATATCCGTGTGGCCAGTCCAGAGGCCAAGTTCGTTCCACTGCGATTTACCGTGACGGAGGAAGAGGAGGTAGGGCATGGTGTTTATTCGACAAATTTAGAACGTTAAAAAATTTTCTTGGTAAGGTTGCTAACATTCATTCCAGAGCGGAGGAGGAGAGATTCGAACTCTCGATACGGGTTTAACCCCGTATAACAGGTTAGCAACCTGCCGCCTTCAGCCACTCGGCCACCCCTCCGCTCTGGAATGAATCTTGTTTACTCGGGTAATTGATCGTTAATTGCGTCTCGGTATTGTTGGTGTAAGAGTCTGCGTCCTTCAGTGGTTTTTAAAAACTTTTCTCGACGACGCGCATCCTGTTCATTGGAATATACTTCGTAACCGATCAGCCTCATTGGGCGATATGCCTTAGTTGAGGAAACTTTGCCTTGATGGTGTTCTAGTAACCGACGTTCAATGGTATCCGTAAGACCTTTATATAGATCGCCATTTGAAAGCTTTAAAATATAGACTACCATGGACAAGTATTGATGATGAGATTCGCCAGGGGATAAACCCCTGGCACCCAGTCTGGTGACCAGGTGAACTCTCGATACGGGTTTAACCCCGTATAACAGGTTAGTCACCGCCGATGGCGGGATCCCGCCCCAGTTGTTTTCCTTGAGTAGTGGCGGGACAACCTGCCGCCTTTCCGACAGATCAGGTCGGATGACCTGACAGCCACTCGGCCACCCCTCCGCTCTGGAATGAATATGTTGTTAATCCTCGCAAAATGGCGGGACACATGGGTTAGGTACCACCGCCTGAGGGGTATTGTAAGGCTTTTTCAGCTATTTTTCCAGAGGGCGATTTGAGGCACGTGGGTCGGGGTCGGAAATTCAAAATGAGACAAATGAGACACAGGAATGGGATATCAGCGTGTCTCATTTTTTAAGGACTTCTTGGCTAATTCTAGCAATTCATCCTCTCCCTCTACCCCACGGAGCCGACCCGTCAGGAATCCGAGCCGATACGAGATACCATCGCTCATGAGTCGCCAATTGGTCTGCACCACCGCGTGATCAATGAGCTTTTTGAGGGCTTGGATACTATCGTACTGTGATCGACCAACGTGGGTGTCCTGAGTAGCAAATTCTACGGTTACACCTAAGATAATACGAAAAAGATTCTGAATGACGAGGAAGTGAACATCAGAATTTACGCCAAATATTTACTTAAAGAAGGCAGTGTTACTGAGAAGCGAGAACTGCTGGCAAACCTACGGAGCAGGCTAATATACAAGGATAAGAAGCTTGCGCTGGTCCAAGAGTAACCCGTGTAAATCGGCTTTAACCGACGTGCATGCTAATCGCACCCTCCTCTAGATAAAACATGAGAAAAGACATATACTCATTACTCGAATCACCCGACTGATTTTCAACTTTTAGAGGTGCTATATGCCGCGAGAGAGCAGAAACAATATTATCATTTTCGCCGCAATACTCATTGTGGCAGTTTTATTACGTGGACTTTTACTCGGGCAAATTCCGCCGGGCATTCATCCCGATGCCGCGGCAAATGCTCTTGATGCATGGCGCGCCTATACAACACATCATCACCAAGTCTTTTACACTGCGAACTTTGGCCGTGAAGGACTGTTGATTAATATTATCTCGTATTCCTTTCAGATATTCGGACCAACACTCATTGCATACAAGTTACCATCTGTATTGGTTGGGATTTTTTCCGTGGTTGGAATGTACTTCTTAGGAAAGAATATTCATCGTCAACGTCGTCTTGGTTTGATCTCGGCATTTCTGCTCGCTATTTCATTCTGGATGATCGTCTTTGAACGTACCGGACTTCGAGCGACCGTTTCTGTAGCCTGTGTTATTTGGACATCAACGTTTTTCCTCTTAGCACTTCGTCAAGAAAAATGGCATTGGTATACATTAACAGGCATCTTTCTAGGGCTGGGACTGAACACATACATTTCTTTTAGGCTGATGCCCGTAGTTCTTCTTCTAGGCTTTTTGTATCATGCTTGGTTACAGCGGAAAGTGACGGGTCTACCAATGAGTGCTACTTGGAAAAAACACCGTTACATATTTTTAACGGTCGTCGTTTCTCTTGCCATCTCACTTCCCTTGGGTCTCTACTTTTTTCACCACCCATCATACATTTTGGGCAGAGCAGATGAGGTGTCTGTATTTACTCAACCGCATTCACTTCTCCGGCTGGCTGAGAGTACTATTGCAAATCTATCTATCTTTTCATTCTTTGGAGACCCGAACTGGCGACACAATATTTCGACCCAGCCCTTGCTCGATGTCTGGCAATCAATTCTATTTTACATCGGTATTATTTTGACTTGGAAGCAGGCACGTCGTGTAAAAAAACAAAACGATCCAGATAGTATCATAGATACATCTGCAGGTGTCTATATATTGATCTTATTGGGGCTGATGATTATTCCTGCAGCCACGACCTACTCCCCGGGAGGAGTTCCCCATTCATTACGTATTATTGATACGGCTCCCGCCGTCTATGTCCTAGTTGCAATTGGGGGATCCATCATACTCGGATGGCTCTTGAGAACATTTGAGGGGCAACAAAAAAGAATTTACCTTGCAATGGGTCTGGTGGCAGTCGTGATGACTTGTAATACCAGTGTTCAGTATTTTTCTCCGCGTTGGGGTCTCAATCATCAAGTAGCACATGAGTATAGTCAGGACTATACGAGGGTTTCTGCATATATCAATCAACAGGCACGTTCTGGAAAACTAATCTACCTCGTTAATACGAGTAGCGAAACCGAGTTCTTTACAATAAATACACCCAACCTTCTTCGGTCAGCCGTATCAAAAGCTTCTGATATTTTAGCATTTCAACCATCAATAATTATTATCACCACAGGAACGGCCGCTGATCAAGATCTTACCGCTGACCTTCATAAACAGGGTTGGACTGATGTTCGACTAGACCTCGGTGAGGGCGGACATTCAATTATTGCCCTACAACACGGATAGGTTGTAAGAATAGTAATTAATAATTTGTTAATAATAAGCAGGTAATGTTAAGTTCTGTGAGGGTGACCCTTGCAATATTTTTCTGCTTCGTATATACTCTCAATTCGTGTTATTGATTGGCATACATCTTGCCAATAGATGTTCTTTTGAGTCCAGAGAAAGGAGGTAGGGCAAAAATCTGTTTTGGTCCTGTAGCACCAAGCCCCTATTAAGTAGTAGTTCCCCCTCAAGAAGGTGGTAAACTGTGAAAATCTTCAGAAATGCGGCCGCGCTTCTGCTCCTCACCCTCGCTGTCACCTCGTTCGCCCGGCCCGCTCAGGCCGACACTGCACAGATGACGCTCCATGGACCGACGTCGTTCTCCTACACGGTCCAGTTCATCCAGAACGGCGTCGTCCGCTGGCAGAACACGAGCGTCACGCTTCCGCTGGGACAGCGGCTGATCTCCACCTCCGGTCTCCCCGCAGGCTCTGGCTACATCGCCAAGGCCTGGGTGAACGGCATCGGCACCCAGTCTAACACGTGGCCGGCGAAGACTCTCAGCGGCACGACGCACATGGGTTGCCTGTCCTTCGACATCACCGGCACCCCGGACCCGTGGATGGGAAGCTGCCCCTAGGCCAAGCCTAGGTTTCGTACACTGCCCTGACAATCGATTTGATTGTTAGGGCATTTTTTCTTACGCCGATTCAATGATATAATAATTTTACACTCAGCACTAAATTAATCATTAATTCATTTTATCTATGGGCGCGCAACTTGGAAGTAATATTGTTACGTGGTTCGTCATCTTTCCGCTTCTCATTATTATAGCCGTCGGTATTGTCTGGTTCATAGTCAAGTTGCAAGCTACACCATGGAAACGAACAGGAATCGCGGTAGCTAGCTTATTCGCGTTCGTTGGATTCGCCGCTGTTTTGCTCGGGTTATATTACCATGTAAACAGTACGTTTGCTGAATCCTTTAAATTTTATGGTTACTCTGCATTAGCACCCAAGGGTAACCCATTTCAAGAGTCGGATGGATACACTGGCAGAATCTTAATGACCAGAGAAGTACTAAAAAAGGACAGACAGGTAAATCTGCTCAATCACCCAAACCCCGCTTCCCCGACGGAAGTCTCCATGTTCACTCCTGGACAATATATACAAGCCCAGATTCAAGATGCCATAGTAGCGATCCCTACGGATACCTCCGCTTCATTGCCAAGAGTCATCAAGACTTCATTGTGGTGGGCATTAACAAAAGACCTATCAAAAATAAATCAGACGGCGGAATAAAGCATCGGTTGGGCGACCGCCTATTTCAAAGTTATGCTGTTTCCTATCTTTAAAGGTAGTGACTAGCTGGACCTGGAAGCAGGAACCGTAGGTCGAGTAAAACATAGCACCCCTCGTCAGGAACTCCGACAAGGGGTTGGGTGCTATGCTAAACAGGCTTCTATATTTTTTGAGTACTGTCAGTAAAATTGAACCTGAAACTTGAATCTGTTCTATGAGGGATTATGTGTTTTTAGGCAAGCTATTTGATTGTTTTTTCTTTTTCCATGAGTAATATAACGGACCAATAATAATTAGTGATGTGCCTCCTTGAACAAGAAGCGGCAGATCCTTGAACCACTGTGCCAGTGGTGAGATAAAAAGCACCATAGCACCAAATAGTATTGGCAGAACCAATGAACACAAAAAGATGGCATAAACTACCATAAATATTTTTAGTAACTTGTCTGATAACTTTTCTCGGTGATCCATGTTAAACGTGTTGAATAATTAGTCCTTGAACCAGTATTTTGTACAATGGATTATCTCACGATATGAAGTATATCACGGAAGGTTTTAAGTTCTCCAAAAACATAGCACCCCTCGCCGGGTTCTCCGACAAGGAGTGGGTTATTGTGCCAACACAAGCTTCTATGATTTTGGAGCACTCGGGTCGGCTCCGATAAAAGATTGTATTGGCGGAGGCGAAAGGATTCGAACCTTTGAGACCCTTTCAGGTCTAACGGTTTTTCCCGGCCCTGCTGTTATTTAGGAAAGTAGCCGGGATCCCGCATAGAGCGGAGGGGGCGAGATTCGAACTCGCGAGACCCTTGCAGGTCTGACGGTTTTCAAGACCGTTCCCTTCAACCACTCAGGCACCCCTCCGCTCTATGCGGTGACAAGACCGTTGCTTTCGACCACTCAGCCACGCCTCCACCATTTTACGGGACAAGACCGTTCCTCCAAAAACTACGATTTCACTGAATCGAAGTGTGCTGAATATACTATATCTGGGATAAATAATCAACTTTGAGTGCCGATTGGGCTCTGTACATCAAAGAACTAGTTGGTTTTGATTCTGACGCAACCACAGTCGTCTTTTTTTGTATTCCGGAATAATCGATTCAACAAGTTTCCAGAATTTCGATGAATGATTTTTTTGCACGAGATGAGCTAGCTCATGAACCACAACGTAATCAATGACCTCAATCGGCGTCATCATCAGCTTCCAACTGAAGTTGATAGTGCCATTCGGACTGCATGACCCCCAACGTTTTTCGGCGCGGGTGATATTCAATGCGCGGTACTGCCAACCTGACAATTGGCGATATACTTCCGCCCGTTGCGGAATAATTTCTTTCGCTTTTACGATGTACCATTTGGTCAAATGGTGTTTTGCTGTAGGTAAGAA
Source organism: Candidatus Kerfeldbacteria bacterium (assembly GCA_043766165.1). Lineage (GTDB taxonomy): Bacteria > Patescibacteriota > Patescibacteriia > SBBC01 > CAIJZX01 > CAIJZX01. The sequence goes on from JAYUIJ010000017.1 coordinate 8,103, forward strand.
CTTTTGAGGAAAATACAGCTGCTGGCCAATGGTGATGTGCTGTTGATTATTGACCAGCCGTAGTGAAAACATTTCCCCCAAATACAAAAACTCTTCGCCATCAATAAACTGTTTGGCGCGATGCGGACCGCCGTTCCGCCGAATATGGTCAATCTTTTTTTGAATCCAATGTGACTTTTCCGCGACCGCCTGCTCTATATAGACAAAGGATGTTTTCATCGGCGCGCGGACGATTAACTGTGCCTCTGGAGTGATGACCAACGAAATTGTTTTTCGTTTGGAGCGGATGATGTGTGGTTCCGGGAAATGATCCATGCCAAAACTATACCATACTTGCGTTAACCATGATTGACTTCTGGACTTGACATTTTTGGATATTTTGCTAGGGTCATTAGCAGCCTATAACCATCGCTGTTCCTTCTCAAACCACAGAGGGCAATATGAAAAAGTCGCGTAAGGTGCCTGGCAAGTTGATCGAGTGGAAGGATTTCTTTAAACTAGACTTGGTCGGACGAGATGTTCGTTTCCTGAAAGAGAAAAAGGATGAGCAGCCGATGCTTTTCAGGGGCCCAATTGATAAACGTTTCATTGGACACATCCATACGGAACTACGAATTCCGGTCAAATGGTTAGCTGAGATGCACTTGGATGGACCGAAGGCTGGTCTATGGAAATTTACAAAATCACGAACACTAGTAGGTTTCGTGATCGGTAGCCGCCCCCGCCTTATGCCGAATGGACGAATTCTGATCTATCGACATGCCACCCTGCAGATTGACATCCTCCCCGTCGGCGACAAGCTTAACCGAAACAAAGCTCGTGGGTAACACAAAGCGAAGACTCATCACCTTCGCTCTTTTTTATTTCCTTAGGAGACTGCATGGAATCGCCGATAAAACTTCGTCCGGCCACCTTCAATCCAGGTGTAGAGAATTGGAATGATGATCAAGGACAGGAAGCCAGACAGCCCAATACCGGCGATAATGACAATTGCTAGACCGCGCCAGAATTCTGATTCGATAGCGAGTGGTAACAAACCACCAAGGGCTACAAGTTTCGTCAGAATAATGGGCCGGAATCGAACGCCAGTCGCGCGTATAATTGCTTCGGTGGGCGTCAGACCTTGTTCTTTGACTAGCTGGTTAGCATAGTCAATTAAGAAGATAGCTACATTCTCCACGATCCCAACGAGAATCGTGACGCCGAGCAGTTCTAAGAAACCAAGATCAGAGTGGGCCGCCCAGAGAGCTGGGAAGACGCCGATGAATGATAGCGGTACTGTGACCACCATCACCAGTGGTTGGCTGAACGATTTGAACTGCAGGACTAAGACTAAGTAGGTTAAGATGATGGCCACTACCAGTGCCAACCCCAACTGTGAAAATGATTTGGCAATTTCGTCGAAGGTTCCGTGGCTGACCGTTTTGCTGACATGCAACGACTGTAACTTTTTATCAGTCAGATATTTGTTAAGGGCCGTTTGGACTTTGAGCACATCGTTGTTGTTGCCATCAACGCGGGCCTGAATATTCACGAAGAGCGAGCCGTTCAAGCGTGAAATCGAATCAGCCACCGTCGTTTCTTCAACGTTGGCTACATCACGAACCTGAATCGTCTGGCCGGTGCGTCCAAGTAGAGGTAGATTCAAAATTGCTTCTGTGTCCCCTGGTTTCGCGCCGTTGACTAAGTAGATATCCGCTGGCCCGCCGGTGCCGCTAAACTTCGTTACTTTTGTTTCGTCAACTAAGGCTTTCAACTGTTGCCCAACTTCAAAACTTGAAAGTCCAGCCTCCGCGACAGCTGTACGGTCTAAGTACAGATTGAGCTGCGGTTCACCGCGATCCGTAAAACCATCATCCACTTTTACGACTTTAGCTTGTTTGGTTAAGAAACCACCGATGTCCTGACTAGCTTTTTGCAAGACCGATTGCGAATCACCGGATAGCTGTGAACTGATTTGAAAATCTGGTTCCGGTGTTCCATCGCTGACTTCGCTGACCAGAGCATCAGAAACATTTTCAACTTTCGGTACAGTCTTTTTTAACCGCGCGACAATTTGTTTACTAGCATCATTGTTATTCGGAAAATCTTTTTTCTTAGCTAAGTTGATGAATAGGAAGAGACCATCTGTGCTCTGAGCATAATACTCATAACTTTCAACCCGTGACTCTTTTAGAACTTGATTTTCGATGGCACGGGCTACATCGTTGCGATCGTCCACGGTCAGTCCCTTAGCAAAGGTGACATTTGCCGAAATGTACTGCGTATCCTGCGGTTTAGCGAATTGCACGGTTTGAATTTTACCGGTCGCCACTAAACTCATAGACAATCCGACTAAGATAAACCCGGCAACAAGCGTGGAAATTTTTAACCAACGACGCGAAAGGATATTGCGATTCAATCGCATAAACCATTCCGCGCCGGCGGATAGCCCTTCAACTTCATGGACTTTCCCATCATGACTATGCGTATCGGCGTGCGCTTTTAGGAAAAACTTGGAGATGAGCGGCAGCAATGCAACCGGTACCAAGTATGAAGCAAACAAAGCCGGAATAACGGTCAACGGAATGTACTTGATAATCTGGCCAAAGATCCCGCTAACAACGCCGAATGGAACGAAGACGATAATCGAGGTTAAGACCGCCAAGAATAATGATGAACCGTAGCGCCGACCAGATTCGAGGACTGCTTCGGTTGGTTTGTATTTTAAATCACGGAAACGTTGAATCGCTTCGATCATGACAATGGCCGGATCAACAATCAAGCCGAGCACTAAAATCATGGAGAAGAGCACAATTGTATTCAGCTGCACGCCGGTCAGTGCTAGCGATAAGAACGTAAACAAGAATGACAACGGAATTGATAAGGCTGTCACAATCGCCGCGCGCCAGTTAACAAAAATGAGTAGCGCAATGAATAGCAATTGCAAACCACCGAGCAACCAGAAATTCGCTTTTTCACCAATGGCCGCATTGAGGATTTCACTGATTTGTTTGTCGGTTGATTTTGCTTGATCACTGAGCGTGACAACATCCACCGATTTTTCTATCGTGCCATCTTTTTTTGCATCGGCTAACTTTTTAGTAATGAGTTCGCGCGTTTTGATGATGTCGGCGGTACTGGTAGTTTCCACGGTGATCATGACGCCCGGCACGCTTTGTGTTTTTCCATTTCGGGTATAGCCAAAGCGGTTGATCGTTGTGCTATCTGGATAACCGAGACTGACGTCAGCAATATCGGCCACGGTAACTGGTTGTTGTGTTTTCGGATCAACACCGACCACGAGCCTCGTGATCGGATCAAGCGATCCAAAAGCGCCTATAGCAACTATCGATTCTGACTTGTTATCGAGATCAAGTTTTCCAGCCGGAAAGTTAATGTTTGCTCCTTGGAGCGCGAGTTGAACTGTTTGGAGCGCGACACCTTTGGCCGTTAAATCTGCGGGCCGGAATTTGATGATGACACGTTGGTCAACACCGTTGGCAATCTTGGCACTTTTCACACCGTCAACTTGTGATAAAACCTGCGATACAGCGTCGGCATCACGGCGAATTGAATCAAGGTTAAAGCTAACGTTCGTAATGCCGAAAATAAATGACGGCCCTCCCGCGCCAAAGGTAACCACTTTCGGCGCTTCGGCGTCAGTTGGTAATGCCGCCCGGGCACTTTGGATTTTTGATTGGACATCTTGGATGGCGTTATCAATGCTGACAGACTCGTCAAGCGTCACAGTGACATTGGAAAAACTATTGGCCGAGGTGGACGACGTTTCGCTTCGTCCTTTAACATCTTTTACTGCATCTTCAATCACACCCGTTACCTGACGATCAACTTCCTGAGCCGAAGCACCCGGGTAGATGGTTTGGACGAGGACAACTTTTGGCGAAACGGCCGGAAATCCTTCACGGCGTAAACTTAGTAGTGAAAACGTACCGCCGACAATAATTCCAATCATCAATAACCAGACTAACCGCGAGTTAGCCAGAAAAAAACGGATCAGTTTAGCATTCCAATCGTACGGGTGTGATGATGGCGTTTCCATAGAAAATGTTAGAAATTAACGACCCGAGTATACGTTGTTTTAGTGCTTGTGTAAAGAGAAGCAGACTTTAGAAATGCTATATATTTTGAAACTATATGAAATGTAGTGGAGGTATACTTTCTTATAAAAAAATGACCGTGCACTCTTTCCGTTTGGAAAAAGACATGGTCAATATGCTAAGCAGGAATTGGCAATCCGTGCCTGAGGTAGTAGCGAGTATCGAGTGCGTCAATCCACATCAGCCCGACGATCATAGTAGCACCGGCATACACCCAAACATCTAGGGTATATGGTGGATACATAAACATTACAGCCACGCCACTACTATACAAGAACAAGAAGAAAGACTGGTGGTACACTGTCCACCTTGACGCTGCCAACGCACGACCACTGTTGGTACCATATGTAGTGTCAGAGTCATTTGGGCGCTTCATATACAACGCGACCAATCTTTGATCTGAATTATACGTTACCCAAGCTGTCATCACCCAAACAGGGCCCCAAACCCAGGTGCTGCAAAAGACTAACAGGTTGTTAACCGCGCTCATACACCCTCCAATTATGGTTTGTTGTGGACGAACTGAATGTGAAGGATCATTTGTAACATCATATACTAGCAAATACTTCCAAACTAGTCAAGGCCACCTTCCAGCTCATTAAAACTGTTACCAAGCGTTTCCTGGATAGCTCATAAATGGGTTACCGTAGCTACCTATGACTATGGCCACTAT
>JAYUIJ010000018.1:0-12726 GCA_043766165.1 Candidatus Kerfeldbacteria bacterium
GGAGCAATCTGCCGAAGAATAACGGTTCTGCGGCCATGTGCATCAAGCCCCATTGTTTAGCAGTGGGGTACATGGCCGCATCAATGCGTCTTGACAAAAAGCCAAAAATGGTGTAGCGTGGAAATTAATTGAATCGCTGCCCCTTCCCATTTTGGAGGCACCTCATGCTAGTACAACTTGCGTTTGCATTGTCGCTACTGGCGACCACACCGGCGCCGTCACTACCGGAATCAGTGCAGGTCATCAAGCCTGGCATTGGTCTTGACCAACCGCCGGCGATTGAGCGAGACAGCTATTTCTACCGCGTCGGCATTTTCCGACACACCTGGCGCTCCGACAGTGTCGTCTATACCGTGATCGTCGGGAAAGATACATTGTGTGTCGATACGCCGCCAAGCGGTATGTACGCGGTCATGTCGAAACACGAGTTTCCACCGGAGACAGAAACACACATATTCCAATCAGTCTGGCGACACGAGTATGACGATCGCGGTAATGCCCGCCGTCCTCGGTACCAGACCGGCAATTTCACGGAGGAAGATCTGACCAAGCGGGTCGCCGAAACAAAACGTCGTGGCTGGCATCAGTCGCTACCAGTTAAGACACTCGCCCGTCTCCAAGTCCAATCAATGCACTGAAGCAACCCAACCGCCCTCGGACAATAATCCTGGGGCGTTTTTCTTTTTTTACCAAAAAACATTTCGGCATGGTACGGCTTCTATACAAAGGTTCGAACGGATTTCGCGGGCGGCGGCTAGCGCCCCTTTGCCCCCGCAACCGCCGCCCGGGCGCGCCTTTTCGACGATTTCAAGTTTTTCTTTGGCGGCAAATTCTTTAATTAGAGTCCAAATGATTCCTACAACACCCCTTTACATTCTTTCAAGAAATCATCAAATACCCGCATCAGTCGTTTCAGTTCATCTGGTTGTTGAGGCATGGCCTGCTTGTCAATCGCTTTTATCGGAATAATTTTTGACGACGTGCTGGACAAGAAAGCTCCGTCAGATTTTAATACATCACCTACAGACACCTCCCTTTCTTCAAGATTGTAACCGTTTGTGAGAGCAACTTTGATAATAGCCTTTCTTGTTACACCATGCAAAATGTCTTTCTCTGGCGGAGTAATTATTGTTGACTTCTTTAGACAGAAGAAGTTTGTCCGTGTCCCTTCGGTAATATGCCCATTTCGGTTGAGAAACAATGCGTCATACGCTCCAACCTGCTTGGCTATTCGGTATGATAAGTAGCTTTGCAACATGTTCATTGTTTTTGCGCGCGGGAATATCCTTTCATATGGATATGTGATCACTTCAGTGCCGTCACGATACAGTTTCTTGTCGGGAAAAAGCGGATTCAGACAAATAATGAATAATCGGGCCTCTTCTTTAGTCGGTGCGCCGATCAAAAGCATCTTCAGATTGCAAGTTTCGGCATTATTTTTTTCAATCAATTCATTGATGCTCACCTTTATAGCATTTTCTGTAAAAGGGTGGTCGAGACCAATGATTCTGGCCGACTCCATCAATCGTTCAAGATGATCTTTAAGAAAGAATATTTGTTTGGAATTTACCCTTAACGTTTCGTAAACTCCAAAACCATATGAGTATTCTATTGACGATAGTGGCACTACAGCTTCCGTTACTGGTAACACCTGTCCATTCTTAGAAAAATACTCAAAGGCCATGATATTAGAGAAGTTTGTATAAATCTATCCAGCGAAGGAGTGTCAAAAAACTAAAGACTTGATTGGTTCGTAACGTCACAGGCTCACTCAAGGGCAACCATGATACTAGTGATTTGCTATCTTTCTTAGTTTCTAGCTTTTGAAGTAATTTTTCGTAATCATCGGCGAGTTTTTCAAATCGTCTTTTTTTGAAAATTCCCCAGACATTTTTTTGGCTACGAGATATCATTCGCCTAAACTCTTTAGCGATGAGCTTGTGTGAAGTAAGGTCTTCATTTGCTGGAAATGGAGATTTTACCCTTTGCGAAATTTCTTTCGGCAACATACTAGCGAAAGCTTTGCGTAAAGCCATCTTTTCTTTTGCCGGGGTAATGTTGCTTTCAATGGGTACTGCGAGTGAAGCTTCGATAAAATCCGGGTCTACGAATGGAACCCGCGCTTCAATTGAAGAGGCCATGGCCGCTCGATCATTACCGTCTTCTAGGTATTGGAGAAAGCGTTTGGCATAAAAATACTCCATTCGTTCGATAGGATCTGAACTGGGACATTTTGAATAGTTGGATTCGAGGATGGAGTCGATAATGGACTCAAATGATACATCGGCCAGAAAAGATTGGGTGAAAAACTCCTTAACGTAATCGGCTCGTCCGACAAAAGCTTCTTTCAGGTTCTCAGCTGAACTACAAATGTCCCGATCTAACTCAAAACCGGGGAACTTATGATAGTAGCCCAGGTTAAATTCGTCGGCGCCCTCTCCAATCAGCGCGACCTTAAAACCATGTTCACGCATTGACTCGTAATTCGCTAACATGCCGATACGTCGAATGCTATCTACGGGACCATCGTTGGCCACAATGCAGCGATTAATATACTCCGTCATTGTTTGCGGGGTGATGATTGGCCCCATGAGCTTGATACCACAATCAGCGGCCATGATTTTTGCATGACGCCAATCTTCATTTGTATCGCCGGAGTATTGTATGCAGAAGGCCGTAATATCCTTCTTGGACTTGAACTGTGCGGCTATTGCCGTGACGATACTCGAATCAAGGCCGCCACTTAATGCGATGGCCACTGGCAACTCCTCCGGAATTCTATCCTTAACTGAAGATATCAAAGTTTGTTTAATACGTTTTTCCGGTTTAAGTGAAGTTTTCTTAATGGTAATTGGTATATCCCAATACTCGGTGAAACGTAATTGACTATCCTCGAGAAAAGCATAACACCCTGGCGGGAATTGTTTTACAGCTTGAAAATACGAACTTTGTGCATTTTGGTTTCCCGCCGCAAAGGCGTGGGCCATGAGTAAAAATTCAGCAATAGATGATTTGTCAATTTTACTGTCCACTCCTGGATATTTAAGGATGGCCTTGGGTTCAGAAGCGAAGAGAAACTCTTCACCGGCAAAAGCATAAAAAAGAGGTCGGACACCGGTTCTATCCCGAGCAATAAACGTTTTACCTGTTTCTTCATCGAAGAGCACGAAAGCGAATTCACCAATTAAATGGTCTACACATTTTTCTCCCCACTCTTGGTAGGCAAAAATAATCACCTCAAAATCTGAGGGTGATACTGAGATGTATCCTTGCGTAGCAAAGTATTTTTTTAACTTTCGGAAATTGTAAATTTCGCCGTTGAAAACAATTGCGATTTGATATTGAGGATTATTCTTTTTCGGTATAGTAATAACCGTCGATCGACCATCTAGCCCAACGAGACTAAGACGGCGATGACTAAAAATAACGTTTCCTTGTGGTGAAATGTAGTGTCCGAGAAAATCTGGGCCGCGGTGCTGTAACACCACTCCCATCTCTAGAATGCTAAGCGGATGCCTAATTTCCTTCGTATCGCTGATAATCCCGCTGATCCCGCACATAATATTGGGTTATTTAGAGTTCCAGTGAGTTCCCACTTCCGGTCAGAGAAAAGACGATGGTTTTGTCCTGGCCGTCCCATTCCTTTGCAAGCTCAATAGCTCCTTTGATTGCGTAACAGGATTCGGCCGCTGGTTTGACACCTTCGATTTTTTCAAAATAATCTTGGATTGAGTCAACATCTTTATTGTGATACGCCTTGGCTTTGACCAATCCTTTGTTCACTAACAGCGAGAGAAGCGGGTTTTTCCCGTGATAGTTTAAACCGCTTGCGCCAAGCTCTTTAGGGACAAAATCATTTCCCAGTGTGTACATCATCGCTCGTGGCATTAACCTGGCAATATCCGGATTCTCATAGCGGTATTCGCCTTTTGTAAAACTTGGAACGCTAGCTGACTCAATCGCCAGCATGAGTATGTTTTTCTGCTCAGCGACAAACGGAAATACAAACCCAGAAAAGCTACTCCCACCGCCAACAACACCAACCAGTGCATCTGGGGATATTTTCTCATCTTCTAGTTGTTTCTTTATTTCCATACCAAGGACAGTGTTGTGAAGTGCGGAGTACGCAGTCAGACAACCGAGGGAAAGTTTATACTTTGGATTTTCTCTAACTCTGCGAAGCGCGATACTTATGCCGGATGCGATAGTTCCTTCTTTTGTGGTCATGGGAATCACCTTGGCACCAAACTGTTCCATGACTTTTACCTTGTCGTACTTCTGGTCATAATTCTTTTTCTCCATGTATATTTCGGCAGGCAAACCGAAATCATGACACGCTAACGCCATCCCCATGCCCCAGTTTCCTGGGCCAGTATCTCCGACTAATAGTTTTGCACCCTCTGCTTTAGCATAATATGCTTGCACGTAAGAAGAATTGAGTTTGTAACTTCCAATCCGGTTTACATCTTCTCGCTTGAAATAAATTTTTACTTTTCTTAATCCCAGGTCTTTTTCTAGCTTTTCCGCTCTTACTAATGGCGTTGGTCGGAAAGTAAGGTAGAACTTCAAAACTTCACTTGGTATCTCAATATATTCCTTCTCCCCATATTCTCCGACATTCAACTCTTGTTTCGCAAGTTCAACTGGAAGTGTCTTACCTAGTTTTTCCCAACTCATATTTTCACCGGACTCTGGATCTAGTGACGGGGGTATTTCGAAACCCAAAACGTGCTGGATAAAAGGCACGATGTTAAACCAGTATTTCGGTACCCCTTGATCGGTGTAGAGCTCAGTCTTCATATGATTAGTATTTCCATTTTTTAGAGAAAGACATCATTTTTTTCAATAAAAAAAGTTAATGGCCTACTATATATTTTTGACAGCTCAATCAATTCAAGAACTTCCACGCTACGTTGACCCGCTTCAAGCTTGGATATATTCGGTTGCGCCTTACCCAGCCGTTTGGCAACATCTGCCTGACTAAGACCGGCGTACTTCCGAGCTTGAATAAGCCGGTCAACGAGTTGCTTGTGCTTATTTGAATGACGTAATTTACCCCGTGTTTGCATGTTTATAACTATATGGTATATTAGTTAATATGCGAAATAGTTATAAGAGAAAAGCCCGCGTTCGCCCCAAAAGAAAGTTCGAGCCGATATTTTTCACCGGTTCCTTGGCGGTTTTTGAAAAGGCGCGCCCGGGCGGCGGTTGCGGGGGCAAAGGGGCGCTAGCCGCCGCCCGCGAAATCCGTTCGAACCTTTGTATAGAAGCCGTACCAATTCGGAAAGGTGCGAAAATCACGCGCCGCAGACCAACCGATTTTCGCTACACCGCCGAGGGTTTTCCCTTTGCGTCCTGCGGGGCGCGGGCGAACGCGGGCTTTTCTCTCTCGAAGTAACAACACTTATGCTCAAATACTATCTCTACGCTCGTAAATCAACAGACGAAGAAGATCGTCAAGTCTTGAGCATTGAGGCTCAATTGGTTGAATTGAAAGAATTTGCCGCCAAAGAAAAACTTGAAATCGTCGCTTCCTTTCAGGAAGCAAAAACCGCCAAGGAACCGGGCCGAATCATATTCGGCCAAATGCTTGATAGGATCGAGAAAGGTGAAGCGGACGGAATTATTGCTTGGCACCCCGATAGATTGGCACGCAATTCCGTTGATGGTGGCCGGATAATTCACCTTGTTGATCGTGGACTTCTTAAGGGTATGAAGTTCCCGACGTTTTGGTTTGAACCAACACCGCAAGGTTTGTTCATGATGAATATCGCGTTTGGACAATCTAAGTACTTCGTAGACAATCTACGCGAAAACGTAAAACGCGGATTTCGTCAGAAACTTCGTCGCGGCGAGTGGCCGGGATGGGCACCACCGGGATACGTCAACGACCGAATCAATAAAGTTATTTTAGTAGACCAAAAAACAGGTAAACTCGTCCACAAACTGTTTGAACTCTACGCCACCAGCGATTATGGCCTCCACGACCTTAGTGTCACCATGAACGACGTGGGGCTTCGTAATCGAAGCGGTCAGCCACTCGCCGGAAGTACGATTGAAAAGATGTTACGAAATCCGTTTTACGTTGGGTTACTCCGTTGGAGTGGTGAATTATATCCGGCCAAACACGAACCGTTAGTTTCTAAGAAACTTTTTGATGAGTGCCAAGAAGTCATACTGCGCCGCGGCAAGCCACAGAAGAAACATAAACAGCCGTTTTCTTTTACTGGATTAATGAAGTGCGGATCCTGTTGCGGATATATCACTGCCGAACGACAAAAAGGTCACGTATATTATCGCTGTACAAAAAAGAAAGGGTTTTGCGAGGAAAAATATATACGCGAAGAATCCTTGGTTATGGAACTCCAGAGATTTATCACATCGTTCGCTCTGCCTGATGATTGGGCCGATAATATGCTCCATCAGTTAGAAACCGACAAAGTTGAGAACGAAAAGAAAACGGCTGATGTTTTGGCGAAATCACAAGTTGACGCGAAAGCAATCGACGTAAAGCTAGATCGACTCCTCGATGCTCATTTAGAAGGCGTATTGGCTCGTATAGAGTATGTCACGAAGAAAGACCGATTGCTTTCCGATAAGATCACTTTGGATCAACGGATTACTGAAATTGACCGTGTGGGTTCAGATTGGCTCGAACCGATGAAAAAGTTTCTTTTGGACAATAAACAAGCCAAAACGGTGGCTTGCCGTGGCGACCACTCGGAATTGCGTGCATTTGTGAAAAATATCGGCTCGAACTTTCTTTTGAAAGGGAAAACCCTCGGCGGTGTAGCGAAAATCGGTTGGTCTGCGGCGCGTGATTTTCGCACCTTTCCGAATTGGTACCGCCGGTCGGAGTCGAACCGACAAGCCCTTACGGGCAAGGGATTTTAAGTCCCTCGTGTATACCATTCCACCACGGCGGCATAAGTTGAATTTTTTGGAGCGGGCGACCGGGATCGAACCGGCGACCTCTTCCTTGGCAAGGAAGCGTTCTACCACTGAACTACACCCGCAAGTGTAAAATATCTTTGGAGGCCACGGGCGGATTCGAACCGCCGCGTAGAGGTTTTGCAGACCTCTGCCTTACCACTTGGCTACGTGGCCATACTCCTGGTTGGCCGGCATACTGTACCATACCAATTCTCACATTTCAAGTTACCCTTGAAATATGTCCGAGACTGGTGTACACTACGAAATCATGAAAACAAAGAAGCCATCGCGACGATATCTGCCGGCAAGTACAGTCTTGTGCCTGGTTCTTAGTGTAGCTGGTCTATTGTTATCTAGCCAGCGAGCTGTTCATGCTTCACTAGCAAAAAAGGTAATCGGCAATCTTGTCACCTGGGATCAGGCACGGGGTTTTCAAGATATCCAATCGAATATTGACGCGTTGTCTGAGGTCACGGCTCAGTGGTACACGATCACCACGACCGGGGGTGTTGTGCCGTATCGTGACGGAAATGGTAGTCCGTATGTTGATCCCGCGATTGTCAGCTATCTCCATAACCACCAGGTTCCCATCACTGTGGGCGTACAAAATATTGTGAATGGCGTCTGGGACGGGAACACAGTCAGCCAAATACTGAATAACACTACCAGCCGATCCACGCATGTGAATAATATCGTGGCCATGGTTGTCGCCAACGGATATGACGGCGTCGATCTTGATTACGAAAATCTACTGGCAGCAAACCGTAGTATATTCTCGCAGTTCATTACCGAGCTCGCCCTCGCTCTCCACCAGCAAAATAAAACGCTCTCCGTCGATGTAGTAGCCAAAACTGCTGAACCTGGCACATGGTCGACCCCGCAAGCGCAAGACTGGTCAAGTATCGGCGCGGCCGCCGACCAAATGCGCATCATGATATACGGATACTCCTGGAGCACCTCCCTCCCCGGATCAGTGGCGCCGATCAATTGGGTGAATGATGTCTTGGCATTTGCCAAAACTGTTGTGCCATCAGCCAAAATTATCCATGGCATTCCCGCCTATGGGATTGACTGGCCCTCACGAGCAGCCGGGACGGAGTACATGTGGGACACGTTGTCGACTCTCGCCACCAACAACCACGCGTCTGTCCAATGGGACAGCGTCAGTAAGTCACCCTGGTTTCAATACACATCATCGGGGAATCTCCATACGATCTGGTTCGAAAATGCGCAAAGTACCGACGCAAAACTTGCCGCAACCAACCAACATGACGTCGGCGGAATATTTCTCTGGCGTTTGGGTGGTGAAGATCCGGCTATCTGGCCGATCGTTCGGAATCGGTTTGGTACTGGTGCGGTACCGCTACCGAGTGTCGACATCCGAGCTAACGGTTCTACTGGTCCAATTACTATTCCTTATGCTACGGCAGCAATCATTTCCTGGACATCAGCAAATGCCAGCAGCTGTGATATTTCCCCCACTGGCTGGTCGGGGGTCACGAACAATGGAATGTCGACCGGGAACCTGACAACGTCACTCACCTATACCGCAACTTGTCACAATGCAACTGGAGATACAAGTGATAGTGTCAGTGTGGATGTGGCCGCCCAACCAGCTACCGACACGCAAGCACCCATGGTCACGATCACCCAGCCAGTGACCGGTACTGCCGTCACAAAGAAAATCAGCATTGTGGCTACGGCAACAGATAACGTACGCGTCACGAAGGTCATCTTCTTTGTAGATGCTGTGGCTGTCGCCACTGATACCGTTGCGCCATATAGCGTTGGAGTTAGTACCGGTAGTTGGCAATCTGGGCCGCACGTGATTACGGCCGTCGCATACGACGCTGCCGGGAACGCAGGAATCGCTGAGGTCACGGTCAATAAACGATAGGGCCGGACAGCCTAGTTCACTGTAGCTCTACTACCTGGCGGCGGTAATTTTTTTAGAACCAATGGAATCTTTTTAAAATCGTAGAGCAACGTTCGTCGCATGCTGCCCTTATGCAACGCGGCCGCTGGATGATAGAGTGGTAAGACGACATGATTTTGACCCGCTTCTGTTGACGGTGAATCTGACTGATATTGAAAGCTGCTGGAAAGAAGCAGCTCATTGAATGGCGACCCTAGGTTCAGATCAGTTTTTGATCCTATCAATTTAATGTGCTTCCACAAAAATAAATCCGTGCAGCGTACTATTTCATCTAGCACTTGATTATGATTCTCAGGCGTCCGACATGTGAGTATATTGATCACAAACACATCAGCTCTTTTTTTCCAATCGCCGCCAAAACCTCACTCAGAAAATTTCTGGAAGCACCAACAAATGGATATCTGATTTCATTTACTTTTCACCGTGACCCATCACCAATGAAAAGAATATCGCTAGCTAGGTTTCCGTCACCAGGAGCTGCAATCAAACAGCCGATAGCTAAAGGACAAGCATAGTGGAATGGTATACACACGACACTTAAAATGTCGTGCCCTATGGGCTTGTCGGTTTGATGGAGTTTATCCGCCCGCAGGCGGAACCGGCGGTACCAAAAGATTTGACTCGAACTATTTCGAATCAGATTTTTTGCTTTTCGTTCGGTCACGTCTTTTTAAAAACCGCCAAGGAACCGGGGGAAATACGTCGTGGTGGACTTTGTCGAATCCACCGGCTCGCCTGTCCCGCACCCGAAGCGTACAGAGTGGCGCCGGGAACTTTCTTTTGGGCGCCTGCCCCGCATTTGACACGAAGCGACATACTGCGGGGAACGGGGGCTTTTCTCTCTAAGTCCACTTTGGACTACTCCATTACGGACTATAGCATGGGTTTATCCACTATACAAACCTATGAAAAGCGATATATACTCAAGAGAGCACGGACGCCTTATCCAGCGACTTATAGATGCTCGTAAAGAGGCGGGATTGAATCAGATCGAGGCTGCAAAACGTCTTGGTAGGTCACAATCGTATATTTCAAAAATAGAAGTTGGTCAAAGGAAAATCGACGTAATCGAATTAAAGAAAATTGCAAAAGTTTATAAGAAGTCAGCCTCCTATTTCTTAACCTAGAACAATATGTTTTGCCCCCATTGCAGTAAGCCCAATAAAGAAGGTGGGAAGTTTTGTGTTCACTGTGGCAAGTCACTAAGCAAAGAGAAGCAACTTTCTGCCGCAACTTCTGTTCCAGCATCACAGTCAGTGGCTCCTCAGCCTCTTGATCCAAAAAGAATTGAGAAGTGGAAAAAAAGTATAAAAAATGCTGGACTGTCCGCATCTGCTTTTGGCTGGTTACAAATTATTGTTGGTTCAGCCTTATTTGCTTGGTATATTCTAGACAAAAACTTCGCTGAATCAGGACTTGCTGGAAAAATTGATGGCTCGGGGTTTGTGTTAATCGTCTTTTCGGCGACTGTGTTTATTTTGCTGGGTAATCGTATAAAGACACTGAAAGACCCTCAAACAGGCAGATACCTTTATATGCTTATAGGGCTTTCCATTGTGTTGGGTGTACTTGCTCTTACAAATGGTGGCTTCACTGGAATCATTTTTCTTTTATTGTTTATTGCTTTGATTTCGGGAGCTGGCGATATTGGGAAGTTAATGAAGCAGGAAAGCTTTAAATCCGAATTATCAAAGCCTCACCACAAGGTCACAACACCCTGGTGGATAGGGATGACAATTGTTGCAATTATTGCTTTCTTTGCAGCAGCGCTTTACGCACCTGATCGGTCTATAACAAACACCAATACTAATAGCAGTGTCGCTACTAATACTAATCAAGAGTCCTGGATAACCTTTGCTCCAGAACAAGGCGGTTTTTCTGCACTACTTCCCTCAGCGCCAGAATCATCTACTAACTCACAAA
This sequence comes from Candidatus Kerfeldbacteria bacterium, assembly GCA_043766165.1. Classification (GTDB taxonomy): domain Bacteria; phylum Patescibacteriota; class Patescibacteriia; order SBBC01; family CAIJZX01; genus CAIJZX01. The sequence goes on from JAYUIJ010000018.1 coordinate 10,793, forward strand.
AGTTAGCCAATTCAGATGTGACTCTAACAACAGAATCCCATTCTGTTGGTAATGAATATTTTATCAATGTATTTCGCTATGTAGGCACAGCGGACTTCTCCAACCCGCAATCAAATCTAAAAAGCGTGCTGGATGGTACAGTTAAAGGTATCGATGGATCTATTCTCCAGTCCTCCTCACAGAAAATTATTTCTGGTAATCAGGCTCTAGAGTTTCAAATAAAGGCCAATACGGAGGTCATTCGTGGTGTTTTGATCGCTAGGGATCAAACGATATATGAGGCTTTCTATGATTATATAGAAGGACAAGAGGATATGGGAGCATATACAAAATTCATTAATGGCTTCTTACTAAAGTAAATGTACTGTCCAAATTGTGGTAAAGAGCCGGGTAGTGGAAAGTTTTGTAGCCAATGTGGTTATAATATTTCAGGTGCCGTTCCAAATGTAAGGAAAGATTCAAAAATAAGTAAGCATCCTTGGCGCAAGACAAAAAAGTGGCGCATCATGAAAGTTTGCTATTGGGTTGGAATGCCTATACTTGCCACAGCCCTTTGGCTTATTGGTAACGCCGCGTGCGGTACTTATTGTTATGACAGTTGGGGACCTGTAACATTTGCCCTAGTTCTACTTTTTATGGGTCCATTGTTCTTTCTTTTTCGATGGATTATTGGATATATCATAGGTCACGACCCTGAATAAAGAGGAATTTGCCGCCAAAGATAACTATGGTCGAGGAACAAAAAAATCTACCAGCCGAAGGAAACGCCCCTAAAGTAATCAGGGGTGCTTTACAAGTGGTTGGCGGGGCTGTTCCTTTCGCAGGGGGCTTATTTTCAGCGGCGGCGGGAGCTTGGTCAGAAAACGAGCAAGAGCGAGTAAATAAATTTTTCCTACACTGGATAAAAATGCTTGAGGATGAAGTACGAGAAAAAGAGAGAACTATTCTTGAAATCATGGCTCGCCTAGATATTCACGATGAAGAAATTGCCAAAAGGTTGGAAAGTAAAGAATATCAATCACTCCTTAAAAAAACTTTTCGAGAATGGTCTGGCGCTGAAAGCGAGGACAAAAGAACTTATATCAGAAACATACTAGCTAACGCCGCTGCCACGGACATGACAAGTGATGAAGTGGTTAGGCTTTTTATCGACTGGCTGAAGGCTTATTCTGAACTGCATTTCAAGGTTATTGCTATGATCTACAAACACGGGACCAGTGGAGTTTCTCGTGGTGGAGTTTGGGGTGATCTTGGGAAAACAGGAGTTGCAGAAAACTCTGCTGATGCAGACTTATTCAAACTCCTTTTTCGAGATTTGAGCACTGGCGGAGTAATTAGACAACACCGCGAGGTTGATTACAATGGTAATTTTGTCCCAAGACCAACGCAACGCCGTCCTAAAGGGTCAGGGCCAAAACCCGTGACTTCCGCATTCGACGACGAAGATTCTTACGAACTTACGGAGCTTGGTAAGCAGTTTGTTCACTACGCAATGACTGATTTACCCCTTAAAATTGAATACAAGTCTAAAGAGGAAGCGAGTCAAAATTAAAAGAATATGCCGCCAAAGAAAAACTTGAAACCGTCGAAAAGGTGAACCCGCGAAAATCCGTTCGAACCTTCGTATAAAAGTCACGCCATAGTCATTTTCAACAACGAAACACCACCCCTTCCGAGGTGGCGTTTCTGTGTTCGTTAGGAAACGATGTTAATCGTGACTGTTCGGACGCCCCATTGAATTGCTTGAGCGCGGGTTGGCATCCAGATATCGATTCGGGTTGAACCCCATTTGGCGTTCATCCGGTCGGTCACGGTGAATACTTTATCACCGAAATAGTCTGGGATGCGGATTTTCGTGCCGAATGGCACACCGTTCATGGCGATGATACCATCCGCAACGCGGGTACCGTTCGCCGTAGTGAACGGATCGCCGT
>JAYUIJ010000019.1:0-5407 GCA_043766165.1 Candidatus Kerfeldbacteria bacterium
TTAACGCTAAACCTCGTTCACCACGGACGGCGCCAGGGCTTTGTGGCGTATTTTGGACTCGAGCCGCAATAACGGATTGTCGATCGGTCAGCAATAGGACGGTACTGGTTGATTGATGGACAGCTACGATCTTGCCAATCACGTAACCTTTGTCACTGACGACCATCTGTCCATTGACGATCCGTTGATCGCTACCACGATTAATGACTACGCTTTGGATACCGGGATCAGGGCTACTGGCAATCACTGCAGCGTAGACCAATTGATGCTTGGTGGTTTGACCAAACGTAGCTAAGGCATCAAGACTATGGAATGTTTCTAAGGCTTGACTCGTGTCATACAACCGAGCGGTTAAATCTTTGACCTGTTGCTGCAACTGGTTCCGTTGATTGGTAACGGTTTTGAGATTCGGATTGGTATGAAATTGATTACCGATCCATTGTCCTGAAACAATTACTGGCGTACTGAGCGTTAGTACAGTGCGGCTAAAAAAACCTCGAATGGATGAGATACTTAAGATCAACACCAGAATTACGCTGCTGCTTATCCAGCCCCATGGCAAACGACGTCGAGGAGCCATGTTAGAGACCGGTACTATGGTCTTCGCTGGACATGACTAAAACATTTTTCATGACATTGAGATCTTCGAGAACAATACCAGTGCCGCGGACGACAGCTGTTAGTGGGTCATCAGTAATATGAACAGTCATTTGTGTTTCAGCGTGAATGACATTGGTAATGCCCCGGAGCAAGGCGCCACCGCCGGAAACGACAATCCCCCGCTCATAAATATCGGCCACCAGTTCCGGCGGCGTACTTTCAATGGTAGCTTTAATATTTTCCACGATTTGCCGGATCGTTCGTTGTAACGCGTCGTAGACTTGCTTGCTGGTAATCGTTACTTCGCGTGGTAAGCCGGTAATCAGATCGCGGCCACGCATTTGGGCTTCTTGCAGATTTCCATCATCCCAAGCATTGCCGATTTTCAATTTCATTTCTTCGGCCGTTCGTTCGCCAATCAGTAAATTAAACTGCTCACGCGAATATTGAATAATATCCTGATCAAATTTATTTCCGCCGACGCGTAAGGATCGCCACGAGACCACGCCGCCTAAAGAAATAACGGCGATTTCGGTCGTACCGCCGCCAATGTCCACGATCATGGTGCCAGACGCTTCCTGAATTGGTAAACGAGCGCCGATTGCGGCGGCCATCGGTTCTTCAATCAAGTACACTTCGCGGGCGCCAGCGTGTAAAGCTGCGTCTTCAACTGCTTTCCGTTCCACTTCCGTGACGCCCAGCGGAATGCCAACCACGACGCGTGGGCGTGGGACCAAGCCCATCGACTGTCGATGGACCTGATCAATAAAATACTTCAACATTTTTTCCGTTACTTCGAAATCAGAAATAACGCCGTCAACTAACGGACGTGAAGCAACAATATGGTTCGGAGTTTTTCCAACCATGCGCCGCGCCGCTTCACCGACGGCTAAGACTTGGTTGGTCTTCGTGTTGATGGCGACCACGGAGGGTTCATTAATGACGATGCCTTTATCGCGCACGTACACTAACGTATTGGCGGTACCGAGATCGATACCCAAATCATGCGAAAAGCGGCCAAAGAAACGATTGAGCATACTTATTGAAACAATCCCCTGAGTTGCTCAAACAGTTTAAATCGCGAGACATCACGAATACTCAGCAAAATAATGACCAGTAAGAGAACATAGAAACCGATGGCGTGAATCGTGCCTTCAATTTTTGTATTGATCGGTTTACCACGCAAATGAGCGATCGTAGCAAAAACTGCTCGTCCCCCATCAAGGGCCGGCAACGGTAAAAAGTTGACGACCGCTAAACTGATCGACAAGACCGCCATGAATTGGAGCGTGGCGATAAATCCATATTGAACAACTTGACCGGTCAAAACGGCAATCCCAACCGGTCCGGCCACATCGGAACTGACATGGGCGGTCACGACCAGATCATGGATGAGCGTCCAGAAACCTTTGAGTGTCTGGATGATAAGTTGACCGGTCATTGACAAGCTATACCACGGAGCGACATACCACGGGTAATGAACGGTCGTGACTGACTGAATACCGAAGCCGTACCGTGGATGATCGACGGCAACTTGGGGGGTAATAACAATATCTTTACTGATCTTGTTGTGTAGAACAGAAAGCGTAATTGGCGTGTAATTATTGGCTTGGGCTAAATCGATAATTTGTTGGGTACTGGTAAAACTTTGGTTGTTAACACTGACGACAGTATCACCGGTTTGTAATCCGGCCAGAGCCGCCGCACTACCATCAGTCACGACTGCTTCAACGTGAGCTGGTGTTTGCCTTACAAATCGATTATGTGGAACTGTTGTGCTATCTGTACTGACACCGGCAATGATGGTGGTCGTGAGCAAGGCCCAGGCTAACAAGGCGTTCATCAACACGCCGGCAATCATAATGGCGAATTGGCGGGAATATTTTGCCGCTACAAAACTATCTGGTCGTTGTTGTTGGTCATCTTGCTCGCCTTGTAAGCGTACAAAGCCGCCAAATGGGATCCAGTTCAGCGAGTAGATAGTCGGTCCGCGTTTCCAGCCAATCAATCGTGGCGGAAAACCAAAACCGAATTCTTCAACCGCCACGCCTGACCAACGCGCGACCATAAAATGGCCGAGTTCGTGAACGAAGACGAGAATACCGAGAATGATGATGAAGATGAGGATGGTCATACAGAATTAGATAACAGTTAGTTCCTCAGCTTTATGTTTGAGAATGGTTTCTATTTTTGTCAGCGTCGTATCAACGTCGTTTTGCAAATTTTTTAATTCAAGGGCTAATACATCTTCCGATAGTTTTCCATCTTTTTCGTCTTTCCGTAACTCCTTAATTAATTCCTCCCGAATACCACGAATCCGAACGCGCGTTACTTCACCATGTTCATTGACCGCTTTCGTTAATTGTAACCGACGCTCTTCGGTCATGGCGGGAAACGGTAAGCGGATCAGCTTTCCATCAACCACCGGATTAATACCTAATGACGATTGCGATAACGCTTTTTCAATATCTTTAATCACGCTTGGATCCCATGGTTGAACCACGAGTAACCGGGGTTCTGGGGCAGAGATAGCGGCGAGTTGCTGCAGCGGTGTTTGGGAACCATAGGCGTCAACCATAATCTGCTCAATCACCGACGGCGTGGCGCGGCCAGTCCGAATTGTTAGTAGTTCTTGTTGCAGATGGTCAATGGCCTTATCAGCGGCCGTGGAAAAATTCTGTGACATAGATATTACTTTTTGGGTTGTTTATAGGTAGTAAAGTAGAGGCGATCGGTTTGACTCGGATCAAACGTTAGCAAAACTGGCAATCGTCCAGTTGGTAAGGTGGTAACCGACCATGATGTGCCGCCGTTGGTGGTGTGGTGCAGGCGTTGGTCGGTTGTAATAAAAATTTCCAAACTGTTATTCGGATTGACGGCAACGTTTTGTAGGGCGACACTCCCATTGGTGACTAAGGTTGGGGTAGATGCCCAGTGTCCGCCGCGATCAGTGCTACGTAATAACCCAAAGGCAGTGGCGAGGTACCAACCGTTTCTCTGAATATCTATTTGACGAATGTCGTTACCGCCGGCAAATGTCGAGAGGGGTGAGGAAATATCCGTCCATGATTGACCATGGCTATCGCCCCGCCAAACCCCCGTGGTTCTGGTAATGATGTACAACTGCCCGGGCGCATCGGTGGGAATATACAGCCGTCGTGGAATGAACGGTGTTAACGTTTGCATTAAGGTCCAGCGCTTTCCGTAATCGTCGCTCATTAAAATTTTTCCGCCGTTGGTGGTGGCCCAAATTTCCCGCCCGTCAGTCGGATTAACGGTGACGCAGGTCATGGCGTGCCCTGGTTGCGATTCGGTATAGACGGCAGTCCAGGTCAGACCGCTATCGACGCTCTTTAAGACGTTTTGGCCAGCGGCGGTGTACATGATTTTTGGGTTCAACGGGTCAAAGACTAAGCATTCGTAGCCGCCGCTGCGTAATGACGTGCTTTGCCAATGTTCACCGGCATCGGTTGTAGTCCAGATGCCATTTGCTAACGTTCCTAAATAGAGTTGCTGGTGATCGTTTGGATTAAAGATAAGCACTCGACCCGTGGCGTCATTGAGCGAGACGGTTGTTTTTTTACTGACCCGAACAAAGTTTTTTTGTTGCCATGTGACGCCGTGATCGTCGGAACGGAAAACTCCGCCATCTTTTGCGCCAGATGAACCTAAGCTAATTGAACAGCTCTGGCCCATGACGGTCAGTCCGATAGTGAGTAGCGCTAGTTTAGACCAAGTGGAGGTCGTCATAGAGAATGCGTGGTTGAACGTTAGTGGAGAATTGATGACGATCGAGGTAGCGGCCGGCAATATCGAGTAAACGATCAGGCGATAGGTGTGAGGCCGGAATATCTGGCCAGAGGCGACGACTTGACATGTTTAAACTTGCTAAGAGCACATCGCGAATAACTATTTCTTCATGATCAAGTTGTCCGATGGTAGCTGATTTTTGGGGAGTGTGTTTGGTGGCCGACGGGGCGCGGACGGAACTGCCAAGTTGATGGGCGATCGAGAGGGCTTGTTCATGGTCTGTGGTGGCCGCCTCACCTTGTAGCTCATGGAGCCAACCGGGTCGTCCGGCGGCGCGATCAATGGCGGCTGAATGTCCCGCCAGATGAAAACCTTCAGCTAAGGCAGCTGGGTTTACTAGTGACCACTGAAACATAGTCAGCCGCGAACGCAGGGTTGGCAGCAACGATTCAGGTTCAGCAGTGGTCGCAAGTATACGGACTTGCGGCGGCAACTCCTCCACAAATTTCAAGAGGGTGTTACTGGCGGCTTCCGTTAATCGATCGGCATCGATTATAACGCACCAGCGATTACCCTTTCCCCACTTTGCCATGGTATACCCTTGAATCACCTGCCTAACTAGCTCGATGCCTATTGTTTGGCGATCTTCAGGGTCGATCCACTGAACGTCGGAATGTGTCCCCTCTGCGACCTGTCGACAACTTGGACATCTGCCACAAGCGCGCCGATGCTCATTCGTGCAGAGATCGTACTGGACTAACCAACGGGCGCCAGTCGCCTTCCCAATTGATCGTGGACCGGTAAATAAGATGGCCGAAGCAAGGCGCTGAGCAGCCATAGCGGCCAGCAGATAGCGGCCAAGTTCAGCTTGCCCGACAATGGGCCAGGTTGGTAATTGAGTAGATTTCGTATTCACAGAGCCGACTGACTGTACCATATTTACGGCTCTCAAGCAAGTTCGGATAATAACGCCTCTGCTGTCATAGTCGCGGTACGTTCCCATGTAAAACCCGCTACCTGCTGATGACCAAGATTAATTAAGGACTTCCGCAGCTCG
>JAYUIJ010000020.1:0-30479 GCA_043766165.1 Candidatus Kerfeldbacteria bacterium
TTAATGCCGCTGGGTGGAAAATATAATATAGTATGATCGACATGAACCCATAAATAATAATCGTAAAGAAACCAATCATCATAAACTTCCAGTGCCGGATATAGTCTAATGGATCAGAAAGACTATATCCAGGAATTCGTTGCCTGCTGACCGCGCCAACGCCTAGAAGATCGACATTATCCGTAAACATCTCTCCCATCATATTTCCCACAACCCAGCGTAGAAAATACAGACCCACAGTTACCGGCCCTGAGATAAGAAAAAAATCAGCGAGTGACAAGGCCGTGATCTCCGCTACTTCCTGACGAATTTGCCAACCGAGTTTATAGTCAGCCCTAGCTTGTTCGGATTCATTAAAACGAACAGCCGCGATCTGTTTAGCTTTCTGCCCTTGGATGACGCGCTTCCATTGTCGAACACGATCCTCAGATTCAAATTTTCGCTGAGCGGCGATTTTTTGCGCTCGTAATTGTTGAGCAATCGCCGGTTCGGATCCGGCGTTCACGGTTGGTGCATGAACCTGATCACTCTCAAGTTCTGGCGTGGGACTGCCTACAGGTGCTGGCTCCAAAACTGGTACCTGCATCGGGCGGAACGATTTTGTTTGTTCGTCGTTAAACCCGGCTAACGGTCCGCCGTCATTGAATTTGGCTGCCCGAAAACGTCCGCCGGTTGGTAGCGCTTGTTTGGTGACGGGTTCTTCTTCAACGGCAGTAGCCATGGAGACGTATTATTTCCAAACCGCGGCGTTGACTTTCCAATTGCCGCCAGTTTTTATCAGATCGACTTGAATATCTTTAGTAAAGGTAGCTGTCGCGGTGCCATTGACCGTTGAGATTTGCATTGAGACCAGGACCGTGGCTGTCGTTGCTGTTTGCGAACTAACATTGAAGGCTAAGGCTTTAGCGACCTGACCAAAATACTTTTTTGTGGCTGTCCCCTGGCGAGTAATCGCTTGATTACGAAGGACTTCGGTGTAGGATGTCGTGGCGTACTGCTGAGCGGCTAGTAAATTACTGCCGTCGTTTTCATTTGAGTAACTACCGTACAGTTCGGAAAAATTTCGAGCGGTGAACAGAATAGACTGACGATCTGGTGATGGTGTAACGATCGTCACATTAGTGTTTTGTGGAATCGCTTGATTGATGTTGACCGATGTATTGGCCGCTTTCAGAACCGCGTTTTGTAAACTCGGACTTTTTTGGACAGCGATGACGACGCCAATCGAAATACCGATCAGGGCGAGCAATCCGACTCCAAGATAGATGTATCGTCGTGGCATGAAGTTAGTCGAGCGGCGGTGGTTGGTTCATGACTGTTCCAGCTCCCGTTGCGGCACCACTATTCGCCGATTGCTCAAACTCTTGTTTAGCGGCTTCAAGTTCAAGGAGTTGCTGTGGATTGGTCGTCACGATTTGGTCTTCAGCAATAGAAGCTACGATTTTAATCGCAGCGTGCTTACTACCAGCAAAGAAAATACCTTCACCTAGACCAGCTTCAAGTAATAGGTAGCGTTCTTGTTGGGTCAGGAGGAATGTTTTTGCGACCACGTCGATGGCGGCGGCGGATTGTTTCATCAGTAACGTCAAAGCCGAGTTATTAATAATCGCCTGTCCATACGGACTGAGCAGGAAGTCATTGACGTCCTGAGTGATCGTCGTCACGCCTAGATAGTATTTTCGTGAGCGTTTAACTAAACCATAGACGAATTTAGCTGAATCTTCATGTTGCATCAGCCACCACGCTTCGTCGATGACGAGCATGCGTCGTTTTAAAGTCGAACGCGCTAAGTTCCAGATGTAGGAAATAATGATCGACATACCGATTGGCCGCAGCTCGTCTTCCAGGTCGCGAACCGAGAACACCACGAGTTGATTGGTTAATTCGATGTTGGTTGGACTATTAAATAATCCGGAGAATGTTCCTTCAGTATATTTCTTTAATCGTTCGACTAAATTTTCCGCGCCGGTCATTCCGGAGAGTACATCTTGGAAGTCAGCCATAACCGGAGCTTCGACGTTTGCCAAATCGGCGTCTGGCGTAATGTCTTTCTTGGCGTAGGTTTCAAGCAAAGCTCGGTCAACAATGGAGTCTTCTTCATGGGTCAATGTCCCCAGCATCAACCGGAACATGGATTTGAGGGTGATAACCGCCGAGCGGATAATGTCAGCGGTCGTATCGTCGCCACTGATCGCTCGCGGTAGGTCAAACGGATTAATCCGACTTTCGGCGTTCAACGAGACATTAATATACGTCCCGCCGACCGCGTCAGACAAATATTTATATTCGTGTTCCGGGTCGATGATGATCACGTCCGTGCCGAACATCATTGAACGCAAGATTTCTAATTTAACGGCGTATGATTTTCCGGAACCGGCGGTCGCGAAGACGGTGTAGTTCGGGTTTTGCAAACTAAAGCGGTCGAATAGTATTAGTGAGTTGTTGTGACGGTTAATACCATACAAAATTCCGCTATCGCTTGATAAATCGGCCGAGATGAACGGGAAACTCGAGGCGATCGGAGACGAATTCATGTTAAAAGTTACCTGCAGCTGGTCGTTGCCAATTGGTAACGTTGAAGCAAAACCTTGTTCTGTTTGAAAAAAGGCGCGCTTAGAAAACACCAGACGAGAGCCAAACAAACCTTCAATTTTTCCGGTTAAGGTTTTTAACTCTTCCGCCGTATCGGCGTACAGTGTGACATACAACGCGAATTGGAAAAATTTCTCCGTCCCCTGTGTTAGATCATCTCGAAGTTTTTCAATATCGCGCAAGGCAGTTTCTCGCATCGGATCGCGTGGGGCGCCTTTTTCACTATCGGAAATGAGTTGAGCTTCTAGGGCGCCAACTTTATTTTTCAACTGTTTCAAAATGACGTCCGACGGCACCGGATAGAAAAACATGGCCACGTCGAGCGGACTGTTGTAGTTGATAATCGGCGCAAACCAACCGACCGAAATGTAGCGTGGATACGTAATGACAAATAATGTTTGCACAAACTTTCCGTTCAGCCGCATGAACGTCGGATCGATCTTCATGGCGGCCGGCGCGATCAAGTCGCGAACCGTTACTACCCCCTGACGATAAATTCGTTCAGATTCAATCATCTCTCGCTCATCGCCTGGGCGCGAAGGTTGCGGAGACGGTGAAGCTGCCGCTTGGTCGCGGAGCATATCTGGTTTTGAAAGGTTGATGTTAGTTGGCATGGTCGTTCTTGATGGTCGAAGTGTCTTCTAGCGTAATTTTATCCTGATCTTCGAGCGGCTGTTCGCGCGATGTCTCTGGGTTATAGGTGTTGTAATATAGCTCGATCAAATCTTGCGTCCGTAAGTAGACTGATTTCAACCCAGCTGAACTAAGGGCGTTGGCAATGTTGTCGACGCGGCGGAATAATTCACCACGATATTCTTCTAATTGTTTTTGTTTGAGGTGAATGGTCGTGGTTGGACGGAAGGTGTCAACTAAACGGACAAAGAATTTTCCCGGGCGGTCAACTTTTGGCGTATATGGCACGACGACGTAGAAACGTTTGGTCATAATGTCAGATCCGGCCACAAGTTCACCGACGAACTGTCGATAGTCGCGGATTTGCAACTGGAGTAACTCATTTTTTTGTTGCTTTTCAACGGACTTTAAACTTTCTAGATAAGCGTCAATGTTTAAACGACGAGATTGAATAACAATTTGTAATGGGTAATCGATCGTGTTCAAAAACGACGTGTATGCTTCAATCACGGCGTCCTGTTCTTCATCCGATTTGAGCATGAAGTTGATGGACGATACTAACAACACCGCCACCACGCTACCATTACGCAAAATCGCCGTGTCATCGCGAATTTCTAAAATATCCAGGAATTGCTGCGTCGACGGCGTCGCTTTCTGGCGGCGTGGTTTTGGATTTTTACTGGTTGGTTTGGTAGCCATAGCCGCTATATTTTTGGTTGCTTATTGACCGGTAAATCAGTTCCCCAAAATGCGGACTCGTCATCATCGTCGTGATAGGCTCCGCCAGTATCAACAAGCAGAGCGAGTTTTGCCAAGGTGGTTTCTTGTAATGGTTTCTTCGTTGGAATTGGCGGTGGGGGCGGTGGTTCAGTTCGATACTGTAACCGTTCGTTGACGACGTTATTCCAGAGCCGCATTCGAGGATTTTTAATGGTTTGCAGAACACTTAAGAGAAAAACATGGAATGGGCGGCCGTTGATCCGAATAAAGGCAAAAGCCATGATGAAAATAAAGATACCAATTGCGCTAAAAATAAACGCGCCGGTTTGATTGGCTAACTTGACCAATATTTGATAACTTCCGGCAATGAGTCCCGCGCCGACTAGGAAAATAATAAATTGACGAACACTGACCGGACCGAGAATTTTGTCTTCGACATCGATGAATTGTGGGACAATAAATTGATTGGCCATGGATTACGTTTGGAGTTGTCGATTCAAATCGGTCAGCACGGTGAATTCATGTTCTGACAAATATGGTTTGCCCGTACGCCCTAAGTCTGCAATAACCTGAGCGATTGGCACGCCGCGTTCCATACTTTCTCGTCCGATAGATAAGTAGAGCTGATAAATATCACTTTCACGCCAACCTTTCAACGCTTCTGCCCAGACTGTGTATGATTCATTTTGTAGATGTTGAAACTTATCAAGTAACCGCCGTGCCGCATCACCAGCACCTTGACCGAGACGACGGAATTCGATCAAGGTCATACTCCGCATTTCGTCGCCAGGTCCATATGTCTTCGCGGTTGGCCGAACAACGTCGGACATGGTTGGACGATCAGTTATCCGGGCGCCCTGCATAAGAGGACTCGGTGATGGAGTTTGTGATGCGCTAACGGATGCTGTATTCAATGTTGGTGCTGAGATTTCAGTAGTCTGAACTTGAGTAAGTTCTGCTTGAGTTGATTGAACTTCATTTCGGTCAATATAGAACTCATTACCGGCCGCCTTTTGTTCAGTTAAATACTGAGCGATTTTTTCATCGCTGTAACCGGCCTTCTTTGCCCCTAGATAATCAAATTTTTTCGGCATGGTCTCGGCTTATTGAAAAAAACTATCAAGTGACGGCATGGCGTCGTTCTTGGTTGGCGGAGGAGTTGGCACTGGCTGTGGCATCGGAATATCTGTTGGTCGGACAATCGGACGGCTGGCTCGCGGCGCATCAGTTATGTTGGACGGTATAACCGGTACGGTTACCGGCCTTGATTCACGAGTTAACGGCGGCATTGGCGCCGGGCGCTGCTGTTGGATTTTTGGGACTGGCGGCGGCATTGGCATGGCCACTGTTTCCGGCGTTGTTACCATTCCGCGAATGTGTAATTGTCCGGCATATTTTTCGGCCGCAGTAGAAACAGTGCCGGCGATTTCTTGATCAAGTCCCAAGCCGCCAATTTTCGGATCGCGCATCAACATTTCTTTTGTTTCATCCGTTTCCCGAATCCCCTTCAGTCGGGCCTTAATGATGGCAATGGCTCGACGCTGGAGTAATTCATCGCCGTAGGCCAGATTTTGCTCAGTCAAAATGGACTGGGCGATCGTATCAAAATCCTGATTCACGTTAGGGGTAGTCATGGCCTTCAACTTGGCTTGCTGCTGGTCAATTTCAACCGCGTCATCATCCGAATAATGCGTCGTCGGGGCGTTTGTACCGATTGGTGCGCTTAGTGTTGGCATGGAAATCGCTGGCGCCGACATCACTGTGTCCGGTGCAGTGGGCATCGTGCTCGTTGTTGCTGGCGCTATGACGGGCAATATCACTGGCGGCTCAATCACGCGAGTAGTTGTGGTTGGATCCGGCAATGGCGCAGGTTTTTCTGGCCAGTGTTCTTGTGGCGGCACCGATGCTAGTGTAACCGGAACGTTGATTGGGCTTTGCGGCACCTGCACAGGAGCGGTTGGCACAGGCGTTGGTCCAACCTGCTTATTCAAGCCTAAATAATCGGCAATCACGCCGACAAAGACGTCTTTACTGAGACGCTCGGCGATTGTTGTGGCTGATGCATCATCTATGGCGAACTCCTTTTTGAGCACCTCAGGCAGTGTACTTACTGGAAACTCGTGAACCACGACCCGCATGATAATATTTGCCAAATCAACCCCGGAGAACTGTTGTTCGAGGTCGTCAATTGCGGCAATGGCCTGCGGTGTCGCGACACCATCTCGGATTGCCTTCGGTAAGCTATGGAATTGTTGCCAAATATCGGCCATTTCGTATGTGTTTTGAGTCGTTATTATAGCACAACCTCACCCAAATTCAAAGTTTGTGGGTTTAAGATAAACATTGTCATTTTTTTATTTTTTTTACTACTACAACATCTGGCCCTCTCCTCACTAGAAGAATGTTATTACTATTTCAAAGCAGGCTCATTGTTTGATACCAAATGTGAGGAGAGGGTTAACTGCCCACCCTCTGTCCTTCGGACATCTCCCTCCTGCGAGGAGGGAGGGCTTGCGGAACAGTCCCCTCCATTGCCGCGGCAATGGAGGGGTAGGGGTGGAGGCTACAATCCCGTCAGGGCCGCATACAACCGATCCGCCTCCGTTTCCACAACCGGCCCGCCATATTCCCCGCTATGTTTTTTGAACCCTTGGTATGATGGTTGTTTTTGATCGAGATGTAAATTTACACGTAGCTGATCGGCTTCCATTTCGATGTAGACATGGAAACGTGGGTAAAAATGTGTACCTAAACGTCGGACAAATGACTCTTCGCCGCTGCGCGGATCAGTAAAAGGCGTGTAGCCAGCCCGCCGTAAAACAACCTCCGGCTGGTATTCGGGTTTCGGGATACGGATTATCATCCCGTTAGAGCGTGATAAATGGTAAGAATAAGCTATTCCTTGAGAACATCTGCGAACATGGGCGCTCTAACGGGATCATGCCGCTAGCTTGCTGAGTACATTCTTCAGCCGACGCTTAATTGCGGCGATTTCTAATGGGTTTAAGTCCTGTGTGTTGATGGCGTAACTCAAGGCATCAAGACTGTGCAGCATTTCCTGCCCTTGCGTTTCACCAAATTTACCTGACTTCATAGCCTCGTCAATTTGTTGCGAGAGTGCGGTAAGTCGTAATAAGACTTCGGCCCGGCCTTTGTTTGTTGTTAGGCGTTCGTCAATGTTGCGGAGGATTGTGGGTTCGTCTTTGGCGGCCTCATCTTTGAACGGCGAGATTATTTTTTCAGTCGGTTCTTCTGTTTCTGGCGTTGGTTGAGGTGCGTATACTTCTGGGTAGTTCTTTTGTGCTTCGGCTTGATATTTAGCTACGTCACCGCCGAGCTCTGTAATTAATCCTTCAACATTACCGATGTACCATTGCATCGGCAAAAATTGTTTTCCTAATAAATCTAGAGCCAGTTTTTTTGCCCGCACCTCATCAAGACCGATAACTCTCTGAATCGTTGCGACAACTTCGACTGGCGTAATCGTTTTAAAGATAACCATCCGGATGACGTCCATCATCTTGTCACCTTGTTCGATCGTTAATCCATTTTGTTCTTCAATCTCAATATCACCCTGTGCAAACACATCCCGATCAATGACTTTTTTCAGTAAGTCGGGCAGTTTGGCAAACGGTGAATTTGATACTGGGATATCGTCGTCCATTGTTTAGTATCCTCGCAGGCTACGACTAATTGTTTTAACTTGATTTTGTAATCTTGACCATTCAGCTTTATCAATAGCTTTACCATGTAGATTTACCCCTGGTTTGAACTCACCCTTTGCATCTGTTGCTGAAGCTAATGCAGTTCGTTTTTTACTGGCAATTGTTTGTGCTAATGCCATATTTCTATCAGAAATTTTATCCAAAGCTTCAGGAGAAATTGAAATGACCGCATCACGCTGTGACTCTATGGTCATTGTACGTGGATCAATGTTCATCTGTATAAGTGTTCCACCCTGACGTGCAAAAAAGCTTTGTCGCTGTTCTTGAGCACGATCATTCTGAGTTACATCTCTTAAAGTATATAGCACATCTGCTGAGCTTGTATTTGCGCCTGTTCGAGGATCAACAGTGTCGCGCCCACGACCTGCAGCAAAAGTAATATCTCGCGCCGCATTCTGTGCTAACCCTCTAGGGTCTGTGTTATCGGCTATAGCTTCACCTCTATTATCTAAACCAACTGAATAATTGATCCCCGTCTCAAAGACATCATTTCGATATTCTGGATTTTCTGAAAGCAAAGTATCAAAACCAGATCGCCCAATCTTATTATGAGCGGCGGCGGCGGCAAATGCTGCATCGTTCCGTACAGTTCCACGTGTTATTTTCCCTTCACGCATATTCTTTAATACAATTCCGGCATTGTCATCAACGAATTGTCTTGTTAGTTGGTTGCCAATATCTTGATGCAGACCATTTTCTAAACCTTGATAGGCTTCAACATGTGCACCTTGAGCGGCTACCCAATTGCGTTTTTCTCGGGAGATAGTCTGGTCAAGGCCAATTACACCTGTTCTCTCATCCCGACCCATCTTGTATGTAGCAGCATGTCGTGCGTCATGATTCATGCTATTCATAATTCGGTCATACTCTTCTTTAGATCGAGCACCATTCAGAATACCATTATGTAAATAGTTTCTAGCCTGCTCCGGCGTGAATCCATCGGAACTTTCTAAGTTACCACGTAACGAAGCTAAATCACGTTTCGTAAGATTGGAAGCCGAAAAAAGACCAGCTTGAATATCAGATAAAACTTGTTGCCCTGCTTGTAAGCCATCGAAACCATGGTATATGACTTGTTTTGCCATATTAGCATTGTTCTTTTTCATGTCATCTTCAAACTGTCGTAGTTTTTGCGGACTACCCCTGAGACTATTGCGAACCCGTTCTGCGATGTCGACGTCAGCCGGTCGTTCAGCGTTCAGAGCATCTTTCTTTTCTAAGGCCTGATAAAGAATATTTAACTCATCAGCATTCACCGGCCCGCCACCAGTGGTCATGGTCGCCACCATGCGTCGTAAATCTGCTTCTGACAAATTATCAGCGTTAGATTTCAACGCATCTTGACGGAATTTTCGACGATCTGTTTCCTTCATTCCGGCCATTCCCAACGCTGGGTTCGTCGCGGCTTCAAATGCGGCGTGCTGTGCATCGTCATCCAAATCAAGATGATTAGCGCTGTTCATGCCCTGCAATAGCTTCGCCCGTTCAATTGGCGACAAACTTGGTAACATTGCTTGTGCCTGAGTCCAGTTTGCGGTTTCGGCGGCCTGTGCAATCGCCTTCTCTCGGAATGCCTGCGCCTCTGCACGTGGCATCAACGGCATTCCGGTAGCAGAGTGCTCATAATTAGTAATCGCATTAAACGCCTTTAGGTGGCTATCCTCTCCCAAATTAAACCGTCCACGATTTTGCAACTCTTGCATGGCGGCAATTCGTTCAGTTCTGTCACCGGTCGTCTTCATCCGGTCGAGCAAGAATGCTTCATCCTTATCCTTATACCCTTGTCGCTGAGCAACGCGGGAAGCTTTTTGTCTTTCATAAGCATTGGACGCGGCCGCTCCCCGTTCTCGAGCTCGCTGGGTCAGTCCAAATGTACCTGCTATCCGATCGCCAGCTCCTTCAAATCTTTGCGTCCGTTCTTGAATAGCACTAGTCCGAGCTGCCGACCGATTCTTCAACCAGCCCTGAACCGGCGCCACGGTTCGGTCGCGCAGGTAGTTCAAACCCGTTACCGTCGAAGCCGCGCCAAATCCAGCCTTAGCAACTTTACCCGCAAATGCCGCGCCAGCCCCACCGGATTTCTGAGCATACTGCAAACCCATCATCAGGAAAATAATGCCGACGATGAAGGTAATTAATCGGTTGATGCTTAATATTTCGGAAACGAAGTCTTTTCTTAACGTCGTCGTGTCGGTATTGGCCTGACTAAGCGCGGTACTAGCGCCCGAGTCATTCGTTTGGCTAATCGGATTAGTTTGGCAATCCCCTTGGCCAGTCGGACAGGCGGTACCGCCAACTAAGGCTAAGGATATCCATAAGAAGAACGCTAGAACCGGACCCACTACCGCATACTTCGTAAACTCAGCCCACCACTGCGACGCCCGCGATTCGGTATTTGGCAAAATGCGCATGGCATACGCGATTGGTGATAGAATGATGAGCAGCCACAACGCGATGATCCGAACAAAGAGAACAACAGTGATGGCCAACATAACCACAAACGCAATCAACATCATGGCCAAACCAGCCACTAAGGTGATGAAAATCGACATACTGTCCGTGGTCGACGTTTGTTGTACATGAGTGTTAGCAAAGTTGAGTACCGCATCCAAACCGAACATGTGACTGAAGTTACCAAACGCCGCGTCGCGGAAGGCGTTAACGAAGGTTAACATCACCACCTGCGCGAACTGCAACAAGAAGACCGCGATAAACTTGGAGAAGTTGACCAAGAAGGCCATGATGATCAATTTGCCGAGCAGCTGGTTATACCGGTAATTCTGCAAACGAAGGACGGTGCCGGCGGCAATAATCAGCAGCGCCAAAATGAACATCATGTTCATCAAGTCGCGGACAATCGGCCAACCGCTCTGGACAACCGGCGCGTTGAGGAAGGTATTGTAGCGCGCGACGGCGACCATGATCGTAATAAAGACACCCGTCAGCTGAGCTAGCAAAGTAATCAACCCATAAACAATATCCCCCAAGATCAGGAAAATGGCTGAGCCAACCACGTCAGCGGCAAGAGCTGCTTGGGCATTGGTTGCATACGATACACCCATTCCCATTACGACCATAATAACCACCATCAACCATCGTTGACGTGCACTGAATTGGTGATGACGACGTTTGAGCCAGGACATGTGGTTATGGTTGGACGATAACAGTTAAGCCGGTTTTGATCCACGTACCTTCAGCTTGCTTTTGTGTATCAGCAACGCCGTTCGGACCAGTCGACGTAGCATCATCTCGCTTTGCATCGTTTGCCCAATTCCAATTATCAAGAACTTGAATCCGGATTGGATATTCACAGGCCGTTCGACCGCCAAATGGTTTGCAGTATTTATCAGCGCGATTGACCACGTAGGTATGCGAGAAGATGTGCGGCTGAGCTGGATCGTTGCGCGGAGCGTACGGGTAGGAGAAATAATCAACCTTATCTCCCCAATCAATCCCGATTATGCTGAGTGGTAATTGTTCTGGGTCGGCATCGGTGTTGAATTTAATCGCTACGTTGCCACTACCGCCGGCGATCGTCGCGGTAAATGAATCACCCGAGACAAATTTTACATGGCTGACGGACGGCGGAATGGCGCAGTAGTCGGCGGTACTACCGGCGATGTATGGTGGACGGACTAACTTTGGAGCTTTGGCTGCGCTTGATGGACCGGCCGACGTGTAGGCTGCACCGGAAGTACAGCGGCCCTCACAAATCATCTCGCCGCCCTTGAGCGAGCACGGTTTATCGAGGATGAACTTGGTATAACGCGCGGTTGTCCCGGCCTCATATTGTCCCGCCACTCCCGGACAGGCAGTGCTTTTACCATCGCAAGCGACAATAGAATCAGGCGCGCAACGTGCATTCGGATTTGTTGCTGCAGTTCCATCATCAGGATAACACTGTGCATTAGAAGTGCAGACCGTACCATTTTTTGCGTTAGTTGTGACTGTATCAGTGCAAGTACTACGTGGCGTATTATCAACATTGAGACCGCACTTAGCATAAGCCGCAGTAGTCGCACTATCTCGGGCCGCACTCTCAGCAGTTGTTCCGCCGCCAGATGTTACTGCGGCAGTAGTCTTAACGGCTAGTGAGGCGGTACATGAAAGCGTCGTTGAACTACAGACATTGCCATTGGCCGCCGGATTATTCTGACAAATCTCGTTTGGTGGTTTCCAACCGACAAATAGCCCCTTATTAATAGCTTTGTCAATATTATCTTTGTCAGAGTTCGGTACTTGCCCATATTTCCCGTTTTTGAATGTCCAGATGCCATATGACTGGGCAAATAAGCGCATGATGTGTGACTGGGCAAAATATTTAGGATCAGATAAATCGGTCGCCGTTGCGTTTGGCTGGAAAGACTGATTGCCCTTGGCTGAAGCTGGTGCTGAGCTCACGCCAACGCAGACCCCATCGGGCACTCCATCATCAGTAACATCTTTAGTTTGGCAGGCTCTGATTTTTTCAGAGTTGGAACAGTCGTTGCCTGAGTCAACCGAACAGACAGTCTGATCACATTTTCCATTGCAAGCGTACGGCGCGCCACCTCTGGCTTGACCAAGCGGATCGAAATTGACATAATCAGCCGGAGAAATTGGTAGGAGCGGCCAATCGATAGGATTATCGGATTCACGAGAACCTAGTGCACCACCAAATGGAGACAAATCAGTTTTGCTACTGTAATTTAGATCTGGAACTTGGTAGCTTGACGAATTAACGCGATTGGCGAAAGCTTGATTATTTCCGGCCGGGTTTACTACCTGAACAATGGAGTCACAAGATTCTTTCATGTTAAAGAGAACTTGGTAGGCCGCGCCATTGGTAAAAATACCGGTCGCGTCCCACATGCTTAGACCATACTCAAGAAATAACCCAGTTATTTTATCAAACTTCATATAGGCGGTCACCGCATTAAGGTTTAAATTTTCAGTCTTAGCAGGATCAGGCATGGCACTAATATAGCGCCAAAAAATATAGTTTGGATCTGTTGTGTCACGGTACATCTTAAATGTTACGCGGCCTTCGTTTTCTACGCTCCCACTAAGAGATGGGTTTGTCGCGTTAGATTGGAAGAATAATAGATTATTAACGAATTCAAATGTTGGATTACGATCAATTTCGCCACCACTACTTTTCCAGGTAACTGAAGCAATTTCAGATTCACGAATAGTTGTGGAAAGAACCGCAGTTCTATTATGCGCACCGTTGAAGTTACCTGAGTTTGGCAAAGTACAAACTTCTGGACGTGCATCATTACATTGAGCAATGGTGTAGTCACCTCTAAATAATGCACCCGGGTTTCCATTGTTTCCGCTTGTTTTATTGCAGTCATTTCCAATTGGGTTACACGCTTGCGTTTCAGTATCAAATTCTTCGGAAACTGTATATGGTTGACTAGAAAACGGTCCGCCTTTATTATTTCCGGCCGCTTGGGCGCACAAATACAATGGCGAACGATTTTGATAGCCAGCCGTTTGGTTGCTACCAAAAATATTGCTTTCGCCTTTGATAATATCGACCGGCCACCATGACAAGCAGGTCCCCGTTTGTGAATCATGTTCGAGACAATATCCTTTCCAACCTTTGTAGATAACACCGTTCGTATCGGCGTAATCGCAGGACGGCGAATCGCTCTTTGGATAGAGTCGGCACGACGGTGTGATGTAACTTGGATTAGCGTCGACTTGCAGGACTGGTTTAACAATCACGTCGTCAACTTGGAACGTACTGCAGAACGTACTGTCAGCGCAGACAAAGGCTAGTTTTGTGTCGCCGCTCATCCCCTTCAACGGGCCAAGCGTTACCCGTTGCCAGGCGGCCGTGACTTGGACATCAACGGACGTGGGGAGCGTGGTAGCTTTACCTTGGGCGTCGACGCTCGGAACGGTGAAATTATTATACCCGAGATAACCAAATTGCATTCGGACAACTGGATTCCCGCTGATGGCTCGGATGCGGGCTTCAGCGTAATAGAGTTCAGATGGGTTGGCGGTAAAGGAATTTGTTGCCGCACCAGAAAACTCGACCGGTACGACGCTACTGCCGCAGGTAGGCGTGACCGGCGTCGTGCCGCATTGTGTGGCAATACTTTCCTTTGTGTTGACACACCTCTTTGATGGCAGATTTGAGCAGTGCAAACCATTACCGGTATTTATACAGGCCGGCGTTCCTGCTCCGCAGTCCGCATTCACCGTCGCGACGGTACAGGATTTAGTAGGAAGATTTGAACAATGTAACTTACTATCGGAGATTTGAGTGATTGGATCAACAACCAAGACATGGTTTGGTCCGCTATTTCTCTCTTCAAAGTCACTCCGAATTGCGTTGTCTGGCGTCGCGTCTGGAACCGTGTTCCATGGCGTAATGTTTGGCGACTGGTATTCAAGATCACCATTTTTAATTTGCGCGTCGCCGCCAACTTGTTGCATCAGTTGCCATGGGAACGCACCTTGAACGACGTTTGAGCCGCCGATACTTCCCCAATCAAGTCCGGCAATAACGTTGCCTGAAAGATTAGCAATCTTGCTCACCTCTTTCGGCGTTTGGTAGGTTAACGGTTGAATGGCGACGGTTGGTTTATCTGAATCAGGATTAATACACGTTCCGCCAGCTTGGCACTCTTCGTCTTGGTTACAGAAACGTAGTGCATCGTTACTGCATTGTCCGAGCGGCAAATAGTGATTACACTGTCCTTTCGTATTTAAACTATTACAGGCGCCGAGGTTCAAGCACAAATTTTCTGATGGCCCGGCCGCGGAGGCATCGGTTTGAATACTCGTCGCACAACTGAGCCACAGGTTACATCCGCGATCCGGACGAACTTTAATAATAGTGTTAGCGTTGCAGCGCGGCCAGCTGGTGTAACACTTGGCTGAAGCTGGTTTAAACTTTCCGCTTGCGGTGTAGCACGAACTGTCGTTGCACTGCGTCGCCGCGCCGGTCAATGGTTTGTCATTGGTACACAGCGCGACCGGACTGCCGGGCCGACACGTCGTTGCACCGGTACAGCTGTAACCGCATTTGCTGCAATCGCTAACTAATGTTCCAGCCGTGGCGCAGTATTGATTGCCAAGACAGTCGCCAATATTAGCCGTTTTGGCTGAGTTACCGCCGTCGCTACATTTACCGGTCGCAAAGAGGTGATCCGTTGAGTTGGCGCTGGTGGTGAAGGATAGTTTTCCAGTCGTTGTCACTGCGCCCAGTAACAATCCGCTGGTAACGGTGGCATGTAAACGGTAGTAGTATTTCGTGTTTGCAGTTAAAGGAGTTTGTGCCGCAAGCGGAATTCGCATGGAACGTAAGCCGGTTGCCGACGTTGTTTCGCTCGAGATTGGCAGGCCTGAATCGTCGTAACTAAAATTATCAGCGGTAGTCCATTTAGCATCGACTTTTGCGTCCATGTTGGTCGCGTAAAAAATTGTACACGAACGATCAACGCAATCGACGTTAATTTTATCGATCACTATTTCAGTACTCGATGACGTTTCGCGAGGCGTGGTAAACGTTCGGTCTGCGCTAACTGCTTGTTCCGTGTTGTTTGATAACAGCTGAATGTTAAAGTGATAGGTTGTACCTGGTGCTAGGCCGGAAATAGCGACCGCGTTGCTACCGGCGATGACGGACTGATTAGACAGCGAGCCATTGTACTTGGTCGTCGGTCCGTAATTTATTGTGTATCGTAAATCTGTGGGCGCTAGTGAGCTGCTGTACGTAAAGGTGAAGGTAGCGTTCGTGGCGTTGACGGCAACTATATTGACCGACGTTAAATTCGTGGTCGTCGTTTGTGCTTCTGAAGCGCGACCCCACAGCACCAGACCGAATAGGATGGCGATCAAGAAGAGTGGAGTAGTGAGGCGGCGTGACATAATCATTAGTTGGTGCACAAGTTAGAGACGTTACAACTCGTAATTCGGTAATGGTAGAGTTTGTCGACTTGAAGATTCTTGAGCCTAACCATGTGATCGGTATATTTTGGATTGGCATCAGATGGATTGATATTATCGTACCGTTCGGTGTTGGTATAGGCGCATGGGACAGTGGAGCCATCCGGACGGGTGTGTTGCTGGGCGCAATCAACCGACAGTCCGTACTCAACTTCACTAGTCGAATCGTCATTGGTTTGCCAATGAATATCAATCGAGCACACACCAGCCGTACATTGTAAATTCGTGGCGATTGGTTCACAAATGGTCTGATTCGCTAAACATTCGATGACTGGGGCTGTGGTGTCGTTATCGACGGTCACGTGACGTTGAACTTTTGGCGACTTGGTATAATCTTCGGTTGATGTAACTGAGCCTGAGGTTGAGACTGCCCAGGCCGTAATCGTATAATTGCCATTTGGAAAACTTGTTTGTAGCGTATTCCAGTCATAGGTGAAGTTACAGTTGGTTGATGAACAAAGGAATTGCTGGCTAAACGACGGGTTAATTGGTCCGGAAATTTCTAGTTGAATAGAGGCGAGCGGATTATCGTCTTTGCCGCTGCCGCTGATCGTTACGCCGCCGATAACCCTCCCATCAGCCGGCTCGTCCAAGGTAAAGGTGGGATAGGTCCGATCGGGCGCGGCGGTTGTTTTGAAATGTAATGGTACACCGCCTTGCTGCGAAAGTACGGCGATGTTACCTGGTTTACCCGGCGGTGTAGTGGTGCTGGTGTAGGCTTGGTCTTCGGAAAAAATGGCGTACCAATAATCTGTGAGTGGGGTGAGGTTAGTTCCGGTGGGATTGAGACTATGGCACGTGGTCGTGCAGAACGTTCCATTCCAGGTGGTCGTCACAACTTGAGTTTGGGCAGCATCACGATAAATAGTAATTTGTGAATCGGCTGGTTCATCGGTTTGCCAGCTGATGGAGACGGTATTATAGTCAGGGCTGACCGTTTGGTTGCTGATGGTGGGCTTGGTTGTGTCGGGATTTATTACCAATGTTGCGGGCGTTACTTTCGTTTTTGGTCCGGAGGTGCCAGTAAATTGTAAAATGAAATTACACGGTCCTGGTGGTAAGCAGGCAACCGGGCTATCGACATGGATATTGACGGTCACTGCTGTCCCGTTTGTCGACGGTACAAAATCGTTTGGACTAAAGGTTGGAATAACATTTGTGTCACTCGGCGTTGAGGTCAGACTCAAATGAACATTGCCGGTAAATCCGTTGACTGCCGTAGCGACAATATTGTAGAAGGTGGTACTACTCGCGGCCGTACTTGGACCAGCCGTCACGGTACTGGTTGCAGTATTTGTAGTTATCGTGAAGTCTGGCGGTGCTGTAGCTGTCAAACTCAAGGTGACAGTATGGGTTTTTGTTCCATCGGTAGCGGTGATAACTATTGGCGAGTTAGCTGGAACCGCGGCCGTAGTATTGAGCGTCAATGATGCTGTCGCGTTACCTCCGGCACTTGGGTTACCGGTCAGAGTGATTGGTAAGTTTGTCGTTACACCAGTCGGTAATGCGCCGGCGGTAAACAACATTGAACCGGCGGAATAGGTGTAGGTTGAAGATCCATTAATATGTAGGGTGTAGACAGCGCTGTTTCCAGCCACCACTGTGTTCGCCAGCGGAGCTGAAGAAATTAAAAAGTCGGGCGTGACATTTAATACTAATGTAGCTGTGGCTGGACCAACACTCAATGTTCCGCTCGTCCCGGACACACTGACCGTATATGTGCCCGAAGTTGCATTCGTGGTGACCACATTCATATTTACCGTGACCGTACTATTGGCCGGTGGATTAATAATGGCGTTAGCCATGCTTACAGCTAAGCCAGCTGGATTTCCGCTAGCCGTTAAATTAATAGTGCCCGTAAAACCATTAATTGATTTGACGCTCACTTGGTACGTTACAGCATCGCCTACATTTTTTGTTTGCGAGGCTGGACTGACTGATAGGGTAAATGTCGGCACATTGTAGACCACTGTCTTCACGGCCGTTCCTTCATTCCCCGCTCGATCAGTCGCATAGACGTTAATAGTGTTTGAACCTGGGTTCAGCGTAACGTTTTGACTCCATGGAACACTGGCTCCGGCCGTGATAGTCACCGCAGTTCGAGGACCGCCGTTGACGGTGAGTTGGACTGACACGACCTGATCATTGTCAGTCGCAGTTCCGGAAGCTGTGACCGTTGAAGTGTTGACTGGTGACGGCGCGGTGATGGTGACGGTTGGAACGGTATTGTCGAAAAACACAGAAGCTGTGGCCGGTGTTGAGAAATTTGTCCCGTCGAAGGATTTAACAGAAATAGTATGGTTGCCGTTCGGTAATGAAGAACATGGAATTGATGCGGTCCAGGTAGTTGTGCCGGTCGCGATGATTGGACTGCCCCCATCAATAGTGACTTGGACATTGGCCACAGTTCCAGGAGCGGTGTCAGCTGCAGTACCGCCGATAGTCAGGGGGCAGGTTTTGGTGGCTGGGGGGACGGGGTTGAGGGTGAGAGTTGGGGGGATGGTATCGATTGAGGGGGTGGTAAAGGAACCGAAAGATCCAATTCCTACGCCGGCCAAAGCACCCAAGCTATTTGAATGGACAGCATAGTAATATTTTGTGTTTTGAACTAATGGGGCTAGTATTTCAGCATGTGTTGTGACTGGCAAAATAATGTCTTTGGTAAGCGGGGTACTACTCGCTGGCATGGCAAACATAGACGTTCTAGTGCCCGCGCCGCCAATATATATTTTGTCACCAAAAACAGTAGCTAATGAGGTAATATTGCTTCCAAGAGTATTTCCAGTATCCGAATTCTGTGTCCAATTTGGATTTGAAGCTTCGTCATAAATAAATACTGTGTTACCTTGAAAAGTTAGAAAACTAGATGGCGAAGTTAGTTTCAAATGACTGATGGTAGTTAAGCTACTGGGCTTCCCCAGTATGACATTCCAACTAATGCCACCATCCGTTGACTTTCTGACCATACCACCCCCAGCAACCCAAACATTCTTTCCATCTAAAGTGTCAATTGTTTCTAAAAGAGCAGAACCAGCATTTGACGTGCTCCATGGCTGAAAGGCTAAGCTATTATTTGTATATTTAATAATACCATTGTCACAACTGACCCATATTTTAGCTATGGAGTTCGCTGTCATGCCGGTACAAGATAAGGTTGGTTCGGTTAGTAAATTGATCCATGCTGAACCATTCCAGAAATTCACCTGAGAACCACCCCCGGTCTGTGGAGTTGACAGTAGTAGGGCGGTATTTGATGACATAGCAATAACTTTAGAAAAGTAGTCGGTGCTACCAATACCTGGTGGGGTAGAATTTGATGTCCAGTTAACTCCATCATTTGTACGCAAAAGTGCTTGATTTGCACCAGCAGACCATACTGAACTGTTATTATAAGCGGAAATACTTTTAAAGTCATTCCCTCCAAAATTGATTCGTGTCCACGTAGCCGCGTCACGTTTCATGATCAAGCCATTTGTACCTGCGGCATAAATAATTCCCTCTGATGAAAAACTCATATCTTGAATAACGCTTGATAGATTGAGTGACTCGGTATCAAAAGTCCAGGCTGGGGGATTTGGGCCATATGTCACTGAAGTATCTCCAGGAAATAATGTATCCCAACTAATCGTACGCCGGCATGTCTGTGTCGTCCCATCACACCCCGCATCACTGTCCGTCGGCGTAAACCCAAACCCCGGCCAAGTAACGAAGTCTGACTGACTAATATCAGTAGTCGCGCCATTTTCTGTTCCCCGAACAGTTAGTGCGTAACTCCGGCTTGGCCGCAAGTTGTCGTAATGAAACCAGGGTGAAGTAGCGGTTCCTTCGTCAGTCCAGTAATTGGTATTTGATACTGGCTGAGATTGACATACAGCCAGTGTCCCTAAACAGGCACGAATGTTCATGGGCTCATATGATTGGCTTTGCTGCACGAAGGACAAAATTTGATTCGCCCGGGTTTCTGGACCAAGAAAACTGATAATTAATGACTGACAAGTTCTTGGTCCAAGGGGATTTGGGCCTTGGCAAACGAGTCCTGAATTACAAGCTGCATTTGAAGAACATGCAGCCCCCACCCCACCCGCCGCGTGAACAATAGAAATACGTTGCCCAACAAGCAACATCAACACCATCACTCCAAGGATGGAGATACTGGCGCGAAGTTGATAGTGAGTTAAAGCGGATCGCATAAATTACTGTCCGCGGAAATTAAGATTCGGGTTGGTTGTATCGTTAAACGGCATACAGCCAATTTTTGGATCAACTTTTCCGTTACAGGAACTGAGGTTCGTTTGAATTGACTGCTGGAGATAGTAATACGAGCGACAACCTGGAATACCGGTTGCTGGCTGTCCGTTTGCCCCGACGCATTGATGAACTGCACCGTCGAAACAATCGGCGTCGGCTTGGCAGTTCTGACCTTGCCGTTTACCATCACCGCATTGCGTTAATTGACAACTGCCATCAAGGTAGTCTGCGCTACCACCTTGCGACGAGGTTAGTGGACATTCGGCTCGGCAATTAGCGGGATCTGATGGGTCACGGTATTCGGTGCAGGTGTTTTGTTCAGTTGGACAGCTGCCCGCTAAGTAGAGACAGGTATTACCCGTTGTGTCAGTTGGTTTGCGACAATCACTCGTCGTTGAACAGGAGCCAACAACGTAGCTTTTGGATGGTAAGTCGTAGACCTGACCAATAGTGGCAGCGCTACCAACGCAGGCGCCACCTGAGCATTCATTGCTGCCGCCAGGTAAGGTACAAGCTTTACCATCGCGATTACCCCCAACGCAGATCGGACTACACGACGCACCTATCGGCCGACCAACTGTTGGTGGTGTTACGATCGGACATGGTTGTGATGTTCCGGTAATCACCCACTGACCATTTCCATCACCACTGGTTGAGTAGGTACACACACCTTGCCCAGGATCTTTGAAGTAGGCGGCAGTTCCGTCGCTGGTCGTGTAGGCCTGACACATTAATTCGTTAGCTAAACAGAGATCACCCGTGTAGCGGTCAGGGTTACTAATGAGATACTTTGTTTGATAGTTAAGTAGGGCTTGATCCGGGCCGTAAACTGGCTGCCCGAAAGCGCCACAACCTTTACTCGCGGCTTGGCAGTAGTTGGCCGGGTTATTCACCATGGTGGTCACGCTGTCGGCCTCCGTAACTACACCCTTAACCGTTTGCTTGAACGGCGTCGAACTATTTTGCGTATCGATCATGGCTTCGCAACCAACTACTTTTTCTGAACACAGCCGTGTGAACGAGGTCAAATAATTTTTCTGTCCTTTACTATCGGTGTAGGCCGAGCAACCAACTTCTGTGACCGAACATTGCGGCACTGAACTGGAAATCATGTAGATATGATCATTCACTTCCGATAACGAAACGTTATCAATATAGACGCCGTCACCTTTGATTTGGAACCCAAGTTGAGCATTTGGTAGATCGGCCAGGATGGTTAATGGTCCGAGCGTAAAGCTTTTCCATTCTGGACCGGACGGCGTAATGAGTTTGTTGTACGTAGCCGTCGCGGTTCCCGGGAAGGTGGTGGCCGCACTGGTTGGTTGGTAGCCATTTCCGTTCACCGTACCAAACGAAGCGGTGATCGTGGCTGGCGATACATCACTAGCTGCGGCGGTGAAGGTGACGAGATATGACCGGCCGCCGAAGATCTGATCTTTCAAAACTTTGGTAGCGGCGGCTGGTGATGTGCCTTGTAACGCGATGGACATCGAATGACCGTTCAGATTGACTGAAGCATTTGATGAGCTACCACCAACCCAGTTGGTAACGCCATTTGATTCAAAGGTATCGTTGAAGACAGTCCGCGTTGTACCGCTGGCATTACCCGTGTAGGCTCGACACCCGGCCGCTTGAGGTTGACAGCTGGTATTTTCTGTCGTGGATAAATAGTAAACCGAATCTTTATTTGCGCCTGGATCCGATTGATCGAGCGTGTTGCGGTATGGATGACAATCATCCGTAACCGTCACAGTCTTTGAACGCAGTCGATAGTAGATTGTTAGCGCTGAATCATAGAATTGGGCGCAGTCTGGATTCGTTGCTACGTTAGCGACAGAACAGGTAGCCGCGCTAATTGTCGGTGCAGTATCGTTACAGGTTGGAGCTGCGTTCGACGTTCCGGCTTTGAGGGAAGTACATGGCGCATTGCCACCGCCGTTGGTTGGATTATCAGTTTTCACTAAATCGTACGCACGTAAGACATATCCAAGTTTCGCGTCGCCCACCCAGGTGTAATAGGTTGAGGCCACGGGATTGTTGGCGCCAACTTGAGACGGCTTAATGCATTGTTTGACCGCCGTGTAATATTCTTTTCCTTCGCCGCCTTTAGCTACTTCATCCAGGTTGGTATATTCTTCACAGCCAACTTCTTCCGCCGAACAAATCTCACCTTTTGGTACGACCACGTTGACGGCACCGCCGGCGCGGGTTGGTACACTGGTAATCGGTTCGAGTTTGAGACTGTTACACCCAACTTTATCAGCGCTGCAATAATTACTACTCCGGACTTGCCCATAGACAACCGGATCACCGTTCGACGGCGTGTACGCTTGGCAGCCGACATCAGCCACCGTGCATTGCTGGCGGTTACCGTTAAGATAAACTGTGTTGGCGGTGCCGTACTCTTTGTACTGCGTCGGGCCTGCGGTTTCTTCTAATTGAGCGCTATCGATGGTCAATGACTGGCTCGAACAGTTGCCGAGTAGCAGGCTGGCTTTGAGAGCATAGTTTGTCCCGAGATTAATGACATCATTTCCCGGAATACTTAAAGAAATATCATAGGTATCCCAGCCCGTAGTAATATCCATGTTTGACTGTCCATTGGCTGGCACACGTGGACGATTAGCATCCGTTGAATCTACTTCGAGTGATAGCGTTGCCGAGCATGCAGCGTTAGCTTTGGCGCGGACCGATAAGGTGAATGTCCGTTCATACAAATCGTAGCCAGTCGAGAAGACTTGCGACAGTCCATCGGTCGCTCCGCCGGTGAGCCGAACGGCCGAAGTGTTGTTGGCGGTAATTGCTGTGTCACTGGCTGTCACCGGATAGGCACCAAGGGTTGTGGTATTCAGTGGAATTTTTGTCCAGCCAGAATAATTCGCGGAGTTATTACTATCGATTGGTTGATCGTAGGTTTCAAAACCGCTATTGGTTAACAGGTTCGTACCACCCGCAGTCCGCAGGAATTGTTGGCAGCCTACTTGCGATTCGTCGCAGCTTTGCACTTTACCGGTAAAGTTAATGCTGGCCTTATTGTCGCAGGTTTGGGTAGTCGCGTCATAACTCGACGCGGCACAATATTTTGTACAACCAGCGTTATCAGCCGTGCAGTTACTACTGTCTAAAGTATTAGCTAGGTAAGCAACTTGTAGACCAATTGAATCGGTGTAGGCGGTACAGCTGCTGTTTTCGGCGGAGCATTGCGTACCATCAAACTTAAAGACATTTCGTTCTTGAACACAATAACCGTATGCTTGGCAAGTTCCGTCATCATTCTCCGCGATACATGACTGGGAATCGGCACAGGTGTCGGTATTTCGTTCAATCAACCAGTGGCCAATATCCGGATTTGGGTTGTTGGCTGAAGAGACGCAGTTTGGTCCAGCTATATCAGAACAGCTTGCATTTAGATCTTTGGCGTCACACGTCACGCCGGCCAAAATAACGTTACCCGTTGTTGCGTCAATGTTATTTTGATCGCAGACGAATCCTTTAGAAATAACTTCTTCGCCTGCCCCTTGTCGACGACAAAACGTAGCCGGAGCTTTGAGCACCCAGTTTGGATCAACTAAACCACAATACGGACTAGCGCCGCAAGAAATTGCTGTGCCGTTTCCATCTTTTCCGCAATCTGTATCCGCCTGATCCGGCCGGCAGGACTTTCCGACATTCGGGCCACTAGCGCAAACATTATGCGTTTCATCTTGGCCACACATGTTGTAAGCGCCGATGAGATAACCGAAACTTAATGCTTGGTGGTCAAACTGCTGACTATACTTAGCCGCTAATTCCCAACCGACCGGAGTCACACGGTACTTACGTAAGTATTGTAAAGCGCGATACGGATATCCGTTGCGTGGTTCGATTCCACTTTGGTCAAATCCAAACGTTTTTTTCGGATCGAGATAATGCTGATCAAGTGCCTGTTTAACCGTCAACGTATTTTCGATCGCTTGGCCGAACGCTGAGTTAATTAAACCGTTAGCAGTTAGTTGATCGACGACACTAATTTGGTTATTTCCCGGATCGCCGGTGGTAATTTCCGGTTGCCCAATATCAGCGTAGAGTAATTGAGCGCCGGCGGTGCCGGTTGGACTACCCGAGCCAAACACTAATTGGCCAATAGTCGAGCGCGCGTTTGACGGCCCCTTACACAAATCCGGATTGAGTCCACACTTACTAGAGAAATAATTTTTTAAGGCTTTACCAACTGGGCTATTGATGAACGACAACGCTCCTCGGAGGACATCCGCTACGCTTGATCCGGTATAGACAAATTTACCGTTCGCGTCTGTAAATGGAATACCGAGTAGCTCTGTAGCGGTCGGCGAGGGTGATTTTACTTCGCCACTGACCCGAGTTGCAACCGGAAAGATATTTGGGTTAAGGTTGGTTTGTTGCCCGGTGACTGCTTCTTGGACGGTTGCGGTTAGAGCGCCGGCCGCCGTCAGAAATCGTCCGATATCACTGGAATCATGAGAAATAATATTAGCTAAGGCCGCTGGTGCTTTATGGACATCGGCATTTTTTACGGCGCTGAAAATATCAGTAGCGGTAAACCCATCAATCGCGCTCGTGGCCGCGTCGTTCCGAACTTGGCAGTTGGCGACACACTGGTGACGATCAGTTGCAACGGTAGAAAGTTCTACATTGAGCGCTTGATCTTGATAGGCTTTGCAATCTTGTAGTTTGCCCGGAAAATGACCTTCTTGATAGGTAGCTTCCGTATCAATAATCCAGGTAATAGCGCTGCCGTTTGTCCGTCCTTCTGATATGCCCAAACAATCTCCGTCTGCAGTTTTATTCCCTTCTAAAATTTTATTTGTGCCGGTCGGCCCATCCAGCTGATAGGTGACGAAGGCAATATTTTTTTCATGCAGGTTTTGAAAACTACTGCTACTCTTAAAATAACTATTAAACTTTTCTTGACTCATGACCTTCAACGCATCTGTATCTAACAGATCCGCGGTAAAGCTGGTTGTACAATTCAGTTTACACTGACTAGAAACCCCATTGACGACTAACCCGGCCTGGGATCGTAATAATCTAGAAATAAGAAATCGGCTTCGAAGATTACGCCCTCCAGCATTTTTCCCAAAAAGATCTGTACCCGGTCCCGTTTCACCAGTAACGCCGCGGGTAAAATCATCGATATAATCTCCAGCCGCGGCGTTACTGACATCTTTAAAAAATGTTAGCGGCTTGGTGACGAATAAAGGTTTCTGGCCAGGGCCGACGGAGGCTAAACTGGTTTTAACTTCTTGCAGTAAGCGGTCTTGGAAAATTTGAATACCGCTTTTGAAGGCGATTGCTGTTACGTCTTTATATTTTGAAGCTAATTTTGCTCGAATTTGGTCTAGCCTCGCTGCCAATTCGCGTGGTACATCCCGTATAGTACTGATCAGCTGTAACGGCGCTCCAAAAAGTTGCGCGTGAGCCGTGTGCGCGCGTAGAGAGCCAACGCTCACAAGCCCGATGATCAGCAGGGTAAGGAGAAATCGTAGGCTATGCGTTCGGCGAAACATGTTTATTTATTGGAAGCTATGGCTTGGGCGAAAATTTGACTGAGAGTCGCGTCGTCGACTTGATTTAAGGTTGCTTGATCAACGCCGTTTTGTAATAGTAGTTGTCGAATCTCCGCTGGGTCTAACGATTGAATTTCTTGTAAGGCTGCGGCGTCAGCGCTATTCGTATTTGCGATCGACGGTATGTTTGTATTGGTCGCTCGATTCGTGTTAGTCGAGCTATTCGTATTCGTTGCCGGTTGAGATTTTAAAACTTGATTGTAAATACTGAGCAAGCTCGCGTCGTCGGTTTTATCGAGGGTGGCTTGTGGGACACCGGCTGAAGCTAGGGCACGACGTAGGAACGCTGGGGTTAAGGCACCCTTGGCATCAGTTACGCTTGTTAATAGTCGAAAGCCTTCACAAACCTTTCCTGACGGACAATTTGGATCAGCACCTTTTGACAGTTCAACATTATCCGGTACGCCGTCCCCATCAGAATCTTTGAGGTATGGGCTGGTATGTAGGTTATACAGTTCGTCGTAATCCGATAACGTATCCCCGTCAGTATCTTTCGTTTTGAGCTTGTTCAGTTCAGCAACAGCATCTGTATTCGTGGTCGCTATTTTCGTATTGACTTTAACTGGAGCGGTTAAGGTGGTAATGGAGTGGAAAATGATCCATCCGCCAACACCCAGCGCAATAATGCCTAAAACAAGGATGCCCTGAAAGGCTCGGGGTGTATCCAAAGCACCCACCGGAGTCGATCCAGAGGATACGCCAACTAGGCCATCGGAAAGCTTTTTCCCTAGGCGGCTGAATATTGAGGACATACCATTTTCATTTTTTGCTTTATATTAGCCAAAATAGAGTAATTGAGACTGGTTACCATGTTGGCAACTCTTACAATTATCCACAGGTGAAAAGGACCAAAAATCAGTCTTTACTATAGCACAGAAGACCCTAATCGTCAACCAATTTTTTAGCTAACTTTAGCCATTGTTCCAAACTGAGTTCTTGGGCTCGGACTAGTTCATGAAGACCGGTAGACTCAATTGCTTCAGCGACCTTGGGTGCAGGAATATGGAGAGAAGTGGCTAAGGTTGTGGCTAATTTCTTCCTTCGAGCTGCGAACCCGGCTCGAACGAACTGCCAAAACTTCTTATCCTGATCTGGGTTCAGAGGCTGAAAATCATCGCAGTAGAGCACCGATGAGGTTACCTTAGGAATTGGGAAGAAACTAGAGGGTGGAACATCAAACAGCATGATTGGGCGACTGTAAAACTGGGTTGTTAGTGACAATAGGCTCATATCACCGGGTTTAGCCGTTATTCGCTTAGCTACATCACGTTGAATCATGACCGTTAGGTTACTTGGTCGCGGCGGAAGTGATAAAAAGTTGCGGAAGACCAATGAAGTCGCACTATACGGCAGATTGGCGACGAGCTTATATTCCCCTTCTTTAATGATAGTATTCAAATTTACCTTGAAAATATCGGAATGAATCAGTCGAAGTCGCTCTTGGCCACGAAACTTCTTTTTCAGATAGGCATACAGTCGTTGATCGATCTCAACGGCAATAATCTTCGCACCGGTTTCTAACAACGCTTCCGTTAAAATTCCTAAGCCCGGACCAATTTCAAGCACTGTATCTTCCGGCTCGACACCGGCCGCACTGACTATTGAAGCACAAATACTTTCATCCAATAAAAAGTTTTGGCCGGCCGCTTGTTGCGGACGTAAACCTATCTCGTGGAGAATAGCTTGAACTTGAGTGATTTTCATTTGACGAGAAACACGAAGTATAGCAGCGATACACCGGCGGCCGCAAAGAAAGCCGCGGTAAACGGCGAGGTAAATGACGCCAAAATAATAATGACCGCAGCGATAAAGGTTTTACCGAGGGCGAAACCTTGTTCAAAGAACACTGAACGTTCTATAACTTGTGATTCTTGGACAGCTTTACCGTAACTAGCAGTTGTTAGCGTTACAAAAGTAGTATTTTTTGCTATTCGACCTGCTGTGTCACTAATAAAAATAAGCCCAATAGTCCTCGCAAATGGCCTTATAAACCATACGCAGGCCGACAAAACTGCACCCCAGCGCAGTGTTGATTTTGGATGATGTTTGTCAATAAGTTTTCCGATGTAGAGCGTCACAACCGCAGTAATCAATGTCGCCACAGCAATTGCGCCACCCATTTTTTCATAGGAACTAAACGCTAAGGCAATAAATATCGGCCAGATAACGAGCATAACTAGTTCTTCGCCTAATGAAAGGTACGCTAGTGTCGTCCGGATATGCATTTGGGTAAATGGCTGCTTCAACATTTGCCAATATGAAGAAATCGCGGCGTGGCGACTGGTCCCAACAATAAACAGTGGTATATTGGACAACAAAATAAATACCATTACCAATGTAAATAAAACATTGAATCCAGCTTGCTGAATAATCAGGCCGCCGATAGCCGGACCAATGATGTAGACCACGGTTGAAAGCGACCATAACCCAGAAAATTCCTTCCCGCGTTCCCGTTTATCGGAATTGAGAATAAAATCCGTATGGTAAGCTGGCCAATAAAAGGTTTTTTGTAAGGAAAAAAATATCGGTGCAATCCAAAACCAGATACCAGACACCGGTACCAGTAATAATGCTAAATAGTACCCAATCAGAAACAATGAGCTAATGGCCATGCTCCGTCCTGGTCCTTTATGGGCCACGAATTTTCCGCCCAGTGGAACAATGAAATAATAGAGGCCGTAGACAACAATGTAATAGAGCAAGATATGTTGAATAGTGTAGCCAAGCTTATACAAATATACTGGCTCGAATAAGACCACCATCGCTAAAGCAAAATCCAGCATGGTGACCGCCATAAACAGGCCACCTAATCGTCGGTTAATACGTCGATGAAAATACGATGGGAAACGGAATGAAGCGGGATTAAACATTGACTGCGCCGTGGCGGATGATATTGATCTTGGTCTTATCGAGACTGATAATAGTTGACGGTCGCGTTTGTTTTCCGCACCGTCCTGACATGACTAGTATACCAGGAAAGTCACGTTTCACCTTACGGGCGGATTTTGTCGGCGGTTGGCCACTAATGTTGGCGCTGGTGGCGGTGATGGGAGCTTTCACTGCTCGTGCCAAGGTTCTAGCTTGTGCATGCTTGGGTACACGGATACCAATCCGCCCCTCTTTTCCAAAAGATACCCTTTTAGCCAAAAGGGAGTAACTCCTTTTTTTGAAATCTGTGTACTTACTCTTCCCTAACAACGCCGAAACAGCAATTGAAGACTTTGCGCGAAGTAAAATAGTCAACGAACCTGGCCAATATTTCTTAGCCAGGACTTTTTCTTCCGGCGAAAGCACAAAAAACTTTTCAACTTGTTTGAGATTGGCGGCAATTAAAGCAATAGGTTTGCCGACTTCACGTTTTTTTAAACGGAATAGTTCGGCAATGGCTTTTTTGTCGGTCGCGGCGACACCGAGCGCGTAAAAGGATTCAGTGGAATAGGCAAAAATATTTGGCAGGGGCTTCATAGTTTTATGAGATGCTTAAACTATCCACTCTTTCGTGGATAGCTCGGTGAGGCAAGTTATTTCTGAGCCAAACCAGTATGCCGCTCAAGCGTGGTCACCCTATTTTGCAAAACGACAAATTCGTTCTCATAGACGGCTTGTTGTAGGCGGCGATTGATGGCCGCGAGACTCAGATCAACTGTATCGAAGCGTTCATCCATCTTATCCAAGCGCTTATCAACACCATCAAATCGCTGATCGAACATAACAAACCGATCATCGACTTCGTCAAAACCCTGTTTAACCATCAAGCCCATCTCCTCAAATTGCTCGTCAACGCGAGTAAACCCAGTTTTCATGGATTTCTCCATCTGGGCAAACCCTTGCTGGGTAATTTGGGCTAATTTCTCAATTGTTATTCGTTTCTTCTGCATAAAATTACTTCCTGGAAGCACCAAAACTTGTCGCTGGTAGCGTATCTTGGAAATGGAGTAGTGTCAAATTAATCCCTACTTTTCCAGAGCTTGCCGCAGACCTGTGCGCCCTAAGTTCAACCAATATTCCGTCTCCTCACTACTATTCCCATTGATATACTTCTCCTGATGAGCACCCATGAACTCCATTGCCACACCAGCGAGTGCATATGAATACAAATGTTCTATCTCTACCTCTGATAATGCCTTCAGCGCACTATATTCTTTGGCAATCGCAGTACATGTCTCGGCCAACGAATTTCCTTTTTCGTAGAGAAGGTTTGCTGCAATAACTGCTAACTCCTGAATCCTCGGATACCAATTTGCCACCGAGAAATCAAGAATATAGATTTTCCCATCATCGCCTTTTAGGATATTGGCTTTCGTGAAGTCACCATGGACAAAACATTGTGGAAGTTCCCGGACGGGGATTTTATTGTGCTCAGCAATTGCTTGTTTGACGAGCGGAAGGTCGGCTGCCTGAATATACGTACCGACTTTTTTAAACATCTGCTGAATATTTGGAATGGCCCAGGAATCAAAAAAGAATGGTGGGTGATATTCAATGCTATGAATACGCGCGGCTTGTTCAAGAATTGCTTGTCGTTCTGCCGTGTCCGGCGTTCTCTCCATTTCTAGAAACGACCTACCTTGAATAAATTGCATGACAATAAGTTGAATAGCATCCCGTTCGAACAAAAAGTGTTGCTTGTTGGTCTTTTCTAACTTCGGGTGATGAACGCCGGCTGCCAAAACTTTTTCCATAATCTGCACATACCTTTTGACATCGTCTGTGGTCCGTTGTTTTGAGAAAATCTTTACAAGATACAGTCCAGTACTTGTCTCTAGCTTGATGTTACAATCTTCATAGCCTGTCTCGATGACCGTAAATATAATGAATTTTCCAATCTGAAAAACAATACATACGTCAGTAAGCAGTATCTCAATATCACCCGAGTAATTAATTCTCTCTAATGGTTTCAAGTAAAGACGACTTAGACAACAAAATTCACTAACTTATCCTTCACCCAGCACCACTTTTGGATTGGACACTGAACTATCCCTATGGCACATCTCCAGCTAATGATGTTTACAAAAACTGGAATATCATC
>JAYUIJ010000021.1:0-5380 GCA_043766165.1 Candidatus Kerfeldbacteria bacterium
TGGGAGACCAAGAAAAGTCTTGAACTTCGAGATGCCAAATGAAGTGTTTCCCCGATTACTTACTCACTAGAATATTGCGTTAGGGGGTTGAATCCAGCCCTTGCCCCTTTAGCGTGTGACCGTTACACTTCGACAGTTGCTTTACCTGATGCAGAAGAATGTGGAATTCTCTACCTCGGATCGCCTGGCGGCCCCATAGTCCCGATGTCCCGCCCATGGCGGAAATCGGGATCCCGACTTCCGCTTCTAGCGGGACGTCGGGATTCAACGGACCTGCCTGCCGGTCTTCGACTTCGAGGCTCAGACTCGAGAAGCAGGCAGGTAGAACACCTGACTTTCCCTCGCACCATTCACTTCAGCGCCCCCATAGCTCAACGGATAGAGCAAAGGACTTCTAAGCCTGAGATGTACGTTCGATTCGTACTGGGGGCACCATAAGCGAATGGTGCAGGGCAGGTAAGCTGGTTATAGAGATCCGATTCTCGGAGCGTAGCGGAGATCCCGCACATGAGGCTTCCGAGTGCTGCGGGACTGCTGGGGCCACCAGACATGCTGAAAATAAGAAGAATCAGATTAGACTTTTCCTTATACAATCTCCTATGTCTTTTGAGAACGAAACATATCACCGTGACGAAACACCACATCTGTTTGAGTGCGAAGGTGCCTCAGCTAAAATTATCGTGTCCGAAACAAATAGACTAGTGCACGTTGACCATATCGAGGCCCACCAGACCGGACAAGGCGCTGGGTCAGCATTATTGAATAAACTGAAAGCAGAATACCCGGACTACACTATTGAAGGCACCGCCATGCCCTACGATCGAGAAA
This sequence comes from Candidatus Kerfeldbacteria bacterium, assembly GCA_043766165.1. GTDB lineage: Bacteria > Patescibacteriota > Patescibacteriia > SBBC01 > CAIJZX01 > CAIJZX01. The sequence continues at coordinate 829 of JAYUIJ010000021.1, forward strand.
ATGAGCACGATGAGTTATCAGAAAAAGAAATTGAAGACTATATATTCTTAGAAGCAGAAGCCGAACACGGGGCATTACCATCTGAGCAACTGAAAAAGATGCATAGCCTTCGCGATCGCGGCTTAGCTCACCTAAAATTTGATCCCTTTAGTCGTCTACAAAAGTTTTATAAGGAAAATCATTTCACGATTGGCTTTGATGGACACTTTATTTCTACCCCGCCTCATCGACTTAAAGAAATATAAAACGTTTGTATGGATACTACTCCGGAAATAACCTCCTTATCCCATCCTCCCAGACAACGGCGTCGGATTGTGGCGACATCAGTGATCGTAGTACTAATTGTGACTGCGGCAGTCTTTGGCGTCATGTACGTCCAGCGTCCGCCCTCGTATGTTACGGGGTCACTACAGACAATGTCCGTCCATCCGGGAGAGACGATGAAAATCGCGGCCGTCTATCATGACGCCGCCGACCGCGGCGTCGATGAAAACGCGATTACCGTTATGAGCGATCGTAGTGAAGACATTATCATTCACGACATTCTCGATCAGCCGGAATTTGCCGACCTCGTCACCCTATCTCAAGCCGGCAACATATCATCGGCTACAGAAGAACAGCGACGAACCTGGTCACTCAGCATCACTCAAGCGTTACAGAAACGAAGCGGGATCATTATCGGCCGCGAATACGATGACCTCACTACCTTTGCCCACAACCTACAGACTGGTAACGCCGAAAGTTACTCGCCACTCCTCATCGGCTGCCCAGCTCGGCCACAAGATACTATGTCGACTGAACCACGACACACCTCGACCTATGATTTTATGGTTTTACCGGAAACCCCGCCCGGACGTTACGTCGTCGGTATCCCATCGGTGTTTTATTGCGGCAGTTCAGCGCCGTCATTATCGTTTGAACTAACTGTTCTACCGTCATAGGCACGTCTACGACCTCTACATCACGGCTTGTTTTTCGTCCTAGAATATTGTAGAGTACGAGTATTCAATGACCATCAAGGTTTGCCTGTTATGCCGTATTTGACCAAAGTTCTCAAAGCCGTCAACGAAAAACCAGTCGTCACTCATCGTCCCCTTTCTCCGGCGGCCGAAAAAACACTGGAAATTTTTTCGCGCGACGTTACCAAAACCGTTGACACGAGCGTCCCGCTGATTGAAGTCCATGACACTATTTCCAACGTGGCATGGGCCTACGAAAAACTGCGCCAAGCAATCGACTATCAAGATGAACACTTGCTCCGTAAAAATGCGATTGAACGTATTCTCAAGCGTCGGTTAGTGGCGGGCGTGACGGCTGATACCGTCGCTGAACCATTGATCCTTGAGCTCATTGGCAGTCGCTATTTGCCAAACAAAGCCTTGCCGGTGACGCTGATTAATGAAACGGCGGAGGTCCTGAACCGCGCCATCCATCTTTGGACGCAAGTGCCGACTATGCCGCACGAAGAATCGGATAAATTATTCCAGTGGTACATCGGCATCATCTCGGTTGAAGTCAATGAGTTGCTGGCGCCGGCTGACCACGACGAAGCGTTGTTGCAATTGATGTACCGCGTCACGCATCGCGACATTACCTTCGACGAAGAGCACCTGGGCGAAGAAGAAAAAAATACACAGCTCTATATTGCCACCCATCGGGCGCTGTTAAAGTCTGATCAAAATATTATTAGTTATCACTTGTTGTTGCAACAGCATCCGGAATGGACAAAAGCCACAGCTGAAGACCTGGTCAACCTAGGACATCAGTTACCGATGATTCATCAGACAATCCAAGCTCAACTTCTCCATCCGGCTGGTGACTTGTTGCAGCGCTTGATGAAAAAATATACGATTATTTTCTTGGTGTTCGACGATATTGCCCGCCTGCATGGTTTAGGCGCAGCTGAAGCGATGACCAGTCCAGAACAACTCGTCAGCGATATTAAAACCTCCTACGATGGCCGACGGAAAAAAATCCTAGGCAAGATTGCCCGCAGTATTATCCGTTCCGCTATTTACATCTTCCTGACGAAGATGGTGTTATTGTTATTGATTGAAGTTCCAATCGAGAAAATAATCTACGCTAAGCAAACGCTCGATAACCTACCGCTGATTATCAACGTTGCTTTTCCACCCTTCCTGTTAATCTTCTTAGGGATTAGTATCCGACCAGCCGGAAAGAAAAATGAAATCGCGGTGATCGATAAAGTTGAGGCCTTGGTCTATCATGGTGACGAACCGCATGCAATTGTTAAACCACGTAAGCCGATCCGCCGCAGTTCACTGTTTACAAACTTATTCCGAATTGTTTACGCCATCACGTTCATCATTGTCTTCGGCCTGATCATTTCGGTTTTGACCATCTTGAACTTCACGCCGATTAGCATGTTCATCTTCTTGTTGTTCTTAACCATCGTCAGTTTTTTCGGTATTCGTGTTCGGTTGCTGTCAAAAGAACTGCTGGTTGTTGATCAGCGCGAAAATATTTTCACTGTTATCTTTGATTTCTTCTCCGTCCCGGTTCTGCAAGTCGGCCGCTGGATTTCCCTGCGCGTCCCACGCATCAACGTCCTGATCTTCTTCCTAGACGTGATCATCGAAGCACCGTTCAAGGCATTTCTCCAGGCGACGGAAGGTTTCTTTGGGTTTCTGCGAGAGAAAAGAGAGGAAATATATTAGACCAGCTATTAGCTGATAGGTTTTAGCTTTTAGAGGGAGCGTTTGCAAAAAACTTTTTTTTGTTTATACTACAAGTCCTATCTTGTTTCGTGACCACACGACTACTCCTTACTTCCTACTTTTTACTGACCCATGGATAACATCACTTTCAACCTCAGCGGCGTCTTCAACGAAATCGTAACGCGCATGGAAGAAGAGGGCGCGTTTGATCGCGACGCATTTTATGATTTAGTCGGCGAAGTGTTAGAAGAAAAACGTAGCATGGGCGTGCTGACGGATGACGACGATATTGAAGAGATGGAAGAAGTGTTGAAGAAGCGCTGGCCGGACGCGGAAGCGGCGTTTGAAACTGGGCATGACCGCGGCGTGTTGGATGATGAGTAATTCCATGGAAAGCCCTGAGTTTCACATTCAACACATGGGCTTGAAAAATCGCGAAGGAATACCTAATAGTTTTGAATCCATCCTAAAAAATTACCGAGGTGCCCAAGAAATGGATACCTTGCTTTTGCGTGATGGAGAAATTGCCGTTGTCAACGATAAAAAAATGAACATGACGCCAGAGCAAGTCGAATCGATGACGTTGGTCGAACTAGAAAATCATCTGAACCAGATTGGCGCACTCGGTGAAGGAGAGAAAGGTATTCCGAGCTTCAAAGAATTTCTTGGTTTAGCATCAGACGCCGATACCAAGCTACGGGTGGAATTACGTGCCAGTTCGCCTGAGCAGGCAGTCAAGCTGGCGCGGGCCGTGATCACTGATGTGACTGACATGGATGCTCAGGCAGGATTTAAGAAAAATTCAGATTACCCCAAAACGCGTTTGCGATTTGTGACATTTTCAATCCCCGCTCTACAGGAAGTGCAAGCAGTAGCTAAGGAAAAACATTTACTGGCCTCGACCGGCCTCTTTTGGCCATCATCAGAAACCTGGAGTCATAGCGTTACGCTCTATGATCAGGCACTAGTCGATCAAGTCCCCGACCTAGCAGATCGGGAGTGGAATGAACGAGGCATACTGGTGGCTAAACATTTTGGCTTCTCTGAAATTGAACTCCAGCCTGACGTCATTACGCCCAAGCATGTCCAGTTAGCCCACGAATTGGGTTTAGAGATTGGCGCTTCATTAACACGATTCCCAGACCAGGAAGAAGCGCTTGCCAAGAAACTGATGGACATGGGTGTTGATCACATGTTAACAGAAAAATAACTTTACTTCCCTATGGATTCATCACACATGCCGCCACTTGGCTGGTCCCCCACCGACAAAACAATCCACCGCACGTTTGCCACGAATTCCTTTGTGCGCGGAGTTGAGTTTGTTACTGCAATTAAAGATTTGGCAGAAGCTGTACAACACCACCCCGATATTATTTTGACCTACCCGGCGGTCATTGTGACGCTGACCACCCATGATCTCGGCCAGGTCACCCAAAAAGATATTGATCTAGCCGGTCAAATTAACGATGCCTGGGATCGGTTGGCAGTTGCCTAGACACTTGTCTGGCCGAAGCAGCAGTGGTATTCTGAGCCAGCCATGACCGACGCGCCTACAACGCAAACGAACGACACCGACCACCAGATCGGCCGGATTGAAGTTGACCGGGAGCTCTGCATCGGCGCGGCATCATGTATTGCTTTAGCGCCGGAAGCGTTTGAACTGGATGCGGAAAATAAGGCCGTCGTGAAACCGACCTGGATGACGCTGACTGACGAGCAGTTGATTAACGCGGCCAAGGCTTGTCCGGTGGCGGCGATATTATTGTACGAGAAAGACGAGAAAAAGATTTACCCTGAGTGACTCCACCCCTAACCCCTCCATTGCCGCGGCAATGGAGGGGACCGGTCGTCCCCTCCACGGCGAAGCCGTGGAG
>JAYUIJ010000022.1:0-2155 GCA_043766165.1 Candidatus Kerfeldbacteria bacterium
CATGCTATCACGTGAGGCGAGGCAAATCAATGGTTGACAGTCAGGAAAAACAACGTTACCATGCGCCCAGTTTAGTGTTTATCGTTCGTCCTTTTTAACTTTGGGGAGAGCCATGAATAAGCGTGGGGTACTGATTGTTCTAACGATGATACTGTTTGTGCCATTGGCATGGGCTGGTTCAGATAAAGCTCCTATGAAGCGGGTGCCGACGCTCATTACAGGTCAATTGATGACTTTGTACCGAGCGCCCTTGTTGAACCCTGGCGATTCAATCACTATCGAGATCCGGAAGTTTTCTTTCAAGAACACTCCATGGCCGAAAGCGGATTGGGATACGGTGGTCTGTCGCCCCGACCCGTCCGGTCGTTTTGCACTGACTGCTAGGTTGCCAGTCGACTCGGCCTTCATCATGCGCAACTGGTCCACCTTGCAATCACGATCGCAGGTGCCGGTCAACATCTTGATTCGTGTCCTTGATAAGCCTGGACGCCATCGGTCTTTCCAAGATGGCATTCGAATTGTCCTCTCTGGTTTAGGAAAAGTCCCGTGGCTGGTGGGAACTGATGTGGCCATCGAAGGGCGTCTAGATGATGTTGGGTTGTTGTGGGCTACTGTTCAGTTGCCGCTCAATAGCGCAACGAGAAAGAACTTCTGGTTCCTAGCTAATAACCAAGGTCAATAATCGCGTTCACACAAAAACCGACCGTCATTCGACAGTTGGCTTTTTTCTTTTTCTGCTTAAACTTTTTTCGGATTCAGCAAAGTTGAAACGGCCCAGTTAATGAGCCACAGTAGAATTGAACCAAGAAAAGCCGCGCCGAAACTATCGACATTGAATCCTTTGACGACTGAGCTAGCAAGCAGGAAAATTCCAGCGTTGATGATCAGGCTGAAAATACCGAGGGTCAGAATCGTAATCGGTAAGGTTAGTAACAATAAGATCGGTCGTAGAACGGCGTTGAGAATGCCAAGAATTAATGCGGTAAGTAATGCTGCCCACAGTCCAGCAATGTGAATTCCGGGAACGAGCAATCCGACGAGCATGATTGAGAGTGCGCCGATGAACCAGCGAAGAAATAGCATAGTTGATTTGTTAATTAGTTGATTGAGTTAATTAAGTTTAGCCAGATGATAAGTATTTTCTAAAGCAGTAGCAATAACAAGAGGGCCCACACCGCCGGGGACGGGACTTATAGCTTTGGCCTTGTTCCATGCCGAGACATGAATGTCACCAATAGCTTTCTTGCCATGTTTACGGATACCGACGTCAATCACAATTGCTCCATTTTTGATGTACTTGGCGGTTAACTGTGGTCCAGTACCAAGCGCAGTGATGAGAATATCTGCTTTGGTAGTAATCTCTTTTAGTTTTGGATGCGTTTCAACAATTGCTACAGTGTAACGCAGCTTTTCTAAAGCGAGTGCTAAATCTTTGGTAAAAATAGATTGCTTGGCGACGATAACCACGAAGGAGTTTTTTGCTGGTTTGCCTAAACTAATGAGTTTGATTACTGCGGCAACTGGTGGAGAAACAACAAAAGTATTTGCAAGATGGAAACCGTCGACATCTTTATGTGGATCCATGACACCAACAGCGCTATCGGCATTTAGTTGAGCTGGTAACGGAAGTTGCAATAAAATTCCAGAAACTTGGCGACGTTTATTTAATACTCGAATGAGTTGCTCTAACTTTTTTTGGGAAGTAGCGCTTGGGAGATGATAAAACTCAGTTTCTATTCCAACTCGTGCCGCAGCTTGGCGCTTTAGTTTTCCATACAGTGCTGAATCAAAGCGGTTGCCGACAAGAACATACGCCAACGTTATTGGTTTCCGTGAGGCACTAACTTTCTTTTTTAGTTGTTCTAACATTCGATCAGCCACGCGGCGGCCGTCGAGCTTGATGGCGCTCATGAAATCAAATCAGGATAAAGTGGATGTGAAGCGGTGAGTTCCTGAACAGTTTTTCGTGCCGATTCTTGAATGCCTGCGTCACTTGGTGATTTAAGCACATCAACAATCATCTTCCCAACCTGTTCCATATTTTGGTCATCAAACCCACGCGTCGTTAAGGCCGGTGTGCCAATTCGAATGCCCGACGGATCCATTGGCTTTCGTTGGTCATTCGGAATAGCATTCTTATTTACAGTGATGCCGA
>JAYUIJ010000023.1:0-5287 GCA_043766165.1 Candidatus Kerfeldbacteria bacterium
GTAACACCCATCGGAGACGTTCTTCTTGGATTGTTTTAACCATAGTGACAGACATGTACCCAGTGTATGGGAAACCGCCATATGTCTGTACACATTACCATACATATTTGATTTCCTACAGCACTCGTGTTAGGGTATTTTTATTGTTTTCATTAGAAGTGTCCTTTACCTTGGAGGCACAGATGGTGCTGAATCGCCCTCAGGAAGCAGGATCCGTGTTCACACGTCGGACTGAGGAAGTTGCAGATATGCGCTTACAATGTTTGGACTTTTTCCTTAAGCATGCCACGAGTGACACACTGATAGATGTGCTGCAAAAACTCTACCAGGAGGAGATGGAAATCCGACAGCGTCAAGGGCGATCACATAATCTCCACATCCCTCAGTACTAGCGGCTCCAACAGTTCGGAACCGCTTTTTTATCTACCTACTTTCTCGGACTTGAAAAAGTTCTATAAATTTACTACACTACTCCCACTTGTGGGGTTGCCACTTGTGAGCGGGTATCGTATACCGGTATTACCTCAGCTTTCTCCCGCTCAATTTACATTAACAACATTTGGCGGGATCCCGCCGCAAAATAATCATTCCTTGGAGCAGGTATCGTATACCGGTATTACCTCAGCTTTCCAAGCTGATGAAAGGGGTTCGACTCCCCTTACCTGCTCCAAGGAATGATTTGCATTTGTTCATTAATACAAGTTCTCTAAATTTGCGGCGGGACAAGCTGATGAAAGGAGTTCGACTCTCCTTACCCGCTCATAGGTCGCAACTACGGAATTGACGACTAGGTTGATACGTCCCTCGTCTCATCACTTCGGGACAAGTTAATGGAAAGGGCTATAGAACGCCCTTCAACCTTCATCTTACAACCTACAACATGCACCCTATCAAACAACTCGTCCCCGGCGGAACTCGCTATCAAATTCGACGTTTATTTGAAATTGCGGAGGCTGTTGTTCTGACCGGAAATACTTTTCACTGTCCCTGCTGCAACGGCAAGTTTCGGAAGATGTTACCGGCCGGACGATTTAAACGTCCCAATGCACGTTGTCCACGTTGCGGCTCACTTGAACGTCACCGGCTGATCTGGTTGTACCTCCAACAGAAAACCGATTTCTTTGCGATGCCGTACAAAGTTCTTGACGTGGCACCGGATGATTTTATGCAAAAGAAGTTTCGCTCACTCTCAAATCTCGATTATCTCAGCATCGATTTAGAATCCCCGATCGCGATGCGGAATATGGACGTCACGAAATTAGAATTACCTGACGCAAGTTTTGATGTGATTTTTTGTAACCATGTTTTCGAACACATTCCTGATGACCGGGCGGCCATGAAAGAACTGCGGCGTGTCTTAAAACCAAAAGGTTTTGCGATTTTACAAACACCGATTGATGATACTCGTGATACAACTGACGAAGATTTTACTGTCACTGATCCGCAAGAACGGTTGCGTCGTTTTGGACAAACGGATCACGTTCGCGTCTATGGTCGTGACTTTTTTGATCGTTTACGCCAATCGGGCTGGGACGTAACGCATGATCGTTTCGTCAAAACATTTTCAGACGTACATGCGAAACAGTATGCACTTGATCCGAAAGAAGATATCATTATTGGTTGGTAGAGATTGTAATCTACGTTCCGATACAAACACCATTCTTTCCCGTCATCCTGAAGTGAAGCCGCGCGAAACTGAAGGATCTTCTCTCGCCATCAAGCTCATCTTCAGCATTGAATCAAGTATATAGACCAGCTGACGGGAAACCGGAAGAATTGACGAGCGCTCATATATCCTGTACACCATACTAGATAGTTACTATACGTTTTTTTCACGGAGGATTCTCATGGCGTTGACACCCCAGCAGGCAGCTACCCTTGAACATAGTGTCGCCACAGCCGTCATGCAGTATCAATCGCAGATTGACCAACGCCTAGTTCAGGCAGGTGGTACCCCGAAAATTACTGTTACCGTTAGGCACCAGGGCGACGGCTCAGTTATCTGGGCAACGATCAAACATAACTACACGCGACTCGGTTGGTCATTTCGTATGGAATCACATGATAACGAGTATACGCTCATCTTCACCAGAACCGGGAAACAGGAGGCAGCTTGTTCGAAATGTGGTCGATCGTTATCGGCCCAACCAGCCTAACGCTGGATGACATTGGTCAGCCGCGACCGTTCACCGTACGAAGAGCAGATGGTCAACTTTTCCCGGTCGTCATGCTTGTGAAAACGATCGGACGTACAGCATCATGTACCCAAAGTTCTTTCCACGGCACCTTCACCGTCGACTATATCACCTACAGCGCCGTCGGGTGCTACTGCGCCAGCGACCGCACCGGTTTCTTCCACACCACATCCGCTCCGTAACTGGGTCGGATGTTTTTTATCCAGCACCACTTTTAATGATTATATGGTTATTTGAAAATACGATACAGGAACTACTGCTGCTGTTCTTAGAACATGAGCATCCTTGAAAGTGGTGCTGGATTTATTTCTTTTCCTTAAGTTGAACGTTGCCTTCTTTTGCTAACTTCTCTTCAATGTCGTGCGAAAATAACTCTTGCATTCTTGAATTCCAGTCTGGATTAGGCTTGTACTCTTCCATGATGACGCCAGCCTCTCGTAAGTAATCAATGCAATAAGCATTACGATAAATTTTACCATAAATTACTCGCTTGACGCCGGCAGCAATAATGTATTTTGCACAGTGAATGCAAAACGTATATTTCGTGTACATGGTTGACCCTTCGGTTGAGGCGCCTGGTATTGTGGCTGCTTGTAAGATTGCGTTATGCTCACCATGAATAGTGCGCACGCAATGACCTTCCTCCATTAAATGACCAGCCTCATCACAATGCGGTAATCCTGGAGGTGAACCATTATAACCGGTCGAGATAATCCGGTTGTTTTTTACAAGCACTGCGCCAGCTTCAAGTCGATCGCAAGTGCTCCGCGTCGCTACAATGCGAGCAATCGACATAAAATAATCATCCCAGGATGGACGGTAGCGATGTAACTGCTCAGTCATATGGAAGAGTTGATTCAGCAAGTAAAAACCGATATACTTCCCTCCTAGTCTAACATAATCTGTAATCGAATTCCAAACCTGTATGATCGATATTCTCTCGAGCCTGCTTCATCCAACTACCACTATTCAATCCGCTGGAACTATTGGCGGCTACATTCTGATCACTGCCATTATTTTTGCTGAATGCGGTTTACTGGTTGGCTTCTTTTTGCCGGGCGACAGTTTACTGTTTGCCGCCGGAGTTTTAGCGGCCCAAGGATTATTCAATGTCTGGATAGTGATGGCGCTGTTGCTGATCGCCGCCATTGTTGGTGTCAGTGTTGGATATACTTTTGGCACTCGTTGGGGGCGGAAGTTGTTCATGAAAGAAGACTCGCGTTTTTTCAAAAAAGAAAATTTAGAAAAAGCTGAAGCATTTTACACAAAGCATGGAGGTAAGACAATTATTCTGGCACGCTTCATACCAGTCGTGCGTACATTCGTGCCAGTGGTAGCTGGTATTAGCCGGATGTCGTACCCGAAGCTACTGATGTACAACATTATTGGCGGCGTCATCTGGGTCATCGGTTTAGTTGGTGGCGGATTTTTACTCGGCGAAAAAGTTTCGAATATTGACAAGTATTTACTCCCGATCATTCTGATTATCGTATTTTTGTCCATCGCGCCTGGATTAGTGGCCATGTTAAAAACACCGGAACGACGTCGCGGCAGTTGGGCGATGGTCAAAAGTATTTTTTCTCGAAAGTAGTAAATCTATGAAAGTAACACTCTTCGGTTATATTTCACGCGATCGGAATATTTTACCAAGCGGTGAAACGAGTGAAATAGTTGGTGGTAAAGGATTGTTTGGCGCTACCGCATTGTCACGGAGCGGTATTGAGGTTGAATTAGTAACGTGGTTACCGGAAAATGATTTGGGGTTATTGTCTGAGTTAAACAATCTTGGTATTACGATTCACGTAATTCCGATGGATGTAGGTGTAGCTACTACCAATACACATACAGACGACGTCACAATCGCCACGAGCACATCAGATCCGAAACCAATTACTATTGCCGACATCACTGAAGATATTCGTCAGGCAATTGTGACGAGTGATGTGGTACTATTCATGCCTGAAGCAGAACACAAAGTTCCCATCGACGTTATTCGTTATATCAGTCATGACCTTGGATTAACTGTTTTCGCTGACATTGGGAAGTATTTCCGGAAAACAGAAACTGATGAAACCTTGACTCCGCAGTACCCGTGGCCGCGTCAAGCAGAATTCCTAAGCAGCTTCACCACTGTTTTTCTATCAGCGGAAGATGTACAGGCAGCCATTGATCAAGGTGAATCAATCTTGTCGTTGGCTCGGACTATGGCCGAAGAAGGCCCAGCAGAAGTCGTGATCACCGAAGGTAGCAAGGGTGCCTGGGTCTTTAGCCGTGAAACGAATGAACTCATTCATGTTGAAGTCTACCCGCCAAAGAATATTGTTGATCCTACTGGCGCCGGAGATACGTTTATCGGCGCTTATGTAGCAGAACATCTGCGATCAGATGACATCCACGCCTCTGGAAGGTTTGCATCGATGGCCGCTAGCCTCAGTCTCAACTATTCTGGTCCATTGCGGGAATCAGCCACAGAAATTAATGCAAAACTCAAGGAAATTGGTGAAACTGCCAAAGATTAAGGATTTTTGCTGAGGTTAGCCTTTTTCTTTACACATTGAAAATTATATTGGCTAAGGTTAGTCAATATAATGATTTTTTGAACTGGGAACCATTGACCCAGCACCACAATAGACTCGTGCAGGCCTACTTTTGAACATGTTTTCCTCATCAAAAATTGCTAAGATTAGCCTTTTATTGGTTTTTCTATTGTGGTGCTGGGTTGACAAAATAGCCTAGGGGTGATAACCTATCACGTCCAGTAAGCCTAGTGTCTCTAGGCTGTTTTGATAGGTTGCTGTTCTGGACGACACGACCGCCGTAGGTTCCGACCATGCCCCCGGGCCAGTTGGAATCCCGACTTTTGTCTCTACGGACTTATCACTGACCGTCAGGCCAATGTATAGTCGCAAGAAGCAGAAACGCCTTCGCAAATGGCTTTTGGTCACGACTGCCGCAATGATCTGCGACATCATGATCCCTGCCACTGTCATGGCTCAACAAGTTTCCCCGACGGATACCACGGAATCTAGCAACACTGTTACTGTCCAGTCTGCTCCGTCGGAAAACCAAAGTGACGCATTAACATCACTACC
>JAYUIJ010000024.1:0-5216 GCA_043766165.1 Candidatus Kerfeldbacteria bacterium
TGACCGTGCCGCATCTCTAGCCACAGCCACCACGCCCAGAGCGGCAGAGCAAGGAGTGCCGTTTGTTTAGCGGCGATAGCGAGCGCAATAGTGATGCCCGCGAGACGCCACTTTTTCTGGCGGGCCAAGATAGCAGTGAAAATGAGACCGCTGACCATAATGATATCGTTCATCCCCAGCAACGCATACGACATGAAGAGTGGATTGATCAGCACCCCAAGCACGACCCACGTTTTTTGACGATCGGTTGGCATTAACCGAATGAGCGCCCAGGCGGTCAGAAAAAAAATGAGGGCCGTTACAACCCGGCCATCAGGTGTGAAATGGATCAGGCGCTCAACTAGAATCGCTGGAACCGTTAGTAGCGGAATCAGCGGCGGATAGGGATAATGTTGGAGCACAACGCTTTGTGTCCCGTCAGGACGGATGGTATGAAAAGCGGCAAATGGTGTGCCTGTAAAATTCGCAGCGTATGGATTTTGTCCATGAAGTATCATCGTGGCCGCAACTTCTGTTTGGACCACGCCGTCGTGCGCTGCTAACGGCTTGTTGTTCAACAAGCGCACAGAAAATGTAAAGAAGATTACCACAAATAACATTACGCAACTGACAACCGAAAAGTAATGCAACTTTTGACGATCAGTCCACGGTCGTTGCGCTCGCCATAACGAACCTAAAAAACCGCCGATGGTGATGATGTCGACCAAAAAACCGGTTGAGGTTATCTGCCACTTGAGCAAACTATCCATCCCTAAGTTAAAATACTGTCCAACAAAACCCGCCGAGAACATCCGGCCCGCGAACAGTCCAATCAGTAAAAGCAGTAAACTTTCGAGGGTAATCATGATTGCTTTACCGCATGGTACTCATCGGTCGGAAGCTCCGACGATGAATTGGACTGAGTCCATGTTTTTTTAGGAGAGCTTGGTGTTTCGCGGTGCCGTAGCCTTTATGCACATCAAACGAATATTGCGGATACAGTCGATGTTGTCCAACCATTAACGCATCTCGGACCACTTTGGCAATGATTGAAGCGGCGGCAATTGATAATACTTTGGCGTCGCCATGGATAATGGCTTTGACCGGCTTCTTACCGACTTTGAGTTTTACAGCATCAACCAAAATCGCGTCTGTTCTCACATGCAGTTTTTTCAAAGCAGTCAGTAAGGCTTTTTTGTTTGCCGCCGAAATCCCCTTGCGATCAATTTCCTGCGATGAAATGACGCCAACCGCCCATGAGATTGCATGGTTAGTAATGTGGACAAACATCTGCTGCCGTTGTTTTTCGCTCAGTTGCTTTGAATCGTTTACGAGTTTCGCGGCAAAATTGGCCGGCAAAATAACCGCCGCGGCTACAAGTGGTCCCGCCCACGAACCCTTACCAGCTTCATCCGCACCGGCAATGGTCATAAAACCATCTTTTTGCAAAGCCAGTTCTTCGCGTCGATGTGGTTTAGTTTTAGCCATAGTATATATAGTGTAGCGGAAAATCCGTTTTGAAGGAACTACCTTGCCGACCTGTATTGTTTTGACGGATATGAAGTTTGTGCTAATGTCTCAACAGCTCATTACAGATTTTTCATTGGTTTTCTTGCTAGGAGGCAACATGCGGCCTAAGCATACTGCTGGGCTAACCAAGATTGAATTGGCGGTTGCAATTGCAGTCATCGCGCTCGTGGGCGGTGTCGCCATTCCCAACTATCAGGCTATGCAACGCCGCGCCCATGAAATCCCGCTAGAAGAAGTCACCAGGGCCAACATGGATTCGGTTCGCGTTGTGATTGAAGATTGGCGCAATCAACATAACAGGATATATCCAACACAAGACGACCACCTCAAGGAACTTGCAGCGTGTACGTCGGTACTGCGCAATCCCTACACTGAACTTGCTCCAGAAGTTGACTACATCTTGACCGCTCCCGACGCCGATACTCAACACCATCAAGCCGGTGCAGTGGTCGCCTACTTATCTGGCACGGGATATGTTGTGTGTGGTTTCGATCGTCGCAGCAGATTGTTAAGCGACCCGATCATTATAGCTAGTAAGTAATTTCGGAATGCCGGAATGCTGACTAGCTTTTTTTCTATTGACAAAGTTGCCGCCTGTTTGTAGGGTACGAGTGTGACTTGGCAGGGAGAAATCCATGTCTGCTTTATATAATCCACGCAACTACAATTACACTGCGCTGCGACGTCAGTTACGCAATAATCCCACTCCGGCCGAGAAACGGCTCTGGCAGCATTTGCGTAAACGAAGATTCCTTGGTTTAAAGTTTCGCCGACAAGAAAGTATTGGGAGATATATTGTTGACTTCTTTTGTTATGAGAAAATGCTTGTGGTTGAAGTTGATGGCGATATTCATAATCTTCATGAACAAAAGGAATACGATTGTATTCGAACTACATTTCTCAACGAACGAAATATTAAAGTAGTTCGGCTTACGAACGACGAGGTACTCTACACTATTGATGGTGCACTAAAAAGATTAGAGAGGGAAATTCTTGCCCCACCCCTGGCCCCTCCCAACGGGGGGGGAACGATCGGCTCCCTCCCGTTGGGAGGGATGTCATTGCTACGCAATGACAGGGTGGGAAACCTCCGCGGCAGCGGCTTCCTACTTATCCCACCAACATCCCGAGCGAAGCGAACCCCAAAACTTTCCCAATAGGAATCTTAAATTCTTCCCCTGAGCCGCATCGCCTTCACAACCCGCTCTATCGCCACCATGTACGCGCCAGTCCGCAAATTGACATTGTGCTTTTTCGCGGTGTCCCAGACCAGATTAAACGAATCAACCATAATTGGTTTAAGCTTGTCTAACACAACTTTCTCAGTCCAGTGATCACCGTACAAATTCTGTACCCACTCGAAGTAAGAACCGGTTACACCGCCAGCGTTTGCCAAAATGTCTGGTACAACGTGAATCCCCCGCTTGAATAATTTTATATCCGCTTCCGGTGTCGTTGGCCCATTGGCTAATTCTAAAATTGCTTTGGCTTTAATGCGCCCTGCATTTTTTTCAGTGATGACAGATTCGAGAGCACTTGGCACAAGAATGTGAACTGGCAGTTCCAAAATTTTCTTATTATCAACTGGCTTTGACCCAGCGAAGTTCACAACTGATCCTGTAGCTTCTTTGTGTTTCGCCACTGCCGCGATATCAAGTCCTTTCATATTCACAATGCCACCTTTTGAATCAGAAACCGCGACGATGACATAACCTGCTTTCGATAAAATCTTTGCGGCTAGCGCCCCGGCATTTCCAAAACCCTGCACCGCGACAAGCGTTCTACGTGGAACAACCTGTCCTGAGCCTGTCGAACGGATGTTCATTTTTTTGGCTAACTCTTCGAGAACATACACACCGCCTTGGCTGGTTGAAAAACCACGACCTTCTGAACCGCCAACTTCAATCGGTTTACCGGTGAACGCGGCGGGCGTCCATTGACCCGCTAATTTCGAAAACTCATCAGTCATCCACGTCATGATTTGTGGCGTCGTATAGACATCCGGCGCCGGAACATCTTTCCATGGCCCGATGTATTGGTACATCGCTTGGACCCAACCTCGAGACAAGCGCTCAAGTTCATCAACTGAAAGCTCTTTTGGATTTACAGTAATTCCACCTTTGCCACCGCCATAGGGAATTCCCACCACCGCACATTTCATGGTCATCCAAAAACTAAGCGCCTTCACTTCATTCAAATTCGTTTCCCAGTGATACCGAATTCCGCCCTTGAACGGTCCGCGAGCATCGTTGAACTGAACACGGTAGCCAGTAAATGTTTTCATCGTGCCATTATCCATTTTGATTGGAATGCCAACCTCAAGCACACGCTGCGGTTTCTGCAGTGCTTTCACAACTTCTGGATCAAGATTCATAACCTTGGCCGCAGCATTGAGCTGGGCCATCGCGTTGGAAAAAGGGTTGCTGGCCATATGTGTAGTAGCTGTTAGCTTATAGGTATTAGCTTTTAGAAGTTGTAGGAGAAGCTTCTAGTTTCTTTATCAACATGGTGAGCATTTTTTGAACTTCTTCTAGTAATGAAGATGCTTTGGAAAAGTCTATTTGCGGATAAGTATCTATGGCGATAATGATAAGGGTTTCGAGTTCGGCCGCAGAACCATCAGCAATTCTAAGGAACTATAAAAAATCTTTCTTTGTCTTTCGCTTCTTTCCCTCGGCAATGTTTGCTGGAACAGGAACAGCAACACGACGCATCTGACTCACTAGTCCATACCGCTCGTCTTCTAGAAGCTGCTTTGTTAGCTGGTAAATTTCTTTAACAACTTCAATAGCTCTCTGCCAAACTGTAAGCTGTTTAAATGATTCGACGTACATACTGGATTCAACTTCTAATACCTAAAAGCTAACACCTATAAGCTCTTCTTCCAACTTTGCTCTTACCCCCGAACTCACCATGATCTTCATAACCTCAATTAGCTAATTAACCAATCAACTTAATTAACTTCTCTCTAAATACCGACACCCCTAGTTAAACGAGTAGCTTTTTAAAAACTATAAACTATGCACAGGAGTACTCACCCCCCAATCCGTATCCCCTGTACGTGGCTTCTGTCCGAGTGACTGAATATATTTGTCAACACTGAGTGCGGCCTTCGCGCCTTCGCCGGCTGAGATGACAACTTGTTTTTGGACAATGTTTGTAATATCGCCCGCCGCAAATAATCCTGGAACGCTGGTACCATTAGTAATGAGGTCAACAATAATTTGGTTACGTTGGTCGAGCGGGACTATGTCCGCCATGAGTTTCGGGTTAACGGTGTAACCAACTTCCACGAATACACCCCCGGCTGGAATATTCTTTTCCACGCCATCCACTTCAATCGTAATGCCGTTCAATGTGTCATCACCAGTAATTTCTTTAACTTTGATATTCGTTAGCTGTGTAATGCTCGGCGTTTCGTTCATCCGATTGATGAGCACTCGTTCACCGCGGAATTCTCCGTTGACCGTTCCAATGGTTACCTTGGTTGCGAACTTACTTAAGAGTAGCGCCGCATCCATGGCCGAATTTCCACCGCCAACTATCATTACCTCTTTATCTTTGAACATAGGCGCGTCGCAGGTGGCACAGTATGAAACGCCTCGGCCAATAAACTTTTCTTCGCCGGGGACATTGAGATGTTTATGCGTTAGGCCGTGCGTTAGAATAATTGTTGTTGCTTGATGTTCACCGCTGACACTAACTAC
>JAYUIJ010000025.1:0-12261 GCA_043766165.1 Candidatus Kerfeldbacteria bacterium
CACTGGTCGGAAAATAATCGTAACGCACAAGAAACCGCACCTCGATGAGGTCATCGCGGCTTGGTTGTTAACGACCTTCGATCCGAAACTGAAAGATCCAAAATACGAATTCGTCGGTTACACGAAAGATGGTAGCAATGTCCCAACCGGACCGGAATATTTAGCCATTGGCGTTGGTCGCGGGAAGTTTGATGAACACGGATTAAAAGTTGGCCATTCCTGTTGCCAGCTGGTCTACCATGATTTGATGCATCGCGGGTTAATTCCAAACGACAAGTACGAAGACAAAGCCATTGAATGGTTAGTAGACTACGGTCATAAAGAAGATACGGGTCAGTGGGAAATTACCGATCCGCAATACACCAGTTTTTCTATTCCAGCTATTCTCCGCGGCTTCTGGTTGCTGCATAAAGATGATGAACTGATGTTGCGCAAGGGGATGGAAATTATTGAGGCCGTTGTTCGTCAACTTGATGAACGGGCGAAATTCAATGTCGATTGGGATAAACGCACCGAGTTCCAAACTAAGTGGGGGAAAGCGGTCGGTGTGCACAGCAGTTTCCGTGGCTCCGATGTGTATGCTTACCATCTCGGTTTCGTGCTCCGCGTTCAAACTGATCCGACTAAAGCCTTCGGCGATTTCCGCGCCCCGGCCGCTAGCAATGTCGATTTAACCGAACTCTACGACAAGCTGAATGAGTTAGAACCAGGCGCCTGGTATTTACATCAGAGCAAAAAGATTTTAACGGCCAATGTTGATCCGGCTACTGGACAGAAATCTACGGCCTTCAATCTGCAACAATTGATTGATTTTGTTAAGATATAAATATATGGCCATCGAACAATCTTTAGAACATGGCATGATGGGTGAAATTATTGAATCACCCGAAGAGCTAGATCAGGCTTTTGATAAACTGTATCGCTTGTTGCAGGCGCAAAAAAAGTCTGGGATAGGCTTGGATGAAAAACTTGATATTGAGGTGGATGCCGCCCGCATACAATTACAAGAAATCTCCCGTAAACATTATCATGCGGAGCGCGACGATAGTTTCCGGCACGATACACAATTTGAGCTGACAAAAGCTTTTCAAAGTGTAGAAAAAAAGCCCAACACTCTTGAAATGGAAGAAGCTACCAACACGGTGCGTGAAGCATTGATTGCTAGTGCAAAACGCAAAGCAGGGGGTCGGATTGAACCAGGCCCTCATGATCAAGATGATGCCATGATGCAGCATGTTCATCATGAAATGGATAAACAAGGATTTAATGCCGAACGTGGTAGTTGGGAAGATAAGGAACAAGAAAAATTGATTGATAGCATTCAGGACAATATTTATTTGGTCGCTGCCCTGGCTGATCAAATCACCGACATGTGTTCTTCACATATGCCGAACGACATTCGAAATCATTACGTTCATCATATTTTAGAAACAACAGACTTATTGTATTTGAAAATAAAAAGAGCACTACTCATACCAGAAAAAGGTGAATTTAATCGCATGTTTGACAAGGAGCAGTGGAAGAAAGCTAGAAAAGGGGCGGTAGACGGGATTGCCGCCGAGGTACAGGAGGCTAACACATATCTAGAGCGACTAAAGTCTCGACTTGAACGCGAATACGATATTAACGCCGATGATGACGATATGCCCTCACTGTAATAATTATTTTTTAGAACTAACACTAACGTATGCCCCGAGAATATACTTTAGAACAAACCCGTAACATCGGTATCATCGCCCACATCGATGCCGGTAAGACCACCGTTTCCGAACGTATTCTTTTCTATACCGGAAAGAAACATAAGATCGGTGAAGTTCACGAAGGTGCGGCCGAGATGGACTGGATGGAACAAGAAAAAGAACGCGGGATTACGATTACCGCCGCCGCGACGACATGTTTCTGGAAAGGTCACCGGATTAATATTATTGACACCCCTGGACACATCGACTTCACGGTTGAAGTCCAGCGCTCACTCCGCGTTCTTGACGGCGGCGTCGTCGTCTTTGACGGCGTGGCTGGCGTTGAACCGCAATCTGAAACAGTTTGGCACCAAGCTGAAAAGTATAAAGTTCCGCGCATTTGTTTCATCAACAAAATGGATCGCATGGGCGCGGATTTCTATTTCGATATCAATTCCATTTACGAACGGTTAACAACCAACGCCCACCCAGTCCAACTCCCAATCGGTGCCGCCGAAACATTTACCGGCATTATTGATTTGTTCGAACGTAAAGCGGAAATCTATAAGGACGAAATGGGTAAAGAGTTTGAACAGACGGATGTTCCGGCCGACATGAAAGAAAAAGTTGAAGAGTATCGCCACAAATTGATCGAAGCTATTTGCGAAACGGATGATAAATTGCTGGAAACGTATTTAGCTGGGACAGAACCAAGCGTTCCAGAATTGAAAGCTGCCTTACGCAAAGCAGTTATTGCTAACCGCTTGGTCCCAATTTTCTGCGGCTCCGCCTTGAAGAACAAAGGCGTTCAATTCTTACTCGATGGTGTGAACGACTATCTCCCAAGTCCACTCGATATTCCAGCCATCATTGCTACTGATCCAAAAACTGGCGCGGAAATTCAACGCCCAGCTTCTGACGAGCAGCCGTTTACCGCTTTGGCCTTCAAAATTGCGACCGATCCATTCGTTGGTAAGTTGGCGTTCTTCCGCGTCTACGCTGGACATTTGGAAGCAGGATCGTACGTCTTGAACACGACAACCGGCGACCGCGAACGTATCGGCCGTATCGTACGGCTCCACGCTAACTCACGCGAAGATGTTGACGCTGTATACGCCGGAGAAATCGCCGCCGCGGTGGGCCTGAAGAGCACTGTCACTGGTGACACGCTTTGCGACCCTGACCATCCAATCAAATTAGAAAACATCGTCTTCCCAGAACCGGTTATCGACATCGCGGTTGAACCGAAGACCAAGCAAGACCAGGAAAAAATGGGCATGGCTTTGGCGCGACTGGCCGAAGAAGATCCAACCTTCCGCGTCCGCTCGGACGAAGAAACAGCTCAGACGATTATTTCCGGCATGGGCGAATTGCACCTGGATATCATTGTCGATCGCATGAAACGTGAATTCAAAGTCGAAGCCAACATCGGCCGACCGCGCGTTGCTTACCGTGAAACCATTACCGCTGAAGCTGAAGCCGAAGGTAAATACATCAAACAGTCCGGAGGGCGCGGTCAATATGGACACTGCTGGGTCAAAGTCGAACCGAACGAAACCGGTAAAGGTTACGAATTCTTCGACGAAGTCAAAGGCGGCGTCGTTCCAAAAGAATTTATTCAACCAATCAACAAAGGGATTAAAGAAGCGCTTGATACGGGTGTCATTGCTGGCTACCCAATGGTCGACATTAAAGCCACAGTCTTCGATGGTTCGTCCCACGACGTCGACTCAAGTGAAGCGGCGTTTAAAATCGCTGGTTCGATAGCCTTCAAAGAAGCTTGCCGCAAAGCTAAGCCAGTACTCCTGGAGCCAATCATGAAAGTTGAAGTCACCACACCGGAAGTCTCAATGGGCGATGTCATTGGCGACTTGAACTCGAAGCGCGCCGTCATTAACGAAATGACCAACCGCGGACAAGCTAAGGTCATTGATGCCCACGTGCCGCTTGGCGAAATGTTCGGCTATGCCACAGCACTACGCTCAATGTCTCAAGGCCGCGCTTCCTACTCAATGGAATTCGCGAACTACCAAGAAGTTCCGCGCAACGTAGCGGAGGCCATTGTCGGGGATAAGGCCAAGGCGTAATTAGTTAACCAATTCAACAAAAGCACCTGATGATCTCAGGTGTTTTTGTTTAGTGAAGGGTGGTGGTATACTTGTTTGTATAACTAATATCTAATCTATGCGCAACACACTTTTTCTGAGTTTAGCTGTAGCTATAAGTCTTGTATTCGGTGTACGGGAAGTTCGAGCAGCGGTTAAGCAGCCGGGGATTATTTATACAGAAGAGGTAAAATCTATTTCAGAGACAAGCAGAACTTGGGTGACGGTAAAAGTATGGGAGAAAGTTGGGAACAAAAAACCTGTACTCGTAGCTACTGTAGGCAAAGTAGGGGAATACCCGACAGAATTTAAGTTAAGTCCAGATCACAAAATGTTAGCGATTAATCTCGAAAAGAAGATTCGTTTGGTGAATATGGCAGACCACACGGCCATAACTTTAGCACATGCAAAGTATTGGTTTTCAAGTGTAGATTTTTCAGCCGATAGCAAAAAGATTGTAGCCATGGATTATGAAATCGGAAAAGCACCATACGCTATTCGCGTTTTTTCACTTGCAAACAATAGCGAGACCGTAGTGAAGCAAGGGGTCAGTTCCGATTTTGCCTCTGACACAGCTGTATTATCAGCTACTTGGAGATCGAAAGGCGCAATTCTTGTTCAGCAGGGATGTGGAGATGGTGGTTGCCCAACTGGGCCGTGGGATGTCAATGTTAAAACGGGCGCCATTACTACAGCTCCAACGTACGCTTCGCCCGATCCGTTAGTCGCTGTTTCCTCAAGCTACATTCCAAGTGGGTGCAATCAATTTAGTGGCACTGCTATAAATGGATTTAAAATACTGAACGTGGCAACAGGTAAACAAGTTGGGCAATTGAAAAATGCCACTATGTCTATCGGCGTTACTGGTTTTTCGCCAGATAACAAGCAAGTGTTGTTTTACAATACTGCTGTTGTTAAATCAATGACGGTCGATCCGAATTCCTGCCCGGATTATCCAACACGGTATTATTACACGATGACATTTGCTGGTCATGTTGTGAAGAAAGTGGACAATCTCCAAATGGTATTACGCGACTGGAATTTACCGAATACCAATTCCCAACAACGTTATAACCATAAAACTTCTCGAACTGACCAGATTTTCCGGAACGGAAAAGTTATCATACAGTCGAAAAATGTCCTTCAGTTACAGGTTCAATTCTGGCAATAGAAGTGCCAACAAAGCAGCCTCGATAAATGGTTGCTTTGTAAAATAATTTGATCGTGGAAAATATAACGCCCAATTCCTCATTAACACGATTAACAAGGCTTGATCGCTGGGCACTCATTGCTGCTCTTGGCTGGTTTTTTATGTTTAGTATTTCCGCGGCGTTTGTGACACACGCCTTTACTTTTTTCCCTGATTCTCGGCAGCATCATCACTACATTGAAGTGCTGTTGTCTGGTCACATGCCTTTCTTGCAAGATAAAAAAATCGATCAAGTTGAGCATCAACCGCCACTGTACTATGTGCTCGCTGCGCCGTGGTTAAAACTTGGCGAACAGTTTGGCACTGAAGGTGGGGTATTGGCGGTTCGACTTTGGAGTTTATTGTTAGCCAGTGGTGTGATACTTTTTACAATTTTATCAGCTCGACAACTTGCACCAAACGCAAAGTATATTCCCGGCTTAGCGGCACTGATTGTCGGTATGAACCCGCAATATTTTGTCATGAACGCGGAAATCAATAACGACGCACTGACAAGTTTACTAGCTAGCATTATTCTTTTTGTAATCATACGGCTAGCGCTGGGTTGGCGGCCAAATACAAAATGGAATACGCTCATTGGCTGGTTGGCCGCTGCCGCCTTTTTAACAAAACTCAGTTTGTGGCCGTTTGTCGTTGGATTGTTATTGTTCACTTGGTTAGTACAACCACGTCGCTGGTCAACAACATTGCGGCTTGGATTACCATTACTTGTCCTGGGTGGTGCGTGGTTGATTCGAAACACTGTTCTCTACGGCGATCCCACGGTCATGAAATTATTGTACAAGTACTTCGGCGCTGAACAGCATCAAGAATTTCTGACGCCATCTGGAATTTGGACTTGGCTAACCTTATTATTCGAAACTTACTGGGGACGTTTCCGCCACATTACCGCCGGTATGCATTATCAAACGTACGCGGCCTTAAAGATTGCCACCGTTATTTCTCTAGCTGGTGTTGGAGTGTTCATCGCTACTGGCTGGAAAAATTACAAACAAATTTTCGCTGGGCATATATTGTGCTAGCGGCTAGTTTCATTGCAACAGCGGTCGGTGTATTTTCCTATAGTCTCAAGTTTTACCAACCGCAAGGCCGGTATGTATTTCCCGCCCAAGTCGCGATTGCGTTTTTCTTAGCGCTGGGATTTGATTCGTTGGTGCCAGCCAAGGCAAAACCATACATGGCCGCCGCGATTGTCATCGGATTATTATTACTCAACATTTCCGCGCTGCGAGTATTATTTTTCTGGGGTTAGCATGAAACTTATTGCAGTTCGTCATGAAGAAATAAACCCCATTTATCTGTACATCGTCATGGTCGTAATGTAAAAATAAAAAAATGCCTGGTATCAATGATGATGAAATCAGGCATGGTTGCAGGAAAAGATCAGAATCGATGAGTGAGGGGCAGGGAAAGCTGTCGCTCTTTGGGCACCATGCGAACCCACCATGGCGGAAGCGGGACTTCACGTGGCTTCAGATCGAACGGACCCCGTTTGAAAATGTGCCAGCCACACCAGGCCGTCAAGGTTACCCTACAGAAGAACAGCCACATGCTTTCTTTCACAACACCTCCTAGATCGATGGGTGGAGTCTGAAGTATGCGTAAACTGGTTATATCATGATTGTTATTTCATGTCCAAGCTGGTTTTGTCGGTAGCCAATATGATGTGATATGATCTAGGTATGAAACTCATCATCGTCCGTCACGGCGAAACAGATCGGAATGCCAATGAATTTTTAGTCGGGCATAGTAACGTGCCGCTGAATGACAATGGAAAAACACAAGCGCAAAAAGTTGCCCAACGGTTGGCAGGTGAACATATTGATACGCTGTATAGTAGTACCTTGACGAGGGCTAAAGAAACAGCACAAGTCATCGCTGCAGCACATCCGCATCTATCAATACGTATTGATCCTGAGTTACGAGAACGTGATGCCGGGGAATTTGCCCATCGCCCAGTGGCTGATAGGAAAGCTGCCCAACTCGCATCCGGTTTAAGTGCTCGAGATTGGAAACCAGCCGGAGGAGAATCAATGCGCGATCTGAAACTGCGCACCAGCCGATGGTTTGATGCTCACTGTCGAATTGCAACAAACGAAACCATTGTGGTAGTCAGTCACGGACTATTTCTATACAGCTTACTCGAGTGCGCCATTGAAGATGGGGCGGATGTTGAAAAAGATGAGTACCGACTTGGAAACGCGGCAGTGACAATTCTTGATATTCCGGTTGAGGGAAAAACAAAGGTGATTCATCTTAACGATATTTCACATTTGACCAAAAGGTAAATCGTCGATACCTCTATTTCATGCGCGATGGGTTCGCAGCCTAGTGCCCACCTATCATTTAAAGTATGTATTTGAAAATACCCTTTTAGCTAAAAGGGAGTAACATGGTTTTTGGAAATTCATGATGTAGTGGACACTCTACAAAAGAAAAATCCACCTTCCTTTTCATAGATGGTGGATATGATGTTCGAATATGGCGAGCTTCAGGCTTGTCCGCGCATGATGTCTGCTTGAATTCCTAGGACTTCGTGATTGCGCTGTTCAATAGCACTGGCAATCTCTTCAGCAGTAGGAGTATCGCTGGTGATGTAATCCCACATACTGATCGTACTTGTTCTGGGCTTGATTTCATGTCCATCGTTTGGTGATGCGTTACGCATGAGACCCTCCTGGGTTTGAATGACTAAGTACGAATGATGGGCTGTCCCTCAGCAATGAGTCCCCAGAATTCTGGCAACACCATCACTTTCTGAATGGCTGAGATGGGCATCGAGGCGGTAATGTGGAGTACAATGCCGCGCTGTTGATACATCTCAATAACCGGCACAGTTTCTTGTTTGTACTGTGCAAGTCGCTTCCGAATGGCATCTTCCGTGTCATCGGAGCGAGCCGCCAAAGGCAAGCCGTCTTTGGCACACAAGCCATCGAACGGCCAACGTTCTAGCGTATGCCAGACGTGACCTTGCGGACAAACGCGTCGGCCAGCTAAACGTTCAACTGCCATCTCATCATCCAGTTCAAGAACAATGGCTGCAGTTGGTGGCGCAATTCGATCTAAGGTCGCTACTTGTGTCTCTCGCCGTGGGTAGCCATCAAGAATCCAGCCTGACTGACAATCCGGTTGACTGAGTCGCTGGGTCAGCAACGGTTCCATGATCTCATCAGACATGTAGGAGCCAGCATCCAGCTTGGCCTGAATAGATTGACCAAGTTCTGTCTGTCTATCTTTTTCTTCTCGCAACAGGTTGCCAGTGGAGATATGGGAAATAGATAGACGACTTGACAGGTACTCACCATGTGTTCCTTTGCCTGAACCTTGCGGGCCCAGCATAACGATACGAGGCGTTGCCATCGTGACCTCCGAAATGAAAAGAACAATGTGAACTGAGGTTGTGTATCATGAGAATAAAAAAAGGTCAATATTGTTGTCGACCAGGTCTCCTGATATGATTCTCAAAAGAGTTGTCATTATCTCAACCCCATGAACAAAAAATATAGCCTTCTCCTAGTACTCGGTTTCCTTATGACGCCCATCTTGGTGCATGCCGATAGTCCAGTCCCGGTAGTTGTTTATACCCAAGGGGTCACGAAGAGCGCGAGTGACGTCTCGGTCTGGTCAAAAGTAAGACTATACCGGGTGACGAATGGTAGTACGCCGCGATTGATTACCGTACTGGGCGGTGTTGGCAATGTACCGGCAGATATTCTGCTCAGCCCCGATCACCAAACTATAGCTGTATCGTTCAAGCACCGCGTGGCAATCATCAATCAATGGACTAAAGCTCATCGTACAATATTTACCACCTCTGGTGATATTACCGGGGTAGTTTGGGCACCAGACAGCAGTCAAGTATTTATCATGACGACAAAAGCTGGCACGAGAATCGGCTATGCCGTAAACATTCGCACCGGAAAAATTACCAATGGTTTCGCTGATACAAAAACTGAAGTATTGAAACCAGCCGCCTGGCGGACTGATGGATACATTATTTTCCACCAGCTGGAAGGGGACGAAGTTTCGGCCTGGTCGCTCAATCTTAAAACGAAAAAACTGTATGAAGTGGGCTATGAAGCGGAACATCCGTTATACAGCCCGGACGGAAAACTTGTAGCCATTGAAGAAGATGAAGAACATATCGCTGATCCATGTTCGGGGGACGGTCAAGCGACAAATAAATTCGAATTTAAAGACACCGTTACTAATCAAGAACATGGCTACATCGGCGGCAAAACAACATCAACCATGCCGCTTGCTATTTCCCCTGATGGCCAAGAAAGCATCTTTATCTCGACCCAAGCCGCTAAAAACAAAGCTGCCTGCAGCCAAAGGCAAATTCAGCATTATATTCATGCGACTCGCGCCAGTCTTGATACAAAGGTTCTAACCTTTGCCGAAACGCAGCAGATGTTACAAACCTGGAAATCTGAAAGCATCGGTGCCACTGCCCATCAAGCAAAAGGGAAGTACAGTATTAGTGTTCCGGGTTGGAAATATGTCACGTCATCAAAAGCGTTGTCGATCGTCAGTCAGTATTGGCAGTAAAAAATAGCATTGTCACAGCACAGGCGGATGGTTAAGAGGTGGCAAAAATACTTTCTCACAGCGTACATGCCCACATGTGCGCTGTAGTTTGTATGAACCATAAAGCTGGTTGACATCGCTCAAACGTTGATATAGATTCAACCAAGAGCTGTTCCTTTTCTACCTTGCAACAAGGGGGAAACATGCGTCGTGTCATGGTTATTGGTATCTTGCTTGTTTCGGTTTTGGCCCTGACCACAGTCTGGGTACGTTCACACAAGGATTTGTCGCCGACAATAACGAGCAGCACCTCGAATGTTATTGCGGCACCAGTGATCACTGTTACCGGTAGTGTTGTTGACGTTCATCAAGCCAACGAGCCAGAACATCCATTCCTAGACGCCCAAATGGATGCTACAAGTGATAACTCGGTTGAATGCAGTACAATGTGGCACGATGCACTGCTTGTCACATATCGTACGCCAGACGGAGAATCTCGCCAGAATTGGGTGACGGCATGGACTTGCGGTTTGGATAGAAGGCCATCAATCGCAGACACCTTGAACTGCACCTATGACCCTCTCCTGAAGAAAGTCACACAGGTCATCTATGTTCAGCCTATCCGCAAGCGTCGGCATGGCATGGCATGACTGTAACGATGTAATCCTTCATAGTCATAGACGAGCTCAACACTCGTCTTTTTCTTTTTGAACCTCAAAAACATTACTTTTTTGGCTAACCTAAAGCTAAATATACGCATTTAAGAATTTATTTGTGGATAACTTAGAAAAGTTCATAAATAATTGCTAATATTAGCCAAAAAATGAGTATTTCATTGGTTATTACACCAAAATAACCAGGAACACTTGCCAGGATTCAACAAGCCTGCTATAATCGCCTAGCATTTTTGTGTCCACATTTTTCGTCTAACTCAAAGGAATCGTTATATGGCAGATAAATTTGACCGCAGCAAACCGCACGTGAACGTTGGTACGATTGGCCACGTTGACCACGGCAAGACTACCTTAACCGCCGCGATCTTGAAGACGCTGGCTGATAAGGGTTTTATTGCGCAATCCAAAGGGGTTGCCGATATTGATAACGCGCCTGAAGAAAAGGCTCGCGGTATTACGATTGCCACCGCCCACGTTGAGTACGAAACAGCAAATCGTCACTACGCCCACGTCGACTGCCCAGGCCACGCTGACTACGTCAAGAACATGATTACCGGTGCCGCCCAGATGGATGGCGCTATTCTCGTTGTTTCAGCCGCTGACGGTCCGATGCCGCAGACTCGTGAACACATTCTCTTGGCCAAACAAGTTGGCGTCCCATACATCGTCGTCTTCCTCAACAAGTGCGATACCGTTGATGATCCAGAATTGATCGATTTGGTTGAAGTTGAAATTCGCGATCTTCTCAAGAAGAACGATTTCCCAGGCGATACCACTCCAATCATCCGTGGTTCAGCGTTAAAAGCCTTAGAAGGCGACGCCACCTATCAGGACAAAATCATGGAACTCATGAAGACCTTGGATGAATATGTTCCAGAACCAAAGCGCGAAACCGATAAGCCATTCTTGATGCCGATCGAAGATATCTTCTCGATTGAAGGTCGCGGTACGGTTATCACCGGTCGTATCGAACGCGGTGAAGTTAAAATTAACGACGAAATGGAAATTGTTGGTTTGAAGCCAACCGCCAAAACCGTTGTGACTGGTATCGAAATGTTCAACAAGCAACTTGATTCAGGTATGGCTGGCGATAACGCTGGTTTACTCCTCCGCGGTACGAAGAAAGAAGATGTTGAACGCGGACAAGTCTTAGCTAAACCAGGGACAGTGACTCCTCACGCCGAATTTGAAGCCGAAGTCTACATTCTCGGTAAGGATGAAGGCGGACGACACACCCCATTCTTCAAAGGCTACAAACCACAGTTCTACATTCGCACCACCGATGTTACCGGTGAAATCGAATTACCAGCCGGAACGGAAATGGTTATGCCAGGCGATCAACTCAAATTCGTGATTAAACTTATTACTCCAGTCGCGCTTGAAGAACAGCAACGCTTCGCCATTCGCGAAGGTGGCCACACGGTCGGCGCCGGAGTTGTTACCAAGATCATTAAGTAGCCCCCTAGCAAGATACTGCCCTTTTCAATGTCTACTCCCGCCCCACAGGTTCCGCTGGCTACGCCGGACGAAGAAGTCCACCAGCGTCTCCGGATCAAAATTCGCGCTTACGATCACAAGATCATTGACCAGTCGACCAAGACGATCATTGATACAGCAAT
The DNA here is from genome assembly GCA_043766165.1 of Candidatus Kerfeldbacteria bacterium. GTDB lineage: Bacteria > Patescibacteriota > Patescibacteriia > SBBC01 > CAIJZX01 > CAIJZX01. The sequence goes on from JAYUIJ010000025.1 coordinate 11,818, forward strand.
TCGTACCGGCGCTAAGATAAAAGGTCCAGTTCCGCTCCCAACCGAGCGCAGCACCTATACCGTTATTCGTTCGGCCTTTGCCCACAAGAATTCTCGTGAGCAATACGAAATGCGAACGCATAAACGTTTGGTCGATATCGTCGATCCAACGCCAAAGACGGTAGACGCGCTGACGAACTTGAACCTGCCAGCCGGAGTCGACATCGAAATAAAATCGTAAGATTTTTCCTGAGCAGCAGCGAAGGACCTCCATTCCCCACACTACAATTCAACGCCATCAGTTCCTCGGATGACAAGACCGGTACTAGCAGCATTAATCCCAGGACAACGGTAGCTAACATGATCGCCGCTCGCGGCGGCCAGTTGGCCGCCGCGAGCGCTTTCTTCTTCCATCATTCATTCGTAGATTCGCCATCAACACTCGTCGCATGAAGTTTATCCTCG
>JAYUIJ010000026.1:0-29590 GCA_043766165.1 Candidatus Kerfeldbacteria bacterium
CGGAGCAATCTGCCGAAGAATAACGGTTCTGCGGCCATGTGCATCAAGCCCCATTGTTTAGCAGTGGGGTACATGGCCGCATCAATGCGTCTTGACAGCTAGTATCCTTCTTAGTATACTCACGCCACGAGATTTGGCTCTATGAATCATCAACCAACGACACCGTCCAATTCCGGCCGCAGCGAGCTTCATGTGCTTTCGGCCTGCCCGCTGTGTCAAACTGCCTACCATCCGCTGACAACGCGGATCGTCGCCGAACGAGATGATGCCCATCTTTTCTATCTTGAGTGCCGTCACTGTGGCAGCGCCGTTGTTGCTATCGTGACTACCGGTTCAGCCGGCGTGAGTTCCGTTGGTGCGCTCACTGACTTAACCAGCGCAGAAGTACTCACCGCCTCGATTGATCGCGTGGTCACGACCGATGACGTGGTTGATCTGTACGACTGGCTCGAATCACAACCATCCATCCAACTGACTCTCCGGAGGGAGAAAGCTAATACGTAGTGTATGAACGATCTGAAACTTACTGCCCAGCCCCGCGCTGAGCTCGGAAAAATTGTCGACAAAATCCGCCGTAACCGCATGGTGCCGGCCGTGGTCTATGGTCATAACCTGCCAAGTCGGTCACTGACTCTTGATGCAGGAATATTTACCGCCATTTATAAGCAAGCAGGCTCAACGAGTCTCGTTGATCTCAGTGTAGCCGATGCAGCGCCGGTTAAAGTGCTTATTCATTCTATCCAGCGTCATCCAACCACAGGCGATATTACGCACGCCGATTTTTATCAGGTCAAAATGTCGGAAAAATTGGAAGCTGACATTGATTTGAACTTCATTGGTGAATCGGCCGCGGTTAAAGAACAAGGCGGTATCTTTGTCCGCACCATGGATAAGATTAAAGTTTCCTGTTTGCCGGCTGACTTGGTTTCAGCAATTGATGTTGATATTTCCACCTTAAAAACATTCGATGATCGCATTCATGTCGGTGATATTACCTTACCGAACGGCTTAACCTTGGTTGAAAAGCCTGACGAAGTTGTAGCTAGCGTGGCCGCGCCGCGATCAGAAGCTGAACTTGAATCACTCAGTGAGAAACCAGTGGCTGTTGATGTGGCTAACGTTGAAGTGGTTAAGAAAGAACGAGCCGTTGACGATGAAACTGCTGAAGCCGCCGCTGATCAAGCTAAATCATCTCCGCCCAATAAATAATCCTTAACGACGTATGCCGAGAAAACCAAAAACAATACCAATCGAACCAGAGCAAGATGAAATAGAAACTACTGAACCGGAAACGAAACCTGTATCACAACGGGTTTCTTCGGTATCGGATAGTCCGAAGGCGACGGTGGTGAAATCAGCTGCCCCGAACGCAAAGAGCGGAAAGCCAAACTGGATCTGGTGGGTCGTCGCGGGCGTGATTGTGATTGGCGCAGTGTTAGCTTTGGGCTGGAAATTATTTGGTGCGCCCGATACTACTACGACCAAGAATACGAATACGACCAACACAAATACGGTGGTGCAAAATCTGGTGCCACGAGCTCTAGATGGTGTTTTGGTTAAAGGCGATGCGGCCAATACCAATATTCAGGCGGTGATGATCGAAAATGAACTGACATCTCGTCCACCATCAGGATTAGATCACGCGAGTGTGGTGTATGAAGCGTTAGCCGAAGGCGGAATTACTCGTTTTATGGGGTTGTTCCCAGTTGGCGGCGATCACTTAGCCCAAATCGGTCCGGTTCGTTCCGCTCGTCCATATTTTGTTAACTGGGCGGAAGAATACAAAGCTTTGTACACGCATGCTGGTGGTAGTCCGCAAGCCCTAACGTACCTGCAATCAGGTAAAGCGAACGTGGTAGACTTCAACCAATTTTCCCACGGCGGCAACTTCATTCGCGATGATTCCCGCGCCGCGCCGCACAATCTGTACACCAATTCTGACTTACTCTACAACGGTCTACGTAATACCGTTCTTCGTAACGCGACACCGACGTTTACGCCTTGGACATTTAAAGATGAAACGCCATTGGATGGCCGACCTGAAGCAGTCAAAGATATTACGATCAATTTCTCGTCGTTCAGCTACAAAGTAACCTATAAATACGATCGCGGACAAAACCGCTATGTTCGTTACCTAGCGGATAAACCACATATCACGCGTGATGGTAGCCAGATTTACGCCAAAGACGTGGTCGTCTTATTTGAAAAAACAACTGTTCTGCCAAATGACCACCAACGATTAGATATCACGACGACGGGAACAGGTAAACTCTTGATGTTCCGCGACGGCACCGTGACCGAAGGAACGTGGAGCAAAGAAAGCAAAGCTCGACGAACAGAATTCCTTGGTGCGGACGGAAAGGTGCTGCCATTGAATCCAGGCGCGATTTGGGTTGAAGTTGTTCCGACGGATCGTACGGTTACGTATCAATAATAAATTTTCACCAAACACAGTGCAGGTTTTAAACCTGCACTGTGTGTTTTTGTGATTACCGAATGGCTAGTAATCCGCGAACTTTTTTTCCGTCGCTAATACTCTGTATTGAGCATCGTGGTGACCATTGTTGTAATAACTTCTTCACTGCCAAAACTTGTGTCGGATCAAGCTCGAGGGCGATTATGGTGACACTGGGCATTGCTCGGACTTGTTTCATTAGCTGAGTGATGTGCTGTAAACCATTTTTTTGACTGTAGAGCGCTGTACGCGGTTCATATTGAATTGAAGGTTCACGCATTTGCTTGTCAGTCAGATAGGGGAGGTTAGCAATGACAACGTCTGGTTTGAATTTCTGAATTGGAGTTAACAATGATCCTTGCCGCCAAGCAACTTTTTTTGTTAACCGTAAAGATCGCGCATTCTTTTTGGCAACTCGTAGCGCAGACGCTGATATATCAGTGCCAGTGATTGCAGCTTTCGGTAACCGACTAGCTAGAGCCAATGCTATTGCGCCACTTCCCGTACCAACATCAACAATATGTGCGGGACTGATAGGCGGTATTTTTTCTAATACCGATTCAACCAGCAGTTCTGTGAAGGGCCGTGGGATGAGGACTGCAGGCGTGACGTGCAGCGGTAATCCAAAAAACTCAGTGCGGCCGGTGATGTATGCTATGGGCATATGCTTCTCTCGCTTCCTCAACCCTTGGTAAAACTTTTTTTCTTGGGATAATGATAGTACTGTTTGGGAATGCGTAAGGAGTTTTGTGCGATTCCAATCTACCACAAACGCTAAAAGAATCTCGGCATCAAGACGAGGGGAGTCGGAGTAGGGTTGTAGATGAGTAGACGCGTTAACGAGTAATTCGGCTATCGTCATGTACTTTTGATCTGTTCGCGTTCAGCAATGCGAAGTGCATCAACGAGGGGTTGAATTTCACCGTCCAGAATACCTGGAATGTTATGCAGTGTTAGTTTAATTCGGTGATCGGTCACGCGGTCTTGCGGAAAGTTGTAGGTCCGGATTTTTTCTGATCGATCGCCGCTGCCGATTTGGCTTTTGCGTAAGGCTGATTCACTGGCTTGGCGTTCTTCTTCTTGCTTGGCTAAGAGGCGTGAGCGCAAAACCTGCATTGCTTTAATCCGGTTCTGGGCTTGTGAGCGTTCGTCTTGCATTGAGACCATGATGCCGGTGGGGATGTGCGTTAGTCGAATAGCAGAGTAGGTGGTGTTGACTGATTGTCCACCCGCGCCGCTTGAGGTGGATGTAACAATTTTCAAATCTTTTGGATCGATGACCAGATCTGTTTCTTCAGCTTCCGGCACAACGGCTACAGTCACGGTTGAAGTATGTACCCGGCCATTCTTTTCCGTGTCGGGAACACGCTGGACTCGGTGGACGCCGCTTTCGTGCTTCAGCGCACGGTAGACGTTACGTCCAATGACTTCGAAAATAACTTCTTTTAGTCCACCAATGCCAGTGTGACTTGAAGAAAGTAAATTAGTTTTCCATTCCTGACGCTCCGCGTAACGGCTGTACATCCGGAACAATTCAGCGGCGAATAAGGCCGCTTCGTCGCCGCCAGCACCGGCCCGAATTTCAACCAGAATGTCTTTGCCGTCGTGCGGATCGGATGGATTCAGCTGCTCATCGAGTTCGGCCGCTAGTTTTGTTTGCTGGGCAGATAGTGTACGTGCTTCTTCCGCGGCCATCTGTTGTAATTCACCATCTGAGGAATCATGGGCGGCAGTTTGGGCATGTGCTAATGATTGTTCAATGGTCGTTAATTCCTCATCCATGCGCAACAATTCTCCAACGCGGGAATGTACGCGGGAGAGTTTTTGTAGTTCTGCGGTGTCATGGCTGGCGCTAGCGCGTTGAAGATCTGATTCCAACTGTTCTTGTTGCTGACGCAGCGATGTACGTTTGGCCTGATCCATAGGTGTGAAAAAACCGACTCCCATGGAAGTATGGGAGTTAGCGGAGTATCGTTATTCTTCGCGGGTGGCTTTGGCGACTTTTTTCGCCTTTTTGGCTTCCAACTTGACCCGTTTGCTGCGAACCGGCGTGGTGCCGCTGCGTTCGACTAGTTTTTTGAAGCGATCAACACGGCCGGCCGTATCGACCAAGTTCTGTTTACCGGTAAAAAATGGATGGCAATTTGAGCAGACTTCAACACTCAACAGATCAACCGTTGAGCCGGTGACGAATGTTTTGCCACAGGCGCAAACAACTTTAGCGTCGTGGGTGTAGGTGGGGTGGATTGATGTTTTCATCCCGTTAGAAATGATATAAAAAGTGTTTTTCTAGAAAGTAATGGACTGTTGTAACAATCCCAGTTATGAATGAGTCGTCGTCGCCTCATTTCTAACGGGATTCATAGCCGGCTCAGTGTACCGTGTAGGCCAAGACTTGTCAAGGCGGCGGAGCTATGGTATACTCGCACTTGCTCATTTGAGCAGTATTTACTCATCTCACATCTACTTATTTCGGACCGAACCTGCGTTAGTACGGATACTAATGTCTCGGTTTCCAGGGTAGAGCGGTCCGCCTAGCGCGGAGGAAAGGATTACAGATTTATGCGCGATATCGTTTTGCTCGACATGCTGAAGGCGGGGCTACATTTTGGCCACCAACAAAGCCGTCGACACCCGAAGATGGATCTATACATTTACACCACGCGTGGCGGTGTATCGATCATTAATTTAGAAAAATCAAAGACGTCGTTGACGCAGGCCTGTGCCTACGTGAAGGAAGTAGTTGCTACCGGTGGCGTCGTCGTCTTTGTCGCAACCAAGCGCCAAGCCCGCGACATTGTCCAGAAAGCGGCTCAGACGGCTGGTATGCCATACGTGGTCGATCGTTGGATCGGTGGCTTGTTCACGAACTTCAATCATGTCCGTCAGTTGATTATCAACCTGGATAAACTGAAGACGGAACGCGCGACTGGTGAACTTGGTAAGTATACCAAGAAAGAGCAACTGGATTTTGAAGAAGAAATTATCCGCTTGGAAAAACTAGTTGGTGGTTTAGGAATGATGGAGAAATTACCACAGGCAATTTTCGTGGTTGATATTAAAACGGAAAAAACGGCGGTTCGAGAAGCGAACGCGATGAACATTCCGGTGATTGCTATGTGCGACACGAACGTCAATCCGGCAGATATCCAATATCCGATTCCGTCCAATGATGACGCGACCAAAGCGATTACCTATGTGACTGATGTGGTCGTGGAAGCGGTAGCTGATGGACGCGTCCAAAATGACCGTCGTTTAGCCGCCGCCGCGAAAGAAGTAGCGGATGCACTGGCGGCGGCAAACGCCGGAGCCCAAGCCTAAATATCTTTAAAGAAAGAAACACGTATGGCTACAATTTCTACTGCTGATATCCAAGCGCTTCGCCAGCAAACCGGCGTCGGAATGCTCGAAGCTAAAAAAGCGCTGGTTGCCGCTGATGGTGATGCGGCGAAAGCGATTGAGAACTTACGAAAATCAGGCAAGAAATTAGCGGCCGCGAAAAGTGAACGAACAGTTAAGGAAGGTGTAGTTGGAACCTACGTTCATGCTAATCACAAAGTGGCGGCTATGGTCGCGGTTGGTTGTGAAACGGATTTCGTTGCTCGCACAGACGGTTTCAAAGAACTAGCGCATGATTTAGCTTTACACATTGCGGCTGCTAACCCACTCTACTTACAACCGAGCGATATCCCGGCTAGCGTCCTGGAAAAGGAACAAGAAATTTACCGCGAACAGTTGAAGGCTGAAGGTAAACCGGAAAAGATGTGGGACACGATTATCAAAGGTAAGGTTGAAAAGTTTTACGCCGAAACATGTTTACTTGATCAGGTCTTTGTCAAAGATGATTCAAAGAGTATTAATGATTTACTGCAAGGAGCGATTGCGAAGCTGGGTGAGAATATTGTCATCACTTCATTTTCTCGCCTGACGATCTAAGACTATGCTCTTCGATCTGATTGCCCTCGGCGTACTGGTACTCAGTCTGATCGTTATTGCTGCTGTCGTGATCCGAAAGTTCCCGACTTTAGCGGCAGTTGATCCGGTGGCTACCGCCGGTTCGGCAGCGCAGCGGAAGCAGAGTTTGATGGAGGAACGTCTACGCCGCAAAGTAACAGGCGCCCTGTCGAGAATTTCGTCCGTCAGCACCCCTATCGCTTCGAATACTGGTCGCCTCTGGACAGCGGCGCACAAAAAATTGGTTGATCTTGAACATGAATATAAAGTTCGTTCGCTGCCGGTGTTTCTGACGCGTCGCCAACGTCGTAAGATGGACGGTGAAATTGCCGTTATGTTGAAACAGGCGCAGTCGTTCATTGACGAGAAAGAATACGTCGCGGCTGAGGAAAAGGCATTGCAAGCCGTCCGCTTTGAACCGCGCTCAGTCCCAGCCTTCGAACTGCTCGGTCAACTCTATACCTTAACCAAAGAATTTGGTCATGCCAAAGAAGTCTATCAGTATCTGATCAAATTGAGCGGTGATGCTGATGCAATTTATCAGCACTTAGCCAGCACCGCGGTGGTTGAAGGCGCGTCCTCAGATCTGACTGAAGAAACTGTTCAACCAGTTGATCTGAATCGAACAGTTGCCACCTATTATCTGGCCCTAGCTCAGATTCAACTGGACTTACAGGATCCGGATAAAGCTTTCACCAGTATTCAAGAAGCATCTCGTTTAGAACCGAATAACCCAAAAGTTTTAGATCAGTACGTTGAAATGAGTATTACTCTGGGCCGCAAACAATTTGCTGAAGACGCGGTCGCTAGAATTGAAGGCGTCAATCCCGAGAACACCAAGATTACCGAATGGCGTCAACGGATTGCCGAGTTGCCAGACGCGCTAGTTGTCTAACACTTGCGCCGAGTGAATTGATAGGTTAGTGTTTCTGCAGGTAGAACAATTTCATCTGCCCACGTAGCTCAGTGGTAGAGCATCTCCATGGTAAGGAGAAGGTCCGCGGTTCAATCCCGCGCGTGGGCTCCAGTGCCCCGTTCATAATAACTCATGGGTCGGTAGCGAAGTGGTCAAACGCGGCTGACTGTAAATCAGCTGGCCTTGCGCCTTCGCAGGTTCGAATCCTGCCCGGCCCACCAGGGATAGTTAATTAAGAGGTTGAGTTAATTAGTTAACTCGGGATTGGTTAATGAGTTTGCCGATGTAGCTCAGTGGTAGAGCAACACTTTTGTAAAGTGAAGGTCGTCGGTTCAATCCCGACCATCGGCTCCAGTCAAAAGTTAATTAAGAATACTGAGTTAATTAGTTAATTTGTGCCTCAATCATTTCATCAATTGGATTGATGGAAAAACGGTTATGCACTAGTGCTGAGGATGTATGATGTAACACAAAACTTTCCGACGTCCGAAAGATACGGCCTCATCGATCAATTAAAACGATCTGCAAACTCGATTATCGCAAATATTGCAGAAAGCCAAGGCAGATATTCCTATAATGATAAAATCCGGGTTCTCTATCAATCGCGAGGTGAAATATTTGAGACAAGAAGTCATCTCAAAGTGGCGCATGGACTTGGGTACTTACCAGATGAAGAATTCAAAAAACTAGATAAAGACTACGAAGGACTAGTTATAGGTCTTAATACGTATATACAGTATCTATCAAAATCCCGAACTAAATGAACTCAACTAACTAAATCCCTCAATTAACTCAGTCAACCAACCCATGTCACAAGATAATCTCATCAAACTCCAGTGCACGATCTGCAAGCACATCAACTATCATTCAACGCGCAATAAAAAAATGATCAAAGCGAAGTTGGAGTTGAAGAAGTATTGCAAATGGTGCAAAAAGTCGACCTTGCATAAAGAGGTCAAGTAGTTGTCAAATGTTTTATGTCTATATCCTAAAAAGTTTGAAGGATACTAGATTATACATTGGAAGTAGCGACGGACTTAAGCAAAGATTGGCAGATCATCATGCCGGTAAAGTGACATCCACTAAACATCGGCGGCCGTTGAAACTAGTTTACTACGAAACGTACAGGAATCGTGATGACGCCAAAGATCGTGAGCGTAGTCTGAAGAAAAGTGGCTCGGTGTATATGGGTTTAATTAAACGGATTACTAGAAGTTTAACAATTTCTGGATAGAGGACGTCCTTGATGGGGGCGTCGTTCAATGGTAGGACTCAGGTCTCCAAAACCTGTAACGTAGGTTCGATTCCTACCGCCCCTGCCAAAGGCGTCTTATATTCACACGGTCTCCACCCCGTCGCTCGCGAGCGACGGGGTCCAAAACCTTTATTCTAGGTTCGAATCCTAGTGCCCGTGCCACCAGCGATGGATTGGGTTGCAGGAATGATATCTAATTCACCCGACCATGATTTAGTCATGTATGCTTTTAGAAAGAAAAGAAGCCTTAGCAATTGCAAACATCCTTGCCCACGGGTATTACAGAAAAAAGTTACCCGTCATAGTTAAGTATTTCGGCAAGTCAAGAAATTGGTTGACTCGGTCCGATATTTTTGTAAATGCCTTCCAAGCCGGCATTATGAATTCGCTGGCAGAGGTGCAGCAAACTATACAAAAAGGGAAACAAATAATAGAAGCTGGAGCAACGGGCAAAGAAAAAGAAAATCTTGAAAAATCACTATTAATGAATAGGCAGATTGCCCGCGTTTTGCAGACCATTGGTGATGGAATTGCATGGCGTAGTTTGCGCTACCAAAGGCCGTTGTTACGGCTTTTGTCGGAGAATAAATCTGCTGGCCCCTTAACAGATCATGAGATAAAAACGTATAAAAAGGTTTTACAGAAATCCAGGTACAGGATCATCATTAATGACTTGACCCGCTTTCTTCGTATTGCTGATATCACGCAAATCGGTAAGGATGGTCGCGTCATTCTATTAGAGTCAAAAAGACGAGGAAAAGTTATTAACGATGCTGGAACAATTCTTAATAACCTCAAGCGCCATAAACAAGTACCTAGCCCACAACAATTGCGGCACATAGTTGCTCAAATGTCGTTTGTTGACAACAAGATTTCTATACCAACTTTTTCCTCGGGAAAACTAAATGAAGTTGAATATGAAATAATCAATGCCGATTTTTCAATTGAAACGCATCATAAGCGTATTAAACAGATGTTAAAAATAGCAAATAAAAAAGGGTTTTGTGTTGATTCACTTGAACCCGGTTACTTTGTAAATATAGTCGCGTATGATCGGATCACCAATAGAAAAATCTTTCATGAACGATTTGAAAGATACAAAAGTGAATCTGGGAAAAAACGTGAGCAGTGTTTTACTCGAGAACATGGAAAAATAATTTCAATTTCCTCTTGGGATTCCTTTTGCGAAGAAGATACACACTTTCCAAGAAATATTACACCCGTATCTGTATTACCATTTAGTAACAAGGATTGCGCTCGATTGATGATGGGTTTCCTTAAAATTGATATATCTATAGATCTCGATATCCTGACAAAGAAGCTAAGAGATAATGGCTGGGGTGCGGAGATTAATATGAAGGTTAGTGCCAAAAGTCCTAACCCTACAGAGCCATTTTCAACATACATTGAAAATAGTCAGGCAACCGACCAAGAGGGTTTTTTGAACTTAAAAAAATCGGATGACAAACGAATCCTGAATATCTCAATTCCACCCACCTTTCTTCTTATTATGTTATCTTCTTTTTATAAAACCAACTTCCTAACAGACAAGGTGGCAAATTACTTTTTTACAGCCGCGATAAATAACAAGATTCCAAAATCAAAAAAGTTTGAGGTTTATCTTACTGGCGAGCGAAGTATTCTGAAATAAAAACGGTGCAGAATAATCCTACGTCGCCTGCATGAGCGTAATAGTTTTGTCCTTATACACCAGCCTACTCCGCAGGTTCGCCAGCAATTCTCGTTTCTCAATTATACTCCCATCCTTCAGCAGGTACTTGGCGTACTTCCGAATATTCACTTCTGTTTCTTCAGAAACATCATCGGCCTTTGTTCCCATGACGACGTGTTGAAACTTGTTGAACCGTTTTATCTCTTCTTCAAGTTTATACCGCATCCCGAGTTCGTTGATATCAACCTGATCGAGGATGCCGAGTAGTTGCTGGATTAAGTCTTCTTCTCGAATATACATATTCTTGCAGTGCGGATCACGAGTTCGCGTGCAACCGTAGTAGATGTACTTATTTGTCGTACCATCCTTAAGCTGTTTATATTTTTCCTCGGCGGTGATCCCTGAACCGCAGTGGCCGCAAGTGAATAGCTTGGTGAAGGCGAACTCCCGACTTTGCTTCACGACATGGTCGCGTTGAAGTTGTGACTGAACCTGATCATAGAGTTCCTTGGTGATGATTGGTTTATGTTTACCTTCGTACCAACTCCCACTTTTCATCGGATACTCGAACATGCCGTAGTAGAAGGGGGTTGTCAGGGCGCGGTAGATGCCACTCAACGCCATGTGTTTATCACCCCGAGTCCGGAAGTTGAGTTCGAATCTCATCCAATTGTAGATTATTCGTCCACTGTGCTTCTGATATGCGACCCGTTCGAACATTTGCTTGATGACTGGCGCGCGTTGTGGGTCAAGGATAACCTGACATTTTTTGTCTTGCCGATTCTGGTTGAGATAACCGAGTGGGGCCACGCCCGGCCACAGCCCCATCTCGACCCTCGTCTTCAACCCGCGTACCACGTTGATACCGCGATTGTCGTTCTCAAGCTTCGCTTGGCTACCGAGGATCATGAGGAGAAATTTCTCGTTAGGGGAGTTCGTGAACACTTGCCCGTGCGTTCGAATCTCCGTCAGGAGCTTTTGATCCATCAGGTCGACGAGTACGCCGAGGTCACCAGCGTTCCTCGATAGGCGATCGGGAGCCCACGTTAACAAGCCATTGAACTTTCCAAGACGGATATCGTTGATGAGCTCGTTGAAGACCGGGCGTTGGCCAGTATCTTTCGCCGAGTGACTTTCGCGACGCATCTCGACGATGTTCAGTTTTTCCCGTTCGGCAATCTGGAGCATCTCCTTGACTTGAGAGTCGACGGAGAGCACCTGCCGTTCCTCGGACTCTGAACTCTTGCGGGCGTAGAGGCAGTACTTGATTGGGGGAGGAGGCTGAATCTGCCCTTGATTGGCCTCTCCCTGCGGGGTAGGGTTATTCATGCCCTAAGGGATGACGCAATGGTGGTGGGGCGTCCAGAGTGCCTCGAGTAGACAAACTGTTGGAAACTAAACCCTTAAAATCCTTGATTTCTTAGCGAAAAAGGAGTATTTTTAATGTGTTTACTGTCTAATATTTTTCCGGTATGACCGCAGAACAGGCTGGCAATCGCAAACAACTCCACGAGCGACTTTGGTCGGCCGCTGTTCAACTACGAGCAAATTCTGGCCTGAAGCTCAATGAAATATCTGAGCCGATTCTTGGTTTAATTTTCTTGAAGTTCGCTGACGTTCGTTTCAAACGGGCAACGGCGGAATTCGAAGCCGAGCGAAAAACCGCCACTGGTCGACAGGCTCCGCTGACCTCCGATCACTATAAATCAAAAGGTGTTTTGTTTTTACCAGAAATCGCCACCTATTCCTACCTGATGAATTTGCCGGGGAGCGCGAATATCGGTAAAGCAATCAATGCGGCCATGAAAGAAATTGAGACGAAAAATACGGATCTGGCTGGTGTTTTGCCACAAGACTTTACGTCGCTCCATAAAACACCGGGCGAGAATAATCAAATCCTGATTACACTCCTCAAAAACTTCAACCAAATTCCCGATAATATCGAGGGCGATGCGTTCGGTGAAATATATGAATACTTCCTCGGTGAGTTTGCACGAGCCGAAGGTGCGAAGGGTGGAGAGTTTTTTACCCCACAATCAATTGTAAAGTTGTTAGTCGAAGTAATCGAACCGTTCCACGGCAAGATTTATGACCCGGCCTGCGGAAGCGGTGGCATGTTTGTCCAATCGGCCAACTTCGTCCGGTCGCATTCGGCCAAGAAATCACAAGTCATGAACGAAGTGGCGCTCTACGGCCAAGAAAAAGGTACGAGCAACATTCGCACCGCAAAAATGAACCTGGCGATTCACGGACTCTCGGGAAAAATCGCCGAAGAAAACTCTTTCTATACCGACGCGTTTCATAGTGTGGGTGCATTTGATTTCGTCCTGGCAAATCCACCGTTTAATGTTAAGGGGAAAGATAAGAATAAACAAATCGTTATTGACCCGGCAAAAATTAAAGGCGATCCGCGTTACTACCTGGGACTTCCAGTCACCGGCAAAGGAGAGATTAGCAACGCCAACTATCTCTGGATGCAAATGTTTGCGAGCGCTCTGAATCCAAAAGGGCGAGCCGGGTTCGTGATGGCGAATTCAGCGAGTGATGCCGGAAACGCCGAAAAGGCAATCAGACAGAAAATGATTGAGGCGGGGCTGGTCGACGTGATTATCTCAGTCGGGACAAATATGTTTATGAATGCCACGCTGTCCTGCACGCTGTGGTTCTTCGACAAACGGAAGCATGGTAAGGATCGGCAAAACAAGGTTCTCTTCATCAACGCCCAAGATATCTTTACACCAATTGATCGTGCTCACAGCGATTGGACAGATCAACAGATCCAAGAAATCTCGGGGATTGTTCGTCGATATCGTGAAGAAGACAGTGAGGGAAAATACGAAGATACTAAGGGACGATGCAAAGTCGTCGCGATCGAGGAGATCAAGACGAACGGCTTCTCTTTAAATCCCGGCCGATATGTTGAGATTATCGAGCAGGAAATGAGTGATGTTGATTTTGAGGCACGGATGAAAGAGTTGACGGGGGAGTTCACCAGGTTAACCGCCGAAGCGCATACCCTAGAAAAGAAGATTACGGAGGACTGGAAAAAAATTTAGTAAACACTGCAAAATGGCCCTTGTTTATTAGGTCACTACCAGGTTGGACAGCACTATATCAGCAGGGTAATACAGTATCATTACTTACTATAGTAGACTAAAGACAGAGTAAATACTTTTTACCGGAGCCGGCAAAAAGTCACGGATAGGCACTCATTAGTTGATAAGAACTTGCTCATATGCACGAAACACAATCTAGTTCCATAGATAGTACAAAAATCTCCCTCTTCAAGGGTAAAGGAATCCGAAAAACGCTGTATCAAGGTGAATGGTGGTTTTCAGTGGTGGATGTTATTGAGGCGTTAACGGATAGTGCCAAACCTAGTGTATATTGGAGCGCAATGAAAACTCGGGTAAAAAGTGAGGGAGGACTTCAGTTATCTACAATTTGTAGACAACTGAAACTAGAGGCAGTCGACGGTAAAAAATATGAAACTGACTGCGCCAACACCGAAGGAATTTTTCGCATTATCCAGTCAATTCCGTCCCCGAAAGCCGAACCTTTTAAGCGTTGGCTAGCCAAGGTTGGGTATGAACGAATACAGGAGATTGAGAACCCTGAATTAGCTGCCAAGCGAACCAGAATGCTCTACAAACTCAAAGGTTATAGCGACGACTGGATTGAAAAGCGCATGCGCGGCATCGCTATTCGCGAAGAGCTGACGGATGAATGGAAAAAACGCGGTGCCCAAGATCATACAGACTATGAGATTCTGACGGCGGAAATTTCTAAGGCCACGTTCGGCGTCACGCCGAGTGAATATAAAAAACTCAAAGGTCTCCAGCGGGAGAACTTGCGCGATCATATGGACGACTTTGAATTGATCTTTAACATGCTCGGCGAGCGAGCCACGACCGAAATTCATCGAAGCGAAGATACGCAGGGCGTGGCCAAGCTCAAGAGCGACGCGAAAGCCGGCGGCGACATTGCCGGTGGGGCGAGGCAGAAGTTAGAGAAACGTCTCGGCCGCCCGATTGTCTCGAAGAAAAACTATCTCGACACACAGGAAGGAAAAAAACGACTTCGGAAATAACTTATATGGCAACGTTGCAAAAAGTAAAATTAGGAGATGTCTGTGTTCAAATCACAGATGGTAAACATGGCGACTGTGTAAACGAAAATAATTCAGGCTACTTTTTTATTAGCTCAAAGGATGTCTTTGACGGTGCTATCCATTACGAAAATGCAAGACAAATTACAAAAGCTGACTTTCTCGATACCCACAAAAGAACAAGGTTAGAAATTGGTGACATTCTGATAACAAATAGTGGAACGATTGGACGTATGGCTCTAGTAAAAAACAATTCCTTGACTGAAAAAACGACTTTTCAAAAAAGTGTTGCCATTATCAAGTCGAAACGCAGCAGTATTGATAATACCTATCTGTATTATAAATTACTGTCACTTTATCAACAACTCGTTAACCTAGGTGGCGGATCGGCTCAACACAATCTTCTACTTAGCGACCTAAGACATTTTACTATTCAGATACCAAATTTTCCAACTCAAACTCACATCGCCTCCGTCCTCTCCGCCTACGACGACCTGATCGAAAACAACGAAAAGCGGATTAAGGTGCTTGAAGAAATGGCGCAGCTGCTCTATACCGAGTGGTTCGTGAAGTTTAAGTTTCCCCGCCTACGCCAAGGCTTCGGCGGGCAGGCCGGTCAAGAAAAAGTGAAAATGGTTGAGAGTGGGACGGAGTATGGGAAAATTCCGGAGGGGTGGGATGTGAGAAAGTTAAAAGAGATTGGTAAAGTTGTTACAGGCAAGACACCTTCTACGAGTAAAGCTGAGAATTTTGGTGGCAAAGTCCTATTTATTAAAACACCAGATATTCACAGAAATATTTTTGTTTTAGAATCAGAGGAAACTTTGTCGGAAATTGGCGCAAAAACGCAATCGTTGAAGATGTTACCTAAAAAAACAGTTTTTGTGAGCTGTATAGGAACCATTGGAGTGGTTGGTATCACTTCAAAACCATCACAAACCAACCAGCAGATAAACGCTTTATTACTAAACGATGGTTCTGACTACTGCTTCTTTTATTGTTTTGCACAGGGCCTGAAGAACAAACTTGTTGGACTAGGGTCAAATGGAGCAACTATGGGAAATGTAAATAAAGATAAATTTGAAAATATCAATATACTTTATCCAAAGGAAGAAACAAGAAAATCTTTCTTTGAAAAAGCTGCTCGGTTATTTGATGAAATCCTGTTGCTACAAAAGTATAATAAGAATCTGTCGATAACTCGAGATTTACTAATTCCTCAGTTGGTGACGGGGAAACGGGAACTCAAATAATATGGACGATGTATTTGACCCAAAGAATGAAGTAAAAACCGATGAAAAGGTTTTTATTGCAATGCGAAAAGAGGGCAAGATATATGTTTCCGACTTCCCAAATGGTAAAGTGTTGTCGACAATAACCGATACGGCTAAAGAAAATGAGAAGGTAATTTATCTAACAAGTAGAACACAAATCAAGGCGACTTATATTTCAGCCAAAGATCAAATTGTCGAGCTCAAAATACAAAAGTTTGATGTTAAAGGGGGCGAACTGCAACAGCCTGTCGAAATACGTATTGACACAGGTAATTTAGCTACTCTTACAAACTTTCTTCAGTTTCTTCTTTCTGCAAATTTGGCGTCTGTTTCGGCTGGTCGGTTATCTTTTGAAAAAAACCTTTCGCTTGATCCGGAGTTGGAATCAAAGCTCCATGCGCTTGCTCAAGATGAGGAAGGCAAGAAGCAAATTGTGAAATTATATGAAGAGGGTTATTTGACATCTGGTCTAGACATTCCCGAATTGATAAAGAGTGGCCTGACAAAAAATAAAATCGAAGAGAAAAGAAAGTCAATAAGTGATTTTAGGGAGATGCTTTCCCGTCCTGAAGTAAAAGAGGTTACAGATATACAAAACTTCCTAAAGGAACACCCTTGGATGCTTGGTCCTGAATATAAAAGTTTGGATTTTCGTACAGCAGGATTTGCGGGCAACCCAGATGGGAGATTACTTCGAATAGACGGGTTATCCGATATTCTAGAGGTGAAACTACCTTCGGAAGAGCTTTTACGAGCCGATGAAAGAGGAAGGCAATACATATCGCCAAAGTTAGCTGAATCACTTGGCCAGCTATCTGGATATCTTGAATTTTACTACAGTGAGTATAGTCACGAACGGGATGATACTACTGGTGACGAAGTATTAGAAGATAGGCTAGGAAAGTATTACAAACCTAGAGGTATATTATTAATAGGGCGTCGTGGACTCGAAACAGTCAATACGATGGCACAGACTATTCCGGCCAAGCCAAAATATCTGAGAAGGCTGTTGTCCTATTTTCACTGGATAGAGGTATTAACCTACGATGACTTACTCGAAAGAGCCGAAAATGGACTAGACAACCTCACTGCTTAGTATGAATCAATTCTCCGAAGACAATCTCGTCGAGCAAACCGTTATCAAACTGATTTAATGGGTATAGATGGAACTGTAAACATAGCTTTACATATTTACACTTAGGTGTTAAAGTGTAAATATAAGTATTCATACTTTCATCTATGAGACAATCATTCAAGGCGGGCATCTATAAACAGCAACTGGAATATAAGAGCTTTAGTCCTTTTCCAATAAATAAGCCTTTTGAGTGGGAGGACAAGAAAATCAATATGATGGTCGAAGAGGCGATGCGACTTTTGGGCGAGTTAAATGCTTATTCTAGTTTGGTGCCTGATGTTGATTACTTTATTCGGATGCATATCGCCAAGGAAGCAACCGCCTCAAGTCGAATTGAGGGGACAAAAACTGGCATTGATGAGGTCTTACGTCTAAAGGATGATATTGACCCGGAGAAGCGTGATGATTGGAAGGAAGTGCAGAACTATATTGAAGCAATTAGTTATTCTGTTCAAGAGTTACATACCTTGCCGCTCTCCATGCGACTCTTGAAAGGTGCTCATAAAATTCTTTTAACCCATGTACGAGGAGAACACAAGACACCCGGCGAGATACGGACAAGTCAAAATTGGATTGGCGGTTCCAATCTGACTGATGCTTTTTTTATTCCGCCGCATCCGAATGAGGTGGGAGAGCTTGCCTCTGATCTAGAGAAGTTTTGGCATAATAAGCATCTGCAAATCCCGCTGCTCATAAAAGTTGCTATGAGTCATTTTCAGTTTGAGACTATCCACCCATTTCTGGACGGTAATGGTCGAATTGGGCGTCTGTTGATGACTCTTCAACTCGTCGATGCCAAGGTTTTACAGAAACCCACACTCTATCTCTCTGATTTTTTTGAAAGAAATAAAGGTTCGTACTACGATTCCTTGACGGTGGTGCGAGCCTCAAATAACATCGAGCAATGGATTATCTTTTTTCTTTCCGCGGTTATTGACACAGCTCATAGAGGCAAGCTTACGTTTGAAAAAATCATTACGTTACGACAAAAGTATGAGCGGAAAATCTTAAGCATGGGGCGGCGGGCTGAACTTGGACAAAAGTTACTTCTGATTTTGTTTTCACAACCAATTATGAACATGAATCAAGTGGCCCAAGAGCTTGATATAGCTTTTGTAACAGCCACACGCCTGATTGCTGAATTTGAAGCCAAAGGTATACTAAAGGAAAAAACTGGGTTTTCCCGGAATCGTTCTTTTGGGCTGTATGAGTATGTAGGGCTGTTTGAAAAATAATTTGTTATTTCAGCACAGTGTATGAACCTCTTCAACGAAGACAATCTCGTCGAGCAAACCGCTATCAAGCTGATCCAACAAGTTTGGGGCGATAAGACGTGTCATATCAATGCCTACAAAGACGAGGACGATGTGAAGCTGGGTCGTGAAAACCAAGGCGAAGTTGTCCTAAAAAAGTATCTCCTGCCCGCGCTTGAAAAACTGAACCCCGATCTTCCTTCTGAAGCGTTTGATCAGGCTATCGACGAACTGACACGCAATCGTTCGCAGTTGAGTCTCGTCAATGCAAACCGCGAGGTATATAAACTTCTCAAAGACGGAGCGAATGCGGTTGTCGGAGCGAAGGACAATGAGGCAGTTACCGAGCGAGTCCGATTTTTTGATTTTGAACATCCGGAGAATAATCACTGGCTGGCAGTTTCGCAGATGTGGATTGTCGGTGAAATGTATACTCGACGACCGGACATTATCCTGTATGTGAATGGTATCCCGTTAGTGCTGTTAGAACTCAAAGCATCTCATAAGAGCTTAGTCGATGCGCATCGCGATAATATCCGTGATTATAAGGACACGATACCGAAGTTGTTCTGGTACAACATGGGGATTATCATTTCTAATGGGATAGAAAATAAATTTGGGGCATTCACCGCACCATACGAATTCTTCAACGAATGGAAGAAAGCCGAGAGCGAAGAAGATAAACCGAAAACTGATCTGGCCACAATGATTCGGGGGGTGTGCGAGAAGACGCGCCTGCTCGATATCTTCGAAAACTTTATCTTGTTTGATGAGGCACGAGGCGAAGTGAAAAAAGTTGTACCGCGGTACTTCCAATATTTCGGCGTGAATCGTGCGTTTGAGAATGTCCAACACCGGAAAGAGATGGACGGAAAGCTCGGGGTGTTCTGGCATACACAAGGTTCGGGTAAGTCCTATTCGATGGTTTGGTTGACCCAAAAGGTACTTCGGAAACTCGAAGGGAACTTTACGTTTGTTGTTGTGACCGATCGGACACAGCTTGATGGCCAAGCCTATGATAACTTCGCCCATGTCGGTGTTATTCACGAAGCCG
Organism: Candidatus Kerfeldbacteria bacterium; assembly: GCA_043766165.1. Taxonomy (GTDB): domain Bacteria; phylum Patescibacteriota; class Patescibacteriia; order SBBC01; family CAIJZX01; genus CAIJZX01. The sequence goes on from JAYUIJ010000026.1 coordinate 19,077, forward strand.
AAGTCCATGCGGAAAGTATTGCTCATCTGAAGGAACTCCTGACCCAAGATCACCGAGAAATATTTACCACCATCCAAAAGTTCCAAGATATTGCTGGTGCGATATCATCACGCGACGATATTATTGTCATGACGGACGAAGCACACCGCACGCAGTATGATCGCATGGCGCTCAATATGCGTAAAGCGCTTCCTAAGGCATCGTTCATTGGGTTTACTGGTACACCGTTGATGGCTGATGGCGAAGCGGAAACAGTAAAGACATTCGGTGAATATGTCTCGGTCTATAACTTCGGACAATCAGTTGCTGATGGTGCGACTGTACCGCTCTATTACGAAAATCGTGTGCCACGGTTAAAGAATGTGAATGAGAATCTTGAGGAACAAGTCGGCCAACTGATGGATCGATATGATCTTGATGAGGATGAGGAGGATAAGCTAGAGCACGAGTACTCGAATTTTTATGAGATCGTGACCCGCGAAGATCGATTGAACACTATTGCTCGCGATATTGTTGAACACTACGTCGGACGGGGATATGACGGAAAAGCCATGGTGGTATGTATAGATAAACCGACCACGTTCCGAATGTACGATAAGGTAAAAAAGGAATGGGATCGATACATTGCGAAACTTCGACTTGATCTGTCGCGGGCGAAGGATGATCGCGAACGTGAACGGATTGAAACGAAACTCGAACAGCATGCGAATGTTGATATGGCGGTCATGGTCAGTTTAAGCAACAATCAGAACGAGATTGCCGATATGGAGGAGTTTGAGATTGATGTCAAACCGATTCGCCAACGGATCATCAACGAAGACTTAGAAGAAGAGTTTAAGAAACCCGATAGTCATTTACGAATCGTGTTTGTCTGTGCCATGTGGCTGACGGGCTTTGATGTACCAAATCTGTCGACGTTGTACCTCGATAAGCCGTTAAAGAATCATACGTTGATGCAAACGATCGCTCGCGCGAATCGTGTGGCTGATGAAGGGAAAAAGAACGGCCTCATTGTCGATTATATTGGCGTATTCAAGAATATCGAAAAGGCGCTAGCACTGTACGCGGCGAGTGGGGTCGATGAGAATGACATTATTAAGAGTAAAACCGAACTAGTTGATGACCTGAAAAAATCCTTAACTGCCGTCAATGTATTCCTGAAATCAGAAAACCTGACGCTTGATCCGCTTCTCGAAGCGCCAAACGAACAGAAACTCTTACTCTTGGAGCGGTATGCAAATACGATCATCGGGGATCAGGAACACAAGAAGAAGTTTTTGAATCTGGCGAGCGATGTCCAAAGCGCCTATCGTTCGGTTTTACCAGATCCGCAAGCTGAAGATTATTACCACCGAGTGACCGCAATTCGCGTGCTTGCTTCACGTATTCGTGATGTCGGTGTGCAAAGCATTGATGTGTCACAGGTGAAGAAAGATTTAGAGGATCTCCTTGATAAATCTATCCAAACGGGAGAGTATGTTATATCCCAGCATAAGAAAATCAAAGATTTAAGTATGCTCGATGCTGACGCGCTTCATAAGTTTTTTGCCAAACTGGACAATAAAAATCTCCAGGTTGAAGCCATGTCAGCGGAGTTGGAACAGAAAATTAACGACATGATTAGGCGTAACAAGAAGCGGGCAAGGTTTATGGAGCGCCTGCTGTCGCTCCTCAAGGAGTATAACAGCGGCGCACACGATGTTGACCAACTGTTTGATGAACTCATTATACTTGCACAAGATCTTAATGAGGAAGAACAGCGATCGGTGAAAGAACATTTAACTGAGTATGAACTGGCCATTTTCGATTTGTTGGTGAAAGAGAAACTCAATCCTGATCAAGTGGCAAAAGTAAAAGGCGCGGCTCATGAATTACTCGAAAATCTCAAACCGCTTCTTGTCCCACATTGGCGAGATTTTGAAACTAACCGATCAGAAGTAAAAGTCGCCATTTCGGATTTGCTGTATAAGCAATTACCCGAACCAACATACTCCGAGAAGGACTGTGAGTTTAGGGGATTGGAAATATATAACTTTGTGTATGAACATTACCAGGATTCAAAAATGTTAATTCCTGCCTAAACATTTAGAAGTACTCTCTATGCCAAAAGTTGATATTTCTATACGCGAGCTGGTCGATAAAGTAGAGCGTGCCGAGTTGCTTCTTCCGGAAATGCAACGGCGATATGTTTGGCCGGCAACACGGGTTCGTGATTTACTCGATTCCCTGTATCGTGGTTATCCATCAGGGACAATTCTGGTTTGGGAAACCGATAAAGAGGTCGAAACTCGGGAACTTGCCGTAGCTCCTACGCGTGCCCCGATTGGGTCACAGAGGTATTTATTACTCGATGGACAACAGCGAATTACATCGTTAACAGCAATACTCAATGGCCAGCCCGTAACTGTTCGAAACAGACGGAGGCCAATTGATATTCTCTTTAATGTTGAGCATCCAGAGGGAGCGCCGACGGATATCACTGAAGTAGATGAAGAGGATATTCCTGAGGATATTGAAGAAATTGAGGACGAAGAAACTGCTAGTTACGATATTCAAGAAGAATTGCGGAAAAGAACATTTGTTGTTTCTAGTCGAGCGCTGATAAACAATCCAACGTGGGTAAAAGTTACTGATATATTTTCTAAAAGTGACAGTGAAATACTTCGGGCAATTGGCGTCAAATCTGAAGATCCAAAGTGGGATAAATATGCCGAGCGAATACAGCAAGTTAAGAAAATTGCCGATTACCAATATGTTATGCAGGTGTTGGATAATACGCGCTCATACGAAGAAGTCACAGAGATTTTCGTTCGTGTAAATTCGCTCGGCATTAAACTTCGTGGTTCAGACCTAGCACTGGCGCAAATAACATCTCGCTGGCCCGGATTTATGAAGAAAACGGAGGAACTGGCCGAAACCTTTAATCTGGAGAAGGACTTCATTATCGAATCGGGTCTACCTATTCGGCTACTGGTTGTGTTTGCGACTCATCAAAGCCGATTTAAGACCATCGGCAGGGTATCTAATGCTAAACTTGAGGAATCGTGGGCGCTGGCAATCAAAGGCTTACAGTTTGCGATTAACTTTCTACGAAGTCACGCTGGCATAGACCACTTGAGTTATTTATCATCACCCTTCCTGATTATTCCGATCGCGGTTTATGCTGTCCTCAAGGAAGAGCGGCTCTCAGCGGAAGAAACGAATCAACTATTAAAATGGTTCTTCTACGCACATATGCGCGGGCATTACAGCTTGGGTTCTTCGGAAACAATTTTGGATCAAGATCTGGCTATATTATTCAAGAGCGGAAAACTTAGCGATTTATTACAACAACTACAACTTCGCGTCAAGAAGTTTGGGGTCGATGTTGACGATATTCGGTATAGGGGAATTCGTAGTCCAATGTTCTCGATGCTATATTTTGTCATGCACAAGGTTGGAGCGAAGGATTGGTTCACCGGACTACCGCTATCCGAGGAACATATCGGTCATTCACATGCGATACAGTACCACCACATTTTCCCAAAATCCTTACTGCAGGATGCTAGTTACGAAAAAAAAGAAGTCAACGAAATTGCTAATATGGCTTTTATTGGAGGAAAGACAAATCGTCATATTACGAATAGACCGCCTAAAGAATACTTTCCCGATGTAGTTACAAAACAACGTGGTGATGAAGCGTTACGGCAACAACTAGTTCCGATTGATGAAAAGTTATGGGAGATTGGTGAGTACCCGAAGTTTCTTGATTGGCGACGGGCGGAAATTGCATGGAAGATAAATGAATTTATGGAACAGTATAAATAACCATGTCCGATTATTACAAGCCCCATCGAACACGTAACCTATACGATCCGGCCAGCACCGAACCGTACCGCTTAAGCCGGTCTAATATCGACCTCTTCCTGAACTGCCCACAGTGTTTTTATCTTGATCGTCGGCTCGGTGTTAAGCGCCCGCCAGGATTTCCCTTCTCCCTCAATTCTGCGGTGGACAAGCTACTCAAACGCGAGTTTGATATCCACCGAGCCAAAGGGACGAAACACCCTTTGATGAAGAAGTACAAGATCGGCGCCGTCCCATTCGCCCATGAAAAAATCGATGAGTGGCGAGACTCTTTACGGCGCGGTATCGCTTATCACCACGCTGATACGAATTTCAAGATTACCGGCGGCGTTGATGATGTCTGGGCGAAGCCGTCGGGCGAACTGATTATCGTCGATTACAAAGCCACGTCAAAGAGTGAAGAGGTCAATCTTGATGCGGACTGGCAGATTGGGTATAAGCGCCAAATGGAAGTCTACCAGTGGCTGTTTCGCCGGAACGGATTCAAGGTCTCCAACACCGGGTACTTCGTATATTGTAACGGCAACGGCGATGCAGAAGCGTTTGATGGGAAACTTGAGTTTGATGTGAATGTCTTACCCTATCAGGGCAATGACTCATGGGTCGAGCAAGCGATCATTGATGCCCACGCCTGTTTAAATAACACAAAGATACCGGCGGCGGGGGAGGATTGTGATTATTGTCAGTACCGAGTGGCGATCGAAAAAGTGGAGAATACATAATGTACCACGATGCATATGGGGTCTTCGACTTTGTGGGGTAGAGGGCGAGGATGAATTGCTAGAGTTAGCCAAGAAGTCTTTGCAAAATGAGACACACTGATATCTCATTCCTATGTCTCATTTCACTTTTGACCCCCCCGACCCACATGCCTCAAATCGAGCTCTGGAAAAAAACCTTTAAGATCCTTATAATGCTTGCACAGGTTTGGCACCAGACCCGACTGGCGTGCCAAACACATATAGTTCATGATTACTGCCTGCCAAGAGCCGGAGTAGCGATAGCTTAGAACAATGCTTATTCTTATTAATGAATGCTTAACCCATGAAAACCCTCAAGTGTGATATGTGCGAAGTAACCGCTGAAGGTGAAACGTTTGAAGCCTGGATGGAAGCCCTCAAGGCTCATTATATGACCGCCCATCCGGAAGTGATGAGTGACTCCAGTAAAACTCAAGATGATATGCAGAAGTGGATGGTCGACAACAAAGCACGATTTGAAGCGGCCTAGAAATATCCAGGCAGTTAAAAAAGCACTTGGGTAGAGTGCTTTTTTGGTACTTCCTGCAGTGAATTTTACTGTGTCAAGTTAACTTGACACGCCTTTTTATTAATGATACGCTGTGGACATGTCGAAAAAACTAATGAGTCGCGTTAAGGAATGCCGAGAAAAAAAGAACTTGACTCAAGAAGAATTAGCCCGGATGGTTGGCGTGAGCCGCCAAACCATCGTCGCGATCGAGAAGGGGAATTACGTACCGTCTGTCGGCTTAGCTTTAGATATAGCAAAACTGTTTCATCAGTCTGTTGAACATATTTTTTTGTGGACCTAATATGAAAAAACTCCTTCTCTTTTTACTTGGCGCAGCGGTGATGGAGGTTTTAGCCATGGAAGTAAAAATGTTTCATCTTCCACCGAGTGCTTCGCTCTACTTCGGCTCGGCTGCCGCGGTACTGGTTTTCCTCGCGCTGTGGGAAAAACCGAATCCGGATGAACGGGATCGGATGATTTCGTGGCGCTCAAGTCATTATGCGTTTCTGTCGGTCGCTACGGTTTTGAGCGGAATATTAATTTATCAAACGTTATCCTACGTCGTCGAACCGTGGACAATCCTTAGTATTATTGCCTTAGTGGCCGGAAAACTTTTTGGTCGGTGGTTTGAAGATAATAAATAATTTAATAGTAATAATCCAAGCACGCTATGAAAAGAATCTTTGTTCTAACGCCAGTACTTGCCATGCTTCTGACTGGAGCGGCCTGTAGTAAAAAAACTGTCCAGACTAATACCTCGTCGATCAACGCGAATGTAGCTCAAGATACAATTGAGGCAGACGGGACGGTTGTGAAACCGGATGGTACGATGGTTAAGCCCGATGGTACGATGATTAAACCTGATGGAACGATGATTAAAGTTGATGGTACCATGGTCAAAACGGATGGTACGATGGTGAAGCCTGATGGAACGATGATTGGACCGGACGGAAAAACAATCACCGAGAATACGAATACCACCACGAATTCAAACACGACAACGAAAACCTCAGCCAATACAAATTCGGCCACAGTCTCGGTGGCACCGGCGAAATATATTCCCTATTCTGCAACCGCGTTAGCGACGGCTGAAAAAGTTCCTCAGGGGGACACTATTCTGTATTTCCACGCCAATTGGTGTCCAATCTGCCAGGTCTTAGATCCTGACCTGACAAAAAATATCTCGAAGTTACCGGTCGGCGTCACGATTCTTAAAGTCGATTATGATTCCGAAACGGCCCTAAAGAAAAAGTATGGCGTTACCTATCAGCACACCTTTGTCCAAGTTGACCCGAACGGAAATAAACTCAAACTCTGGAGCGGTTCTACCGACGCCATGGCGATTGCGGGTGAAATAATTTAACGCGTATGCTGGTACTCCTCTTTGCTTTCGCCGCTGGTCTCGTCACGATTCTGGCGCCGTGTATTTTGCCGGTGCTGCCGATTGTGTTATCCGGCGGCGCGGCGAAGGGGCGATTGCGTCCGTGGGGGATTATTACCGGCGTCATCCTCTCCTTCTCGGTTTTTACGCTAGCGTTGTCGTGGGCTGTCCAGCAACTCGGACTGTCACCAAATTTCTCACGAAACTTTGGGATCGTGTTACTGATCCTCATTGGTATCTTCTTCTTCGTACCTGGTTGGATGACGAAGTTCGAAGGTTGGCTGAGTGCTCGGCTCAGTCGATCAGGCAAGCCGGTTGAGCGCCATGGTTACTGGGGCGGGTTTCTACTGGGGCTAGGTCTTGGTGCGGTGTGGACGCCGTGTGCTGGACCTATTTTAGCAAGTGTTGTCGCCGCGGCTCAAACCGGAACAGTTTCCGGTCAAACCGTAGCCGTGACGATAGCCTATGCCGTTGGTGCCGCGCTGCCGATGGGTTTGATTGCCATTCTCGGTCAGCGTATTCTGACGCGCGTTCGCTCACTTGGGAATAAGACTGAGGCCATTCAAAAATTCTTTGGTGTCATCATGATCGTCGTGGCCTTGACGATGGCTACGAACCTTGATCGTCGTATACAAAGTTGGCTTATTTCCGTCACTCCAAACTGGTTGCCGCAACTTCAACAATTTGAAAAAAATGTTGATATGAAAACATCAGTTCGTTCTTCGAAGTCTACTCTTTCCGGATTAAAAAATTATGGACCGGCGCCGGAATTGACAGGCATCACCGGCTGGATCAATAGTCAGCCACAAACATTAACTCAGTTACGCGGGAAAGTTGTGCTGGTGAAATTTTGGACCTACACGTGTATTAACTGTATTCGCACCTTGCCATACGTTCAAGCCTGGTATGACAAGTATCATGATCAAGGGTTAGAAATTATTGCGGTCCATACGCCGGAGTTTGAGTTTGAAAAAATTCCGGCGAATGTTAAACAAGCAGTTAAAGATTTTAAGATCACCTATCCGGTAGCAATGGATCCGGACTACAGTACTTGGAATGCTTACCAAAATCGTTATTGGCCGGCTGAATACCTGATAGATGCTGAGGGAAATATTCGCTATACCCACTTTGGGGAAGGAGAGTACGATGCGTCGGAGCAAGCCATTCAAGAATTACTCAGGGCTGCCGGGCAAACGATTACCACAGGTCTGATTGATACGGCTAGCCAACCTTTCGCTCAAGGTCAATCTCCCGAAACATATTTTGGTTTAGCTCGGGCTGAACGGGCAGCATCCGTAGAACAACTGACGATCGGAACGAAAACGTATTCGTTCCAAAGTGATCTCGCGCCGCATGCCTGGGGGTTTGAAGGAACCTGGAATGTTTCATCCGAATCCGCCGAAGCTGAGCCCGGTAGTTCTGTATCAATGCGTGTTCGAGCTAAAGATGTGTATCTCGTCGTCAACGGTGTTGGTAGTGGTAATCACCCGCTCGATGTGTTTATCGATGGCGTAGGTGCGCTTCAATTGAATGTCATGTCGACGGCAGGTGATCAAACGTTATATCGAGTCGCACAATTTCCTGCCTTTGGCGAACATCTGCTGAAAGTAGAATTTCCGCAAGGCGGCGTCCGACTCTTTGCCGCGACATTCGGCGGGGGCGAAACTCCTGGTTTAGCTTGTGGGACGGACGGGAAATGCTCGGTGACGGCACTGCCCTAAAGAGACAACGGTATACTTTCTGACTAGGCGTGCACTACCGTACTTCGCGAGCAAAGTCGCTCAGTCGTCCAAAATAGCGAATTCCTGAGCGCACCGGCCAGCTCCGATTGCGTACAACTACCCCCCAACCTTGTCCGCCATAAGCCAGCCGGATTTTTGAATTCTTACTGTAGGTCGCCATGGCGTTGAGGTAATCCAAGGAATTCTTCTGGTGGTATGTTTGCGAAATGCCAATCAGTTGCGGTTTAAGTTTTTTGGCCGCGCGTAACAGTTCAACCCGTGAAATATTGATGCCAAGAATATGGACGGCCCAACCGTTTTGGCGCAGGAGTAAGCCGAGCATTTGGAGGGGGAGCTCATGTTGATCTCCGGCGACACAGGCGAGAATAGCGGTTCGCGGTTTCTTGACGGATGGGGGAGCTAGGTAGCCTTCCAGGTGGAAGAGATGTGAACGAATGAGAAAACACATCCGGTGTTCATCATAAACCGAAAGTTCTCCGGTGGCCCAAGCCAAGCCAATTTCAGTTAACGTTCGCCCGATCACGGTTTCCAGGATGGTGACTAAGGGTATATTCGTTAGGAACAAACGATCGATAATTTTTTCCGCTTCCTCTGGACGATTGTTTTTGAGGGCGGAAAAATACGGTGTCCAAAATTCCTCAGGCGATTGACTTGCGCCTTGTTTCAATAGATTTCCCAAGACATAAGAATCCTGGCCAAATTGTGGGTAACGCTGCACAAATTTAGCTAAGCTATCGCGCGTAATTCTTCGATGTCCGCCGGCGGTAACGGTGGCGATGAGCATCCCACGATCGACCCAGCGTTTGATAGTGGAAACATTGACGTCAAACAGGGGGGCGAGTTGGGTTGGACTGAAATGCACGTTTTGCATGAATTGAGTATATCGGGTATTCTTTTTTCACGCAAGACTTACTAACTAACGAACGAAGAAAGGAAAAGTCCATGAACAGTAAGACCCCAGTCATCATCGGCATTCTCATTCTGGCGGTTGGTATCGGGACGTGGTCCCTAGTATCATCCGGGTCGAATCAGAAAGAAGCGGTGAATGACACAACGAATACCTCAGCCACTAATACAACTGAAATAACTATGTCCAAGAATATCGTCGAAACAGCTATTGCCGCCGGTTCATTCTCCACCCTCGTATCAGCCGTGCAAGCTGCTGACCTGGTGGAAACCCTTAGCGGTCCAGGTCCGTTTACCGTGTTCGCTCCGACTGATGCCGCTTTCGCGAAACTTCCGGCCGGCACCTTGGAAGCCCTCCTTGATGACAAAGCGAAACTCGCTTCGATCCTGACCTATCACGTGGTCGCGGGAAAAGTCATGGCTGCTGATGCTGCTAAGTTAACCTCCGCCAAAACCGTTAACGGTCAATCGATTACCATCGATGCCTCAAACGGCGTCAAGATCAACAACGCGATGGTTACCCAAGCTGACATCGAAGCGTCGAACGGCATCATCCATGTCATCGATACTGTGCTCCTTCCGCAATAACGATTAACTCACTAAGAACAATATCCAATGAAATCTCCAAAAATACTCCTCTCCCTGATGTTAGCGGCCGTCACGTTCGCCCCATTCGCCGCCTCCGCTCACGGATCTTCTGACTGGTCAGGCTACGGCAATAAGGAATGTCGTATGCTCAGTCGTCAACAGCAACGCCTGGTTGACCGCTTCGACTTCGAAAACCCATGGCATCTTCAACGCTTCCAGAATCTGACCAATCAGAAAAACGAAGTGAAGTGTATGCCGATGCAAACGTCATACGCATACCTCAGCGAGTTCGGTAACTTCGAAAGCCTAACGGCGGCCTTGAACTACACTGGTCTAGACAAAGTTCTTGATTCAGAAGGTAAGTTCACAGTGTTTGCTCCGACCGATAACGCCTTCGCAAAACTCCCGGCTGGCTTGGTCAACACCTTGTTAACGGACCCAAGCAAGAAAGCGGCGTTGACTGATATCCTCCTCTACCACGTCGTCAGCGGAGCAACAGTTCCGGCCGCAACAGCAATGACACTTACATCAGCCACTATGGCTGACGGAAAGACAATTACAATCAAAATGATGAACGGTAACTTATTCATCAACAACAGTCAGGTCGTACTCTATGATGTGATGACTAGCAACGGCATCATCCATGTCATCGATACCGTCTTGATTCCGTAAGTACAGTAACCTTATTCACTCACTCCACATCCTATGAAAATGAATGGAATGGATTGGATCGCCCTCATCCTCGTGGTGGTCGGCGGTCTCAACTGGGGCCTGGTCGGCATGTTCAAGTTCGACCTGGT
>JAYUIJ010000027.1:0-12047 GCA_043766165.1 Candidatus Kerfeldbacteria bacterium
GTAACACCCATCGGAGACGTTCTTCTTGGATTGTTTTAACCATAGTGACAGACATGTACCCAGTGTATGGGAAACCGCCATATGTCTGTACACATTACCCTTTAATATTGACAAACCCCGATTTTTGTGCTAAACTAAGGATTGTTGAGTGCATATTCATACCATCCTCAACATCTGTTCTTTAGGAAAACAGACAGAAAAACAAAAGCGCGGGGAAAGTCTCCAGGTGAATTGTGTACTGAATCAATTCATTGCAGAATTCACCTGAGTGGCCACATCGCTTCGGCGATTTAACCCTTTGAGACTTTCCCTTCCACCTTTGTTTAAATTTTTTATGACTACCCCGACCGTCGGCAGTTCCAGATTTTTTGCATATATGTTAACCGCCATCTTGATTGGTGGTTTTGTTGTAACTGTTCCGACATCGTATGCCGCGGAAAAAAGTACCAAGGTTCTACAACGTAACGCAGAAATTCAAGTAGGGTCATCCACGTCGAGAATTTCGTTATTCACTGGAACGTTTAAAGGTGGCGCGACGATTGCTACGGCTGATGTAAACGCAGACGGTGTTGATGAATACATTGTTGGTGCTGGACCAAAAGGCGGGCCGTTGGTTGAAGTTCGCGCCGCTGACGGATCGTTAATGTCTTCGTTTTATGCGTTTGATAAAAAACTTCGCACTGGCATCACGGTTGCTGCTGGAAATGTTGACGGTAACGGTGCGACACAAATCGTCGTCGCACAGCAAGCTGGCGGAACTTCCGAAGTCCGTGTCTTTACTTGGCAGGGGACTTTAGAACGAAAGTTCAACGCTTTCGAAGCAAACTACGTGGGCGGAATGAATGTTGCCATCGCAGCCGGACACAATAACTCAGGCGGTTACATTATTGTCGGTTCTGGTTTTGGTCGCGAGAACGAAGTCCGGGCGTATACCGCTTCCGGTTCACAAGTTATTTCTTCCATCTCACCGTTTGGAACAAAATCAGGAAATGGCGTGACGGTGGCTGGTGGCTGGAGTGATACATACAACCAGCACGTCATCGTGGTCGGTGGTAGCCAAGGCGATAAACCGCTAGTTCAAGTGTATGGATTATTGTCAGAAAAAAAACTTGGTGAATGGTTAGCGTATGATAAAAATGTAAAAACTGGCATCAACGTTGCATTCCGCGCCGATCGAATTGCCACCGGTCCGTCGCTTGGTGGTGGACCTGATATGAGAATGTACAGCATGACCGGTACATTACTTTCTAGCACCTTAGTTTTTGAAAATAATTTCCGTGGTGGTGTCCGAGTTGCCGTGTCGAGCATGAGCGGTAGTTTAATCCCGGTTGCCGTGCCAACCAGCCAATCAGGCACGGGAAACGGAGCGGGAAAAAGAATCGTCGTTTCTTTATCGAAACAAACGCTGACTATGTACGAAAACGGCAGCATCGTTTCTCTCCGCCGCGTTTCCACTGGCAAATGGTCCACGCCAACGCCGCCCGGCACGTATCGCACGTACAACAAAATTACCAGTGCCTACTCCAAAGCGTACGGCTTGTACATGGAATACTGGATGGCTTTTACGCCGGACGGTTCGATGGGACTACATTCGTTACCATATTGGAAACTAAAAAACGGTGGTCGGTTATACGAAGGCGCGGCCCACATTGGCACACCGGTCTCACACGGCTGCATCCGCCAAACCTTAGCTGAAGCAAAATCGCTCTATGACTGGGCGCCGGTTGGGACGCCAGTGGTGATCGAAAAATAGACGACTTGTCGAATAGGCAGGATTCCTCTATACTAGAGGCCACGTCTATCAATTTTGTGTTGTCATGAATCCAGCCAGAAGCGACGAGTGCCATGATTATTTCCCCTACTATTTTTTACAGCGCGAACGCCAAGTGCAGTGTGACGCTTTATTTCTATCACTTCTAGCTGGATGAAAAGTCGCAGTATCTGGATTTCCACCGTCTTTCTCCTGCTCTTGATTGCGGCGGCTGGTGTAGTTGATTATCCAAAAGGTCCAAATATCCACCTGGGTAATTTTCGCCGTGACCTGAATATCCGCCTCGGGTTGGATTTACAAGGTGGAACCAGCTTGCAGTACACGGCTGATGTCTCTAAAGTACCGTCTGCCGATCGTGCCTCAGCTTTGGATGGGGTTCGTGATGTGATTGAGCGCCGGGTCAATGCCTACGGCGTGGCGGAACCAGTCATTCAAACAAGTCGGGTTGGGGCCGACTATCGGGTCAGTGTTGACTTGGCGGGGGTGAAAGATATTAATCAGGCGATAAAACTGATTGGCGAAACGCCGCTTCTAGAATTCCGTGAACAAGGAACACCAACCGGATTATCTGATACAGACGCGCTAAAAAAAGTTAATGAAGTTTTAGCACAAGTCAAAAAACCAAAAGCAGATTTCGCGGCTCTGACAAAAAAATATTCTGACGATACGGGCAGCAAAGGAACTGGTGGTGACTTAGGGTTTGCCAAAGAAGGGCAATTTGTGGTGGAATTTGACAAGGCATTATTCAAAGATTTAAAAGATGGGGAAATTACTAAGGAACCGGTGAAAACGCAGTTTGGTTATCATATTATTAAACGGATTGAATCTAAAACGGAAAAAGTGGACGGCAAGGATGTGCTCGAAGTACATGGGGCACATATTCTTATTGGCGTGCTCACCTCGCCAATAAACCAAAATAATTACGTCGCTACGTCGTTGACTGGTAAACAGTTGAAACGAGCAGATGTCGTCTTCGATCCAAATAGTGGCGCACCGGAAGTTCAGCTGCAATTTAATAGTGAAGGCACAAAACTTTTTGCCGAGTTAACCAAGAAAAATTTAAATAAAATTATTGCCATCTATTTAGATGGCGCAGCCATTAGTACACCAAATGTCCAAACGGAAATTACCAACGGAACGGCAGTCATCACCGGCAACTTTGCTTTAAAGGATGCTAAAGATCTAGCCAAACGACTAAATGCCGGTGCCTTACCGGTACCGATCACTCTAGTTAGTCAACAAAACGTCGGCGCTACACTGGGCCGCGAATCCATTGAGCGAAGTTTAGTGGCTGGATTAATCGGCTTGTTACTGGTGGCTATTTTCATGATTATCTATTACCGCTTGCCAGGGTTATTGGCGGTGTTTGCCTTATTCATCTACACCCTGATTGTTTTGGCTATTTTCAAACTGTGGCCGGTGACGCTCACGTTAGCCGGTATTGCTGGGTTTATTCTATCGATCGGGATGGCTGTCGACGCGAACATTCTTGTTTTCGAACGGACTAAGGAAGAGCTGATGAATGGTCGCCCATTGCTATCGGCTATTGATGAAGGTTTTCGCCGAGCTTGGCTTTCAATTCGCGATTCTAACGTTTCAAGTTTGATTACGGCCTTCATCTTAATCTGGTTTGGATCGAGTTTAATTAAAGGGTTCGCGGTGACATTATCAATCGGAATTCTTGTTTCTATGTTCTCCGCCTTAACGGTTACTCGGACATTATTGCATTTGGTAGTGAGTAAATGGATGGCCAAACACCTATGGTTATTTGGTTACACCACTCCGAAAATGATTGAACCTGAACATCATGTATAAGATTATCCAAAAACGTAATTGGTTATTCGCGGTCTCGATTGCTATTTTAATTCCGGGATTGGTATCGTTATTTATTTGGGGATTACGACCGGCGATTGATTTCACTGGTGGTAGTCGACTGACGGTTACTTTTGCTAACAAGCGAGTCGAGAGTCCTGTGGTCGCAAAAACCGTAACCGATTTGAAATTTGGCACCGCCACCGCCCAAACGTTAGGGGACCACGACATGGTTGTCAGTTTGCCGAATATCACCAACGACCAGCGCCAACAAATTGTTGATAAACTAAACAGTGAATATACCGGCGTCTCAGAAAAATCATTTGAAACAATCGGTCCGACTGTCGGTAAAGAATTATTACGCCGTTCTATTACCTCGATTATTATCGTGCTGATTGCAATAATTTTGTACATCAGCTGGGCCTTCCGCAAAGTTGGCGTTGGTCCAGTACCGGCTTGGGTCTACGGCGCGTCTGCCGTAATTGCCTTAGCTCATGATATTCTCATTGTGGTTGGTATTTTTTCTATTCTGGGGCATTATTACAAAATAGAAATTGATAGTTTGTTTGTGACGGCGCTGCTCACTGTTTTAGGATTCTCGGTACACGATACGATTGTCGTCTTTGACCGCGTTCGTGAACGATTACTCCTTGGGACTGAGCATACGTTTGAGCAAACGGTCAACGTCAGCTTAAACCAAACCTTAGTCCGTTCACTCAATACGTCATTAACAACCTTACTCGTTTTAACAGCGCTCTACTTATTTGGGGGAGTTACTATACGAAATTTCGTCTTGGCTCTATTAATTGGCATTGCAAGCGGAACATACTCATCTATTTTCGTTGCTTCACCGCTACTTGTCGTTTACGAACGGTTTAAGCGGCGGAATCGGTAGGTTGAACAGCCTTTATTTCAAGCTGTTTTTTGATTCAAATGATTGCTTGACACATTGTCAATAATGTGCTATACTGCGGTTTGTAAGGTATTTTCAGGTATTCCACATTATGGACGACAACAACCTATCCCAACCACAGGCGAACCTACTCGACCGGGTGCTTCAAAGTCAGCAAACTGAGACCTTGGAGAATTTTGACGCATTGGAAACCGTCAGCAGCTTATTGAAACTCGTCTCAGTCAAAGAAGCTGACGTTATTCGCCGACGCTATGGATTAGGACAAAACGAACCGGAAACATTAGAAATGATCGGGCAGTCATATACAGTTACCCGCGAACGCGTTCGACAGATCCAGCACTGGGCGATTAAACATCTCAAAGATTCTTCCTCAACCGCCCATTTGTTGCATGGGCTCTTCTTGGTCTTACAGCAATTATTGGAATCACACGGCGGATTAATGTTGGAAGAAGAATTGTTGCAACATTTGCAAGGCACAGGGGAGTCGACACGACCACGGCAAGCGGCTGTTCGCTTTTTATTAGAACAATTGCTTGATGACAAAGTTGAGCCAGTCACTGACGCTGCCTTTAAACCGTATTGGAAATTAAAATTTGGTAATGTTTCTCTTTTAACTGATGTGATACAGGAAGCAAAGAAAATTTTAGAAGCCGCTGGTAAACCATTAGCCCAAAGCGATGTGATTCAACGCCTGCAAGTCACCGACGTTGTCAAACAACACCACGACCAGTTACCAGAACAGATATTACTCAGCTACATCAGCGTCGCTACCTCGATTGAACGCAATCCCTTCGGCGAGCTAGGTTTGCGAACCTGGGGCACTATCGTTCCGAAGCGGATGCATGATAAAATACTCTTGGTCATGCGCAAGCACGGCAAGCCTATGCACTTTCAGGAAATTACGTTAACGATTAACGAAATTGGTTTTGATCACCGACAAGCCTATCCGCCGACGGTGCATAACGAACTGATTCTCAATAAAGAATACGTTTTAGTGGGACGCGGTATCTACGCCTTACGCGAGTGGGGATATAAACCAGGCGTAGTAGCAGATGTTTTGGTTAGCATTCTCCATGATAAGAATGAACCGATGACTCGCGATGAATTAGTCACGACCGTCATGCAACAGCGGATGGTCAAAAAAAATACCATTGCTTTAGCGCTCACAAACAAAGACAAATTCCGTCGCCTGGCTGACGGCCGCTATACATTAGCGGAGCCGGTCCCGACGATACCTCCTCAATGAATTTTCAGATCACGATCCCAGAATTTTCGACCCCGTTAGACGCCTTCTGGTGGGCTTTTACCCACGGCGGGTGGATTGTGTTAGTTATTGCTGCCGGCTACGGTGTCTGGTGGCTGTACCTTGATTTTATTCAGGGCCGGTTCGTGATGAACACAAAATATGTTCTGCTCGCCATCGATGTACCGCGCGAGAACGAGCAGACACCAAAAGCGGTCGAACATATGTTTAGTCATTTTCACGGTATCTTAAAAAATCCAAATTTTCTAGAACAATATCGTGACGGCTATGTCCAACCGACCATTAGTGTTGAATTAATTTCGGTCGGTGGCTTTATCCAATTTTTGATTCGAGCACCGGAAGTTCAACGGGATTTAGTTGAAGCCGCTATTTATGCCCAATATCCGAATGCGGAAATTTCTGAGGTTGAAGATTATGTTGATCAATTCCCGGCGGTATTTCCGAACGATGAATACGACATGTGGGGTTGTGAAATGACCTTAACCGCCGACCAAGCATTCCCAATTCGTACCTACCCTATGTGGGAACATAGTTTAACTCAGACATTTCTTGACCCGCTTGCTTCAACTTTAGAAATGTTCGGTCGGATGAAATCTGGTGAGCAGATGTGGTTTCAGTTAGTCCTCCGTCCGAATGGCAGTAACGCTTGGCGCGATAAAGGTCAGACCTTGATCAATAAAATTATTGGTTTTAAATCGCCAGCCAAAAAAAAATCGGGACTAGGCAGCACACTCGCTGAAGCGCCGGGGCAGATCGCGACGGGGGCATGGGAAACAATTACCCGAACCTTAATTGATCCGGGTGAGCCCGCCAAGCCGCAGAAAGAAGATAATAAGACTACCAGTAACTTGTTGGCTATTTCTACCAACATTAAAGCTCAGGCTGAAGCTATCGGTTTAAAAATTTCTAAATTAGGATTTGACGTTAAATTTCGTACATTATATTTTGGAACGCTTGATCAGTTTAGCAAAGCTCGAGTTTCCGCCATCACCGGCGCTTTAAAACAATTTAATACGCTTGACCTCAATGGATTCAAGCCGGATAGTAAAATGAAAACTTCACGTGATTTTTTCTTTGTTAAACGACGGGTCAATAACTTGAAAAAAAGAATTCTATGGGGCTACAAGTACCGGAGTATTTGGCGTGGTCGTAAAGTATTTGTACTGAACATTGAAGAGTTAGCCTCACTCTGGCACTTTCCAGTTATTACCGTTAAAGCACCACAGGTCAAGAAGCAGGAAGCCAAGCGTGGTGAGCCGCCAGTGGCCTTGCCAGTTGGGGAAGAATTGGAATATGTACCAAAGGTTCAGCCAGCGGCCGACGGAAAGATTGTCCCCAGTCCTACCCCGGCCGTAGCCGGAAGTACCGGCGGTCCACCGCCTAACTTACCGATCGGATAACGCCCATGCCAGAAACAGACACAGAGCGAAACCCTAACGGCGACATTACCCTCTTTGCTAAAACGAACTACCGCGGTTCACTGCAGCCGTTTGGGATCAAAACCGATGACCGTCGTCGGCATATGTATGTTATCGGAAAAACAGGTATGGGTAAATCAACCTTGTTGGAAAACATGGTTATTCAGGATATTCGTTCGGGGCGGGGATTAGCCGTCGTTGATCCGCACGGCGACTTGGTGGAAAAAGTACTCAAGTACGTTCCATCATACCGCATTAACGATGTCATCTACCTCAATCCGGCTGACATGGATTTTCCGATCGCCTTTAATATTCTGGAATCAGTTGATCCGACCCATCGTCACTTAGTTGCTTCGGGTTTAATCGCCGTCTTCAAAAAAATCTGGGCCGACTCCTGGGGGCCACGGCTGGAACACATTTTACGGAATACCATCTTAGCTTTGATTGAATATCCTGGATCAACCTTGCTGGGGGTGACAAGAATGTTGGTCGACAAACCATACCGCCTAAAAGTTCAAGATCAATTATCCGATCCAATTGTAAAAGCCTTTTGGCGTGATGAATTTTCTTCGTTTAATGATAAATTTCGTACGGAAGCGGTCTCGCCAATTCAAAATAAGATTGGACAGTTCTTATCGTCGTCCATTATTCGTAACATCGTCGGCCAGCCGAAATCAACGATTGATATGCGGGAAACAATGGATACCGAAAAAATTCTCTTGCTCAACTTGGCCAAAGGACGTATCGGTGAAGACAACGCGAGTTTACTTGGTGCTATGTTAATTACTAAAATCCAATTAGCGGCCATGAGCCGGATTGACATTCCTGAACCACAACGTCGGGATTTTTTCCTCTACGTCGACGAGTTCCAAAACTTTGCCACTGAATCATTTGCCAGTATTTTATCTGAAGCTCGGAAATATCGTTTAGATTTAATTATTGCTCACCAATATATTGAGCAGCTTGATGAAAAAGTTCAAGCGGCCGTGTTCGGCAACGTGGGAACCATGGTCTGTTTCCGCGTGGGCGCCGCTGACGCTGAGTTTTTAGCTAAGGAATTTACCCCAGTCTTTGAAGAGCCTGACTTGTTGAACCTGACCAAGTACGATATGTACTTGAAACTGATGATCGATGGCGTGGCTTCAGAACCATTTTCAGCGACTGGCATGCCGCCGGTGGGTAATCCTGACAACTTGGAAGAAAAAGTCATTGCTGTTTCACGCGAGCGATATGCTAAGCCACGCGAAGTGGTTGAAGATAAAATTGCTCGCTGGAGCGGGATGTCCGAAACATTTGCCGCAACCGCCCAAGCCGAAAATCGGGCTTCACGTGATGACCGGGATGAACAGCCGCGGCGCGAGCCACAACCGCGAGAAGACATGGTAGTACTTGATCGTCAGCCTGTGGTCGTAGCGCCTCCTGCGGCTAGCATATCGCTTATCCAAGCAGTTCAACCAGGGGCACCAGCTACGACCACGTCCCATCCACCCCGAACATTTTCGCCGCCGCCGAGTCGGCCACAAGAGATGCGTCGACAGTCACCACGACCGATGCAGAATCAACGCCCACGCCAACCATCGCGTCCGCCAATGCGTGAACAGTCTAGTCGACCTATGTCGCAGCCGGTTGCTTCAAAAATTCCAGCGGCTAGCATTTCCTTAAGCGAGTTACGCCCACGTCCTGCTCCCATGAAAGAATCGCAATCTCCAGCTCAACCACCGGCCGTATCAGCATCAAGTATATCGTTGAATGAATTGCGTCCGCGGTCATCTGAACCAGCGAAAGCACCACCTATTCCATCGCGCCCACAGCCAACTCCATCAACGGTTATCCCACCGACGCCAAAGCGACCACAAGAGCCAACTTCGCTCCAACCGGGACAAATAATTCATCTCGATTAAGCTTGCCCCGAGCAAGCTAATCTGATACACTCATGCTCGTATGACGAAGCTGTCTTGTGTTATTCCGGCCTACAACGAAGCCGAAAGTCTGCCGCATTTGTGGGTCGCGCTTGAACCAATTTTAAAAACTTTTCCTGATTGGGAAGTTATTTTTGTTAGTGACGGAAGTACTGACGGGACATTGAGGTGGATCAAGGAACTAGGCGCACTGAATGCAAAAATCCGTCTCGTCGATCTTCGTCGCAATCGCGGAAAGTCAGCCGCACTAATGGCCGGTTTTAGCGCGGCGGTTGGCGATGTGATAGTCACCCTCGACGCTGATTTGCAAGATGATCCAACGGAAGTTCCAAAACTCATCGCCGCGCTTGATGAACAAAATGCCGATATGGTTGGCGGCTGGAAACAGAAACGTCATGATCCGCTAGTAAAAGTTTTGTCATCGAAAGTCTTTAATAGCCTAGCGAACGGCGCGCTCGGCACACATTTCAATGATCTGAATTGCGGATTAAAAGCATACCGGAGTGAAGTGGCAAAAAGTTTAGATCTCTATGGCGATCTGTATCGATTTATACCGCTGCTGGCAACTGCTCAAGGTTGGAAAGCGATCGAGTTACCGGTCACCCATCATCCACGTCAGCACGGTGTTTCAAAATATGGATTACGATTGAACGGCGTCTTTGATTTAATGAGTTTATTACTCATTACACGATACCGCTGGAAGCCCCTCCATTTTTTTGGCCGCTGGGGCGCATTGATGCTATTGATCGGAGTTGTTATTCTGATCTACTTAACTGTTCAGCATTTTGAAGGGCACACTATCGGCGATCGTCCGCTCCTTATTTTTGGCATATTATTTGTGCTGGCGGGGCTTCAATTATTTTTTACCGGCCTGCTCGGCGATTTAATTCTCCAACAACGAAACAAACAATGATCCCGTTAGACGGCACAGTACATACGTTAAGAAATTATTTTTACAACACTTTTTGCAATCTAAACCGTCTAACGGGATGAGTTCCACTAACCAACATAAATACGAAAGTCCGAATCCGCTCAGAAAAATGTGGCTCCGTCCTTTTCAACGACGGTTTATTGCCACGGTCGCGGGCGTTTCGCCTCAATCATTACTGGAAGTCGGAACCGGGGAAGGATTTCTATTAGAACGACTACATCAACGCCTACCACAGACACGCATGGTTGGTCTTGATGTCGTTGAGAGTTTTGTTAATGAGGGACATCGAATTTTTCCTCATTTGGATTTGCGGGTGGGCGATATTTATCATATCAATGAGCCAGATAATAGTTGGGATGTTGTAGTAGCCAGTGAAATACTCGAGCACCTGGATCATCCAGAGGAAGCTTTGCGAGAGCTAAAACGAGTCGCAAAAAATTACGTGGTACTCTCCGTTCCCTGGGAACCGTTTTTCCGTCTAGGTAACTTGGTTCGTGGTGGCCATCTCAAAACGTTTGGTAATCATCCCGAGCACATCAATCATTGGTCAGCCGAAAGTTTCTCAAAATTTGTTGCTACAGAATTCCAGGTTGAACAAGTGATTCGCTCGATGCCATGGACGATCGTCCTCGCTCGCGTCTAAGCGTTTGGCGGCTGGTTGGATGGATTGTTACCATTCTAGCTTTAGGTTTTATTATTCGCTGGTTACTACGACTTGATCATACAGTTTGGCAAAGTTTGTTGCATTTGCGTCTGTGGTGGGTAATCGGCGGACTCGCGGTTTTTCAAGTATGGTTCCTCTTGCGTTTCTTGGCGTGGGAAGTGATTGTTCGTCGTCACGGTTCTGAGTTACAACGTCATCAAACACTTCGCTCATGGACCATCAGTGAGCTCATGCGCTATGTCCCCGGGAATGTCTGGTCATTTGCCGCAAAGTATCGGAGCAGTGTCACCGCCGGCGCTAATCCCTCAGGCGCGATCCAAGCATTAGTGGTCGAAGCTTTTGGTTTACTCAGTGGCGCGGCGTTAATTTCTGCCTTATTTCTTGATCCACAGCGCTGGTGGTGGGTAGCGTTAGGGATTGTCGTGCTCTTACCCCTAGCCACGCCCTGGATATTTGTCGGGGTGGCAAAACTATTGCACTGGAAAGATGTCCCACGCGTGTCGCTGACTGAAAGCTTAGTTTTATTATTATGGTATTGTTTCGTCTGGTTGGTTTTTGGTCTAGCAAGCGCGATGATTTACCATAGTTTTCCTGCCCTCCCAACCATAACCTATGCTCGACTGATCGGGATAAACGTGGCTGCGTGGCTCGTAGGCTACATCAGTATTATTACCCCGATGGGTCTGGGCGTTCGCGAAGTCACGTTTGTGAAATTAGTTGCTGGGACTTTAACGAATGCGGCGGCTAGCTTAGTTGCCCTGGTCACACGCGTCGTTTTTGTTATCAGTGAACTTATTTTTCTAGGTATCGTTTTGACGTGGTATGGCGTGAAGCGACGGGGTTGACGAGAACCTAGGAAGTGAATTAGAGTATCGGTGGTGGCTGGCCAGGAGGGCAGGCCTTATTGTAATATTTTTTCTATGTTAGGAGTTAAGATAAAACGATTACCAATGTATGACTATACATCAGATGGTTATTATTTTGTGACTATTGTGTCACGATTACGGCAACCTTTGTTTGTTGATTTTGAAGAACTGATTGAACAAGTGTTCCATGAAGTTGCTGAATCTTTTGTCGGAGTCAAAATTGATACAATAACAGTGATGTCGAATCATGTACATTGCATTATCCATTTTGAAAAATCTAACACTTTTCTGGGAGAAGTTGCACGACGAGCAAAAGCAAAAATAAGCTATCTCTTGAAACAGCAATGTTGGCAAGCAAATTACTATGAACATATCATTCGTAACGAGGAATCACTTGGAAGAATTCGAGAGTACATTCTACATAATCCCGAAATTGAGCAAATGAGATTAGAATATACAAACAGGCCAATATTCAAGGCAAAAAAGTGA
>JAYUIJ010000028.1:0-28838 GCA_043766165.1 Candidatus Kerfeldbacteria bacterium
AAGGCGTAGAGTTTTGAAAAATTCTCACCCGTCAGAAGTTGTTCGAATTGGGGGCGGTCTTCTTCGGCTAAGGTAGAAAAGTCGTAACCGGTTGTAGAATTGTTTTTCTGAATGGCATCAAGTACATAGGCCAACGCCTCACGGTTGAGATCCGGGAACGGCTTAGTGGTGCCTTTTGAACGTTTACCGAATTGATGTTTTTCTTTATCATACGATCCCATGCCAAGCACACTGCGAACCGCGTAATACTTCAACCAGTCCGGATACGTGGCATCGCGTGAAGCCAGATACTCAATCCACTGGTCGAGGGTGGTTTCTTGATCGGCGATGACTACTTCCGTTAGTTGATCGCGGACTTCTTGGGGAATATCAACATCGCCATGTCCTTGCTCCCGAGCAATCCGGCGTTGATTGGCAAAATAGCCTTCCGGGATTTCTTCCGGCTTAATCACAAATTTGTCGTGAAGAATCTGCTTGAGTGCCTCAACCCCTCGTTCTCGATGCTTCGGATCTTCGCGTTCAAGAATCCCGGTGAATCGTTCGAGGTAGTTTTGAATGCGCGCTGCTGGATCTTGGGGAATAGTTTCACCAGTCCGAATCTCAGTCCGCTGCGCCGCAGCTTCAACTTCCTCCGCGTTATGGAGGCTATATTTCTCTTTCAGGAATTCTGGGTTTTCAGCAGACATGTATTTATCTCGGTCCAATCACAATGACCACTTCCCCCCGCACCTGATCAGCATGCTCCGTAAAATGTTGTAAAACTTTTTCTGCAGTTCCCCTAACCATACTTTCGTGTAGCTTAGTTAATTCTCTAGCCACTACGACATGACGCGTGCTTATGGTTGCTTTCAATGATGCTAGTGTTTTCATTAGTCGATGTGGCGATTCATAGAGCACGACCGCTTCTTCTGTTTCGGCAATCCGCTTGAACAATGTTTGCCGGCCTTTTTTGTGCGGTAAAAATCCTAAGAATAGAAATTGATCTGTGGGCACACCGCTCAAGCTGATAGCCGTGGTCAACGCTGATGGACCGGGCACAGATTCTACTGCGATATTGCGTTCCACTGCGGCAGCAATAAGTTTTCCGCCTGGATCAGAGACACCTGGCATACCGGCATCAGTGACTACCGCTACAGTGTTCCCCTGTTCAACTCGATCAAGTAGCCGAGTTAACTCCGCGGCTGGCGTGTGATGGTGGATACTGATTGTTGAGGTGGTAATTGCGTAGTGGTCGAGTAACTTTTTTGTGACGCGCGTATCTTCACAGGCGATGATAGAAACTTCGGACAATATTCTTTTGGCGCGAAAAGTAACATCTTCTAAATTGCCAATGGGCGTACCAACCACGTACAGTTTTGGCGGAAGAGGTTCAGACATGGACAGCTGATTTACTCTTTAGGGAAAGAATAGTCCGAACTAACGTAATTGACGATTCAATCAAAATCGCTCCGGGTACGGCTAAAATAATACCGACCATACCCGCCACGTGGGCGCCAACTAACAAGGCCAGAAAGACCACGACCGGCGATAAACCCACCGCTTGAGATACAATTTTCGGGACAATAAAATTATTTTCCAATTGCTGGATGACAAAGTATGAAGCAATGACGAGCGTTCCCGTCAGCGGCGAAACCGTAAATCCAATCACGGCGGCTGGTAACATGCCAAGGTATGGTCCGATCATGGGAATAAGCTCGGTCATGCCGGCGATTAAAGCTAAAACAAAAGCATATGGGACATGAAGAACATATAAAGCGATGTAACTCATGACGCCGATAATCAGGCCGAGCGTTAACTGACCGCGCAACCATAAGCTCAGTCGTTGTTCGACCGTATCGCCAATATCTAACAAGGCGGGGCGGAATTGCGCGGGCAAGAGACTGCTCAAAAAACGGCGGAAGCTGCCATGTTCGACGGTCAAAAAATAAACCAGCAAGCCGCCGAGAATAGCGACGAAGCCGCCGTTGGAAATGATCTGGACTGATCGATACGCGTTCGTTCCGGCGGATGACACAACTCCGGAAATGCTATTAGCAATCGCCGCGCCAATATCACTTTGGGCGCCGACCGAATGCACGATCCTGGTCGCGACATGCGCTAGAGCCACAACCAGTTGAGGAATTTGATCGCTAACAACTGGGGCAAATGTCAGGATAATAATAGTTGCCAGTCCAAGTAGTACAACGTATAAACTCAATACCCCGGCTGGCCGCGGAATACCGCGGCGCTCCAGCCAAGAAATAGACGGATGCAAAGCGGCTGATAAAATAATAGTAAACGTAACAATCACCACCACGTCACGAATCACCCACAACAACCAGGCACCGAAGACAATGGCCGCGGCACTGATAAAAGAGGTGGTAGAAATATCGACCGTCCGAGATGGCGATGGACGCGACGAAACGCCGCTGGGCACGCTAGGCACTGACGTTCTTTTCTAACTTCAATTCATCAACTTCTTTTTCTTTCAAAAAATCTTCCAAGAATGTCGAAACGATCAACACAGTCGGCACAGCTAACATGATACCAATAATACCCGCCACTTTGGCGCCGACGAGCAGGGAAATAATGACGACGACAGGATTTAAACCGGTCGCTTTCGACATCACCTTCGGCACGATTAAGTGGTTTTCCAATTGTTGAATAACAAGATAGAGTGCCGCCACCCACAATCCGGTCCATGGATCCTGGGATACAGCCACAATCACCGCCGGAATAGCGCCGATAAATGGACCAATCGCTGGCAGTAATTCCGTAATGCCGGCGATCAAGGCTAAGACCAAGGCATACTTAACGCCAAGTAATGACAGCCCAGCATACGTCGCGGCGGCAATAATTAATCCCAGTGTTAACTGGGCCCGTAACCATCCGCCTAGCCGCTCTTCAATCCGTCGGAACAATTGCGTTAAATACGGACGGTATTTTGATGGGGCCATTGAAACCGACAACCGTTTCATCCCCTGCTCTTCCATGGTCAGATAGAAGGTCAGCACAAAGATACTAATAACCGTAAACAGTCCGCCGAAGAAACCGAGAATACCGGTGAAAAAACCTTTAGTAATTTGCCCCACCGCGCTGTTGAGCGACGAAACACCTTTTTGCAAACCATCAAGCAGGGCTTGGTCTTTGACACCTTGGAACAATGAGAAGCCGCGGGCGTATAGTTGCGGGAATGAGCTGAGAAATTGAGCTAACTGATCGGCTACCAGCGGTACTAACAAAATCAATACCAAGCTAATTAAGGCCAGTAAACTAACAAAGATAATGGCGATCCCAAGACCTCGCGGTACGCCACGCCGTTGAAGCGCGGTAATCCATGGATCAATGGCGGCTGCTAAAACCAATGCCACAAAGACCACAATAACCACGTCGCGAACCAAAAACAAGAATCCAACCGCCGCAACAATGGCTAAAAGTTTGAGGAATGTATTGGTAGAGATAGTAACCGAGGTCCGTTCCATAGGGCTGACTATACCATAAAACAAAGTTGCGATGCAACTCAGCGCCTCACTTCTGTAGTTCTAGGCAGCGAGTATTTCTGACGGGTTAAGCTCAATGCCATTAGCCTTCAGAGCGTTGAGTAACCGTTCAATCTGCTTGCGAGTTACCAATACCTCACCACTCATAATTGCATCAAGTTTGGTATTGACCACATTGAAATCTTCCTTAATCCAAGCCGTTTGTGTTCCTTGACTCTCATTGAAATGGGCAATAATAGTGCGCGTGTTTTCACGAATTTCATCGCGTAAAACATTCGCCAATTTCTTGAGATCTTCTTTTGTACTTACGGACGATATCTTAGGCATAGGAACAGAATAACACCAACATTGTGGAAGTCAAGTATATTTACAGCTACACCTTCCGAATAATCTTAGCAAACGGCGCCGTATCTTTGTATGGCCCGATAATCGCCAAGTGCATGTTGGCCGGTTTGAATAATTCTTTGGCCACTGCCTGAACTTCGGCGGCCGTGACTTTGGCAATTTTTTCCAGTGATTCTTCTGGTGACAACATCTTCTTTCCAAATAACGCTTGTCGTCCATACCAAGAGGCCAAAGCATCAGAATCTTCCAAACCCAGAATCGTCTTACCGCGCATAAACTCTTTAGCCCGCTTCAATTCAACACTGCTCACTTTGGTTGTTTTGAATTTCTTTAGTTCGGCTGTAATGACCGCCAATGCTTCTGGCAATCGTTCTTTGACGAGACCAGCATGAATCATGAAACTGCCAGTATCTTCATATGGATTTGGCGAAGCGCTGACTGAGTAGGCTAACCCACGACGTTCACGGACTTGAATGAATAATCGTGAACTCATATTACCGCCGAGAATAACTGACAGCACCGTCAACGCCGGTAAGCGTTTATCATTGTACCCAAACGCTCGCGCCCCTAAACCTACCTGCACTTGTTCAACCTCTTTGTGCTTAATCCTAACGGTTGGTTGTTTCGCGACACGGTACGGTGGAAATACTGGTGTGTGTGGTTTGCGTTTGACGGTTGAAAAGTATTTCTTAATATCTTGATCCATGTGTGGACTCAGCTTCCCGGCCACGACCACCCACATATTACCAGCATGATAATACTGGTCCCGATATTTCAGAATTGACTGGCGGGAAACATTGTTGATGACTGATTGCGGACCAGCAATATTCCAGCCGAGCTGATGATGGTCACCAAAAATGGTGGTTTCAAATAAATCCTCAATCGTCATAACCGGATTCTCATCGTACATCTTTATTTCTTCGATGATCACGCCGCGTTCGCGAGCAATTTCTTTCGCATCAAACCGTGAATGCTGCAACATATCACTAACCACATCGAGCGCTAAAGCCGTATGCTCGTGATTCATTTTGACATAGTAACCCGTCCAGTCTTTTGAAGTAAAGGCATTATAACTTGCACCGACACCATCCAACAATTTTGAAATATCAAGCGTCGATGGCCGCTTGGTCGTGCCTTTGAACATTAAGTGTTCAATAAAATGCGAAATGCCGTTAATTGATTTCGTTTCGTAACGTGAACCAACTTTAGCAAAAACGAAAACAGTCACTGCTTGTGTGTCTTGTAGTGGAACAGTGACAACTCGGAGTCCGTTGGCGAGGGTGGTGCGATTAATTTTTCTCATGAGATTGGGATTGTAGTGATGAATAACTTAGTTCGACAGCATGGGTTAGTGCTACTAACTTTTGCAACATAGTGCTTGTCGCATTTATCATGTCACTTTTTGTAGCAAAAATTAGTTTCTGTGCCTGTAGTACTTTGCTAATATCTGCATCGCTTAGCATACACAGAAAAACTACGAACCATCTGTTAAGGAGAAAGCTTTTTTCTTGCTAGTTAAATAGGCCGTCAAGGTAAACGATGTACCATTTGATGTGTAGCCGTAGTAATACGTCGGCGACTCCGGGTCGATTTTCAAATTGTATGAACCGCCGTAGAACGTTTTAAGCGCCGCGTACATTGCTTCGCCATCTTTACCTTCAATCTTGATGAGTTGTCCGCTGGTTGTTGGATATGAACCGATCACGCTGGCATACGCTTTCAAGGCGTACTTAGTTGCCACTAAGTCCTGCTGCCGAACAATGTCAGTCACCGACGCAGTTTGATCAACGACGGTACTCAGATCAGTCTGCTTCTGACTATCCAGTGCAGCCTGAGTAGCGGGTGTAATTTTCAAATAGTCAGCACTGCTGAGTGATGAATTCACGTTGGCAAAAGCATTGCTGACATTTGTATTAGCGTTTGAAGTATTAGAAATGACGCGAGTATTCGCGTTCGGGATGATGCTAGTGTTGGTAAATACTTTATTCGTAGTAGCATTCGCCCCCGATGAATTCTGGCCTTGTTTAATACCAACCACCAGTCCGGCTACAAAACCGACTGCTAAGATGACTGGAAATAACAACCAGAGCATTAACTGAGACGGACGGAAACTTTTTGTTTTATCCGGTAAGACGGAATCCGGATCAATAACTTCAGGCATAGTGCTAATAATTCAGGAATAGCGATGGGAGTATACCACTTTTCAGTTCTCAAGGCTACTGCAGTTAAAATTCTAAGGGCTAAGCTCTAAATTCTAAACAAATTATAAATTCAAAGTACTAAACAATGCGAAAAAAGTTTATTGATTAAGAATTTTCAAGATTGGAATTTGTTTAGAATTTATTATTTAGAACTTAGTGCTTCACCACCCTCCCCCTCCGCCCCCACCGCCCCCTCCACCACTGCTGCCACCGCTAAATCCCGATCCACCGCTTGAAGCTGTTGTTGCAAAACTGTGCATCGTCGTTGTGCTCAGCGAGTTTAATGATGACCATAGCGCGACTGTGGTAAAGGCATTGTTAGAACCCTGATACCATTCCGGTTGAACCTTGGCCACGTCGGCTAAAGCCTTGCTCCACTTATCAGCAATCCCAAACACCATCGCATACGGTAAAAAGGTTTCAAAAATATTTTCCCGTTCCTGCCAGTGAATCCGGTACTGCTCGGCTTTTTCCAAAAACAATTTAAATCCACGGCCAACCCACACGGCTTCTACGCCTTTGTCTGTCCGCCGAGGCATGGCTCCAGCAAAGATCATAACAACAACGGCAGCTAAAAATAATCCAGGCAAGGAAAGGCTAACCCAGAATGAGGCGACGCCCAAGAAAACCATCAAAATTCCTAGTCCATAAAAACGGTTACGAACTTTGCTCGGACTTTCTGGAAAGTATCCACCGTTCACGACACTATCAAGTATACCAGCATACACCGGACGAAATGGATCGGTCGTATAGCGCCGTTTTTTTATTTCGCTTAATGTCACCTCATTATCACTCGCCGGCGACAGATGATCTTTAAAAATTACTTTTAATACTTCCCGTTCATAATCGCGAAGTTTATCATCGGGCGCTTTTAATGATCGTAGAGTATATTCTTTTGATTTCCCAATCAGACGATCTTTTTCGCTTTCAATAATTTTGATATACCCACGAACAGCCAGATCTACCAAGGTAGCGGAAATTGCTTTTGGTGACGCATGCTCATTCAATAAACATTCTAACTCAGCCGGCCGCAGATTATCCGGTGGATCATACTGGGCAATAATCGTTTTCTTACCATCCGGGTCACGACCCGTCAGCCACCAACGCTGCATCATGACGCCAATGGTGATTATGGGTAATAGAATATTGAGCAGCAATCGCCATCCCATCAACCAGTTTGGTAGCGGCTGTGTCGTGCCATGCGCCCGGAGTTGATCAAAATTGGCTGGCTTTGTGACGAACCCTTTTGGCCAACCAACCACGATGGTCAAGAAATCATTACTAGAGAACGTGGCCGTTGAGTCATGATGTGTTTGTTGACAGTCCTGAGCCGTTGATCCCGATGAGCCAGTATAGCAGGCCGTTTGGTTAATCGGCGTGGGGTGATCATCAATCCCAGGCGGCTCGGGAATAGTGACCGTGGCAGAAATATTCGATAACGGCGCGTCCCACTGATCGCCGGTCACATTCCAATACAACTCGTCATGATCATCAAAGAAATTTGTCGCTACCAAGGCCGTATACTGAATAACATACTCATGTACGCCGCGAATCGTTTTATTTGGATCACCAATTTTTGCGGTCACATTCGTTGAATCCGTCGTCAATGAATACTTTGCTTTCTTACCATCCTGTGTGACAGAAGTAATGTTAATGGGGATTGATGATGTTTTTCCATCAGTTGTCGTAAACCGATACGGAATAGTACGAAAGATTCCATGAAGTGAAGTAAAAAAATCAGCCGTCATCGTTTCGGTCACCTGAATCGAAGCATCGTTCTTGATATCAATCTCCGAATGGAATTTCGTAAACGTTAAATCAGCGGCGTGCGCTGTATCGGCGAAACCGGCAAACATCATCACCGCTATGACCAGTAGTTTCTTCACCCCGTTAGAGCGCCCTTGTGCCCGGCTCATAGTAAAAAAGATTCGAAGTATTGCATGCACCGCTCTAACGGGGTCATGCTAGTTTCGTGCGGAAATATTCGACCAATTCTGTAATTGCTACATTATCTTGCGCCATAGTATCTCGGTTACGAACCGTGACCGTGCCGGCTGGACGCTTTGTGCCTTCAACCGTATCAAAGTCAACCGTCAAACAAAACGGTGTACCGATTTCATCTTGACGGCGATAACGCTTACCGATCGAAGCTGCTTCATCGTAATCAACTGACCAAATATTTCGCAGCGTTGATGCAATATCGTGAGCGATCTTTTGTAATTCAGGTTTTTTTGACAGAGGCAGAACGGCAATCGTATAGGGCGCTAATTGCATGGGTAACTTCAACACCAGCTCTTCTTCTTTAATACTTTCCGTCGTCGTTGATCGTCCGCCAGAAACAGATTGATATGATTCACATAGAATTGCCAGTAACAAGCGGTCAATCCCACCCGTTGGTTCGATGACGTACGGCCGGAAACTTTCGTTCGTTTCTTGATCGCGATAGGTCATCTTCTTACCTGTCGCTTTTTCATGCTGCTCTAAATCGTAATCGCGGCGATTGGCCAAGCCCCATAGTTCATCCCAACCCCATGGATATTCATAATGGAAATCCACCGTCCGCTTGCTGTAGTGAGACAGTTTATCTTTCGGATGCTCATGTCGTCGTAACTTAGACGATGATAAACCAAAACGTTCAACTAAAACTTTTTCCATGAAATTCAACCACTCTTCAAACACCTGTTCATCATCACCAGGTTTTACAAAATATTCCAATTCAGCGATGGTGAATTCACGTTGGCGGAATAAGAAGTTACGGTACGTAATTTCGTTGCGAAAGCTGCGACCAATTTGCGCCAATCCAAACGGTAGCTTAGGACGCATCGTATCCACAATGTTTTGAAAATTGGTAAACATCCCCTGCGCGTTTTCCGGACGCAAGAACGCCGTGGCCGCGTCTTCTTCAACCACACCGACAAACGTTTTGAACATGGTATGAAACGGACGTGATTCCGTAAACTTTCCTTGGTGGCGATGAGCTTTAATATCTTCTTCATGGTCAGCCCGAAAACGTTCATGACAAACTTTACACTCAACCAACGGATCAGTAAAATTTTCTAAGTGACCACTAGCTTTGAGTACGTCAAACTTGGTAACGATTGTCGACTCGATACCCATAATATCATCGCGTTCCTGGACAAACGTCTTCCACCACAATTGCTCAATATTCTTTTTCAGCAACACGCCCAGCGGGCCGTAGTCATAAAAACCACCAAGTCCACTATAAATCTCCGCCGACGGAAAAACAAATCCGCGCCGTTTACACAGGTTAACAATCTGCTCCATCAATGTCTGTTCAGGCTTCGGCATAGATCCATATCATACCAGAAAAACTGCTGAAATCAAGCGTCTTGACAGCGGATCAATTTCCATGTATGATGGGCGTCACGTTTTAGTGCTATCCACTGCAATGTGGTTGGTAGCTCTTTGCTCGTTCACATTCAAGGAGGAAAGCACAATGCGCACCCTGCATATCACCCCCAACATTGACCCCATCAACAGTACTGGCGAAGCGCTGATGGAGTTCAGAAACATGGTGCTACATAGTGTCCTGGCTAACCCGTCAGCCATTGCATTTGAAGCTGACATCGACTTGGCCACTGCCTGGCTACAGCACACTCGTCTCGAAGGCAGAGCTCGGCTGTTGCTTGGGCTGCCCGGCTATCCGTGCGAAAACGAAGTCGTCGATATTAACCGGATCGCCGCTTGGGAGTTACGGCTCGCTCCAGTCGATCGAATGGGATTGATCTTGATCTCGAAGACCATCACGGTCGTTCCCGAAGCCGGTCGACTCTTCTTGCTGAAGAAACTACGCTTCGAGAGTCACGTCGCCGGCCCCCGAATCATGGTCTCCATGAAACCGGGAGTAAAGCGCAATCGTTCTTCCTCCGTACATCGTTCGCCCGCTCTGTTCTAAATCTTTATCCCACTGGCTCCGCCACTGGGATTTTTTCTTATCTCTGTCTTGACCCAGCACCACTTTTAACTTTAACGCTAAATCTTTTCTCCGTGCTATAGTAGTTTGATCTCGCTGAAGAATATATACATACTCTTTAAAAGTGGTGCTGGGTTGACACATAAAACATTTTTCTCTATCATGGCGCTACTGTTTTTTTGTTTCGTACCTTTCACAAGGAGAAGATCATGATTCGTGACTGGGGCGACTTTAGCTGTTTCATGATTATTTCGTTGGTACCAACAGTTTTAGGGAAACTGGCTATGGCCAGACTCGGGTATGAGCGCTGCAAAGATCCGAAGACGAATGGCAGCCAAATTCTTTCATCAAGTGACAATCACTTACGGACGTTCTTGAGCAGCTTCTCGCTCTTTGAGACTGTCATGGTTACGTATGTCCTAATCGTCAAGCCGGCACCAAATCCGTTGATCTCGCTGCTGTGCGTAGTGGTCGCCGCCCTCCTCACGATCTACTGGCATCGTCAACCGAAATACATGATGAAAATCGATCACTCACAACTGGCGCGATGATAGCAGTCAGTTTTTTCTTTACCCAGCACCACTTTTAAAAAGTCATTATCTGTGTTGTTCACTGAGATGAAAGAAATATGGCATGCAAGATTTTTTCTGTCAGAGTTAAAAGTGGTGCTGGGTTGACAATAAATACTATCAGCGTAAGATGTGCCTACTGTTCTTTTCACTATCGCTCCCATCGGAGGTTCTATGCTGAGCAATTACAAGGTTGCATTTCGCGCTGATAATCGTCCCTATATCGTGCGTGAACTTGAAATTCCAGAAACCTGGAAAGGAGACTTGATCAATGCCGTACGTTTTCTCAAGCCACAATGGGAACTGGGTGTTGCTCTAGCTGCTGAATTGCAAGAAGCAAAATCGGAGTTCAGCATTGGTCATTCAGGCGATATAATACCCTTCGCCTCAAATTTCCGGAGTCCCAATCACGAGCGCTGGCAACACCTTCGACACGGTCTACCAAGTAATCTGCTATCGAATGATTTCTACGTAGTTATGGAGCCATTCTGGCAGTATGTTTTCGAAGCATTGTTTGCCCAGACGTATGGTCTGGCCTGCATGCTTGAAAACAAGCTGATTGACATTCAGGTTCCAGATACGCTGCCAGGAAACTACGTCGAACTCTTCGGTGGAACACCAGAATCACACAAACTTATCCCCGGCCTAATATTCTCCTGGGCTCATCCGAGTAAGTCATTCCCCTTCGCCCGGGTTTCATTCTCAGAACTCGAACTGCACCGCGATAAGCCCGAAATTATCGACGGCTGGCGAGCGTAACACAGCAGTAACCGACTATTTAGTAGCCGGTTTTTTCTTACCCAGCTCCACTTTCGAAAAATACATCTCTTGATAAGTATTGTATGTTTGAATATTCTTCATGTATTTCTGAGCGCCATTATCGAAAGTGGGGCTGCGCTTACCAAAAAAACTAACGAGCCAACGAGCTGCCCCCTACAACTGTTCCGCCTGCTCCACCCTAATATTCCCACCGGGTTCCAAAATAGCAGTGTCTCTACGACCGAGTTTTCCTTGTAACATAAATTGGGCTAAAGCATTATCAACATGTTCTTGAACCGCGCGACGAAGTGGGCGAGCACCGAAGAGCGGATCAAAGCCAGTTCGCGCTAATTCGGCGATAGCTTCCGGCGAGGCGGTAAAATTAATTCCCTTGCGGCCCAGCGTATCGGCAATATCTTTCACCATCAGTGCCACAATTTTCACGACTTCATTTGGCGTCAGTGGCGTAAAGACAATAATCGAATCAAAACGATTGAGGAATTCAGGCCGGAAGTATTGATGCAATTCTGTATTCATTAATTCGTCTTTGATCGTTCCGAGCGCCGCGCCATCACGCATTCGATCTTGAATGTGCTGCGTACCCGCATTCGAGGTGGCAATAATAATCGTATTCGTAAAGTCAATGGTTCGGCCATTGCCATCCGTTAATCGTCCATCATCCATGACTTGCAAAAAGATATTCAAAATATCTGGATGGGCTTTTTCTAATTCGTCGAGCAATACCAATGAGAATGGTCGTTGTCGAACTGCTTCCGTTAAATATCCGGCTGATGAACCGGCGTACCCTGGTGGCGCACCGATCAAGCGATTAATACTGGCTACGTCCTGATATTCCGACATGTCCAACCGAATCATCGCCGTTTCTGACCCGAAATACACTGCCGCAACCGTTTTTGCTAATTCTGTTTTACCAACACCGGTTGGACCGAGGAAAAGTAAGTTGGCAATTGGACGTTTGTTATCACGTAGTTCTGCGCGGGCACGACGTAAAGCATTTGAAACTGCTTTGACCGCTTCATCTTGTCCGATAACACGTTGATGCAATTCTTCTTCTAGGTGCAGCAACTTCGTTTGTTCATCACCCGTGATGGCGGTCGCTTTGACGTGACCTTGTTGCGACACAATCGCCGCCACATCTTCTTCTGTCACAAGCGCGTTCTTACCACGGCCTTTCGCCACCATCACGCTCGCCTGTTCCAACACATCAAGCGCCGAACCTGGCAGCGGCCGTTCATGCAAATACCGGCGCGCTAAACTGACCGCGCTGTCAATTGCCGCTAAGGTGAAAAAAACTTTGTGCTGAACTTCAAGGGTTCCAACGCGCGATTCAATCACCACCACGGCTTGTTCCGGCGACAATTCACCAACTTCAACTTTCTCAAAGGCCGACATCAACGAACCATGTTCCATTACGCGGCGATAGCTAGCTGGATCCGAGGTGGCTAATGCTACGAAGGAATGTTGTTGTAATTCTTGGGCAATCATTTGCGCGGCGTCAATTCCCTGACCGCCGGTACTGGAAACGCCGACGAGCTGATCAATATTTTCAATCACCAAAACAATATTTCCAGAGCGGACAATTTCCTGAATAATTTCTTGAACGCGTTGTTCTAATTCGCCAACGCCACCGGCACCGGCAACTAGCGCCGAGCCTGACAATGAGACTAGTCGTTTATCTTGTAACTGCTCTGGCACATCTTCCGCCGCCATTCTTTCCGCCAATGCATAGAGAAGGTATGTTTTTCCCACCCCACTGTCACCGACCAGTACAACACTTTTATGTCCACTTTCCATCACCCGGAAAATAGTTTGTAGTTCTTCTTCCCGACCCACAACGTACGGTAATCGGTTATTGCTGGCCCGAATGGTGAGATCAGTACTAAATCGATCGAGCATCGGTGTCGCCGCGGCGACGTAGCCGCGGTCAATCGCACCTTGCGGTTTGGTAGAAGCGCTACGTAAGTATGAACGTACTTTATGACGT
Organism: Candidatus Kerfeldbacteria bacterium; assembly: GCA_043766165.1. Classification (GTDB taxonomy): domain Bacteria; phylum Patescibacteriota; class Patescibacteriia; order SBBC01; family CAIJZX01; genus CAIJZX01. Next base: position 13,293 of record JAYUIJ010000028.1, read on the forward strand.
AAATCATCTTGAATGAGTAACCACTGCGTTGCTTGTTTCAAGCGTTCATCACTGACACCAAATTGATCAAGCAGTTCGCGCGCCGAGTCTTCAATTAACCCAATCGCAGCTAACATATAGGTAGGTGCTAAACGGCGTTGATGGTCTTTGGCGGCTAACATAAACGCATGAGCAATCAGTTCACGACTTGTTGAGTTTAACACCGGCGTAACAGACAACTCCGGAAGTTTTGCTACTTGGACATCAATATGTTGTCGCAATTCATTTCCTGAAATTCCAAGCCGGACCAACATACTTTCAACTTCCGGCGTCACGCTCATGGCGGCTAAAATATGGAGCGGACTTAATCCTTCGCGGTGATGCGCTTTGACCATCCGCCACGCATGCTCAAGAACTTTTAAAGTCGCTTCGGTACAGATGGTTGCGATATCACCGCTCTGTAACTCTTTCCAATCAAGGTCGGCCGGCGGCGTTACTACCGCTGCATGTGGAATAGTCGGAAACATCGTCGCATCACGTTCTAATCGATACACTAGGTACAAAGCGCAGACGAGGCCAAACCAAAACGTCGCCATAGGCCAGCTCGGCGCTAAAAGTTCGGTCAAGACAGTACCAACATAGATAGCGTGGTACAAGTGCTGTCCGCCAATATATAAACCGCTTACGGCAAAGACAACCAGTAATGCCGACAGCAATCCTTTGACCGTATGTTCAAGGTGTCGTTCAAGAATCGACAACTCTGTAATCGGATGTTGCCATGACCACCATTTCCCAGCCCACCAAGCTACGACGCCAAGGTCAGCACATGTTGGGCAATCAACGAGTGCGTTACGCTGATTTTTCAACGTCCCAGCGCCTTGGCAGGTTGGACATTTCTTTAGCGCGGACTCATGTTCATTATTGAGTATCATGAAATCGGCACCAATTGACGAATCAACATACCAATACTGACCGCTGGGCCCGCCAACCACAACAATAAAGCAATCAATTCAATAATCGTCCACATCAAAATCACAATCAAACGAACAAAGATTAAGAGTAGCCGAAAAAAGAAACTAATGATTCGGCCACTGCGGGTGTAGTCGCCGTACATCGGCTTGCCCATGGTTCGAAACAAGATCGCGATGCTCAATCGATGAGTCAATCCGCGCCAGTTGCGATACAAAGCTAGAGCCGTTAATTGTAGTCCCCGCGAATACCACCAGACAGGAAAATAGAGCAGCTCGCCGATGAGCTCTCGTAGTAAAAATGTTGTTGCTCGTACTCCGGTTGATTGGGCCATATGTATTTTACGTTTTGACTATACCATTTTTACCATATTTTTCCAAACGTTTATGGATATGTTTGAGCGTCACAGTTGATCCACAGGGGTGGAAACTATGACGCTCGGTGAATCCTGGCTGGCCATCATGGCGCGGCTCCGGATCGGAGGTTGAACACACCACCGCAGTTTACGGTGTGGTTTTCAGGAGTTGCTCGACGGGAACTGACATCCGCTTCGGTCCCTCTGTGCTGTTCTCGACGGCAACTGTCGCGACTGCTGTCTGCCGACCTCGCCCATCCTGTCGCTGACTGAAGACGATGATGGTGCCAATTCTGGTCGTCACCTGCTGCGTGAACGGATCCTTGACCAGCCAACCCACTTCTTCGCCCTCGGCGAATGTCCGGGCCGGATGGCCGTTCCGCTCAACTGACAGCGGCGAATCTAGGATCTTGATACCAGTACTACTGTGTCCCAGTAACAGATCGTTGATCACCCGTTGGCGAAACTCAAGCGTTACTTGATACACAAAAACCACCTCCCTCAAAAGTTAGTGCCTGCTGACGACCGGATTCACAAAGAACAAACCGGATTGAATTCAACATACTCTGTTTGTATCTGTTGTCAACTCCCATGTTGACAGGCGATGAAAAGCGGTTCAGTATTGCAGATATCCTCTGCTCGTTAACAAAAAAAACTTCCCTGAAAGGAGTGTCAATCAATGCTGAAAGAAATCCTCTTGGCGCTCGTTATCGGCGCGATTCTCTTCTTGCTCGTCTTGAACAATACACGCTACCTCGCGCAGCTTGACGATTTTGGTCAGCGTGTCCGACGCTTCAAATACACCAGGCTCGTCCCGTGGGTTGGACGCCTGCCATTCTCGGCCAATGCGATTACCATCTCGCGACCATTCTTCATTGGCATGAGTTTGTACTGCTTCCACCACGAATGGACCGCACTCTCAGTCGGCCTGTATACGCTTGGTTGGCTAACCGATTACATCGACGGTATCAAAGCATACGCTGAGCAACTTGAACAAGATGGCATCCCCTCCACGTATGGAAAGTATTGGGATCCAGGCATGGACATGGTGAGTTGCATATTGCTCGGTATCATCCTGCATCAGTACTACATGTACGGCGTCGGCCTGCTTTTCCTGGGCACAGTTACCCTACGGATCTCGTTAACTGCCGTGCTGGTTATCGGCCGACGACGCTCGAGACACTGGAGAAACCGGCTCAACGCCGACGTCATGGATAAAACTTTGACCGGCGAAATAAAGGCCGCTGGCATTGCCGTTAGTTTTGGCTTGGTCCTGCTTAAGGGCACGATCCCTCAGGGAGTTCTCTGGTCACTAGGATTGTTATCAGGAGCAATCTTGATAGAAGTGGTAACGCTCGTTCATTTGATGTGGATGGCGAAGCAAAAAATATACGGTCCACCACAACTGAAAGTTATTCAATCACCGCCTCGTACCGGCACTGATCCGGAGTAACTCAAAACCACGTTTCAACAGGCGTGGTTCTTTTTTTATTGCGCGACGACTGTTCCTTGGTTGGCGTCTTTCGGATCGTTGGGAATGGCGGTCGTGATAGTCGCGGCTGGACTGCTTAATGATTTGGTGGTAAAGGCGTCAGTCGCTATCGCGGTTGATGTTTCCATCAGTACCGGTATCGTCCCAACTTGTTCAGCTGTCGGCGTAATCGACAAATCGAAACGCGCCGTCAAGGCTGGTAAGCGACTACCTGTTCCGGCTGGTAAAGTATTCAAGGTCCAACTAATTAACCGCGTCCCCGGATCAAAATTCAAATCACCGGCATCACGAGCCAAGTTTTTTCCGGTCCAGAGAACTGAGTTCGGCAAGCGCGCACTGACCACCATCGTCGTCGCATCGCTGGTCGTATTCGTAACGTACCAAATCGCACGATAGGTTGTCGTTTTTCCGACGACTGGGGGCACCGGCCCGCTACCAACCACGGTGGTAGCATCCATATAATATCTTGCATCAGACGACAACGTGAGCACCGTAGAAATTTTTGTAACGACAACTATTCCCGGTTGGGCAGAAATATTCGTATTTGCCGTTAAACTTGGCGCCGTAACATTCACCGTAGCGGTCACTTTTTGATCGCGGTCAGCGTCGGTCTTAACGATCACTCCCGCTTGCGTACCAATAGCAAAACTCAACGACACTGCGTCACCAGGTTTCATATCAGCTAAACCGGAAATCTGATCTTTAGTCCAGGTTAATGTTGTACCGCTCACCTTGGCTTTACTGTCATTCGCTAATTTAGTCAGGTCAACCGAGGCGCCATCAAGCTTCGTCATGACCGTTAGGTTAGTCACTTCAACGTCACTCGAATTGGTAACCCGCACTAAGTAGTTTAGTGTTTCGCCCGGCGCGATGACTACTGGATCGGTACTGCCGTTGACCGCCACCGAGGTAGTGACGCCGGTCTTAACAAGAATAACTAAGAGCGTTTGCTGATTTTGTAATTCAACCACATCATTCCCCGAAACTAAGCCGACCGACGCTTGGAAAGAAAATGAGTCGCCGAGATTACCGGCCACGGTGCCAGTAAAGGTAATGGTTCCCGTCGCGCCTTTTTTAACACTAGAAATTTTCCAGACCGGAGTTTTATTCTGTGTAGCTGGGTTGCTTGAAATAAACGTGAATCCATCCGGATAGGTCGCGGCGACTTGGACATTTTTTAAATCACCAATTGAAGTATTGGTATAGGTAATTGTCCATGTTCCTGTTCCACCGGCCGCTAACTGCGTTGGACCGCTCAAAAGTAAATCCAAACTGGAGGAAGAAATAGCGACCTGCGTCGAAGCTTTCATCTGGAAGTCGGAATTGAATGTGGCCGGACGATACGTCATCGTCGCATCAAACACTCGCGTATCACCGATCGCCCCGAGTACAGTTCCCGTAATCACTACTTTTCCTGACTGACCCGTCTTGATCCGTCCGATTTTGAAAGAATTATGAAATGCTTGGTCAGCATTCGGGGCAGAACTGGCATAGGTAAATCCATCCGGATATTGGACCGTCACTTCCGTATTCGTTAAATCAACCGGTTCTAAATTCTGGTATTCAATCGTCACGGTCAATGTACTTCCTGAGACCGCGGTCGTGATTGGTTTGAATTGTAGCTGGACATTCGTGTTCGTAAACTTCTTAGCCCGGTTAAAGACAAAAAATCCAGCCACGCTGACAATCGCTAAAATCGCCATGATCGAAATAATAATCCCCCAGGGAAAACCTTTTTTGGATTTGGTCAGGTGCTGCATGTCTTGGCTACTACCCCTACCCAAGACATTGGATAGGCTTTCACCGCCGTCATCAGCGCCCAGCGGTATTTTGGTGGCGCGTTGTGAACGTTCTTCTTGAACCTGAATTTTTCGACGTCGAGATGGCATCGATTCCACCTCAACACTCGCCGCTTTCTCAGCATCATATGCATCTAACGTTTCGACAAAAGCCGAAACATCTTCCGGTCGATATTTACTTTTGGCGGCCTTTTCCCCCCGTTCTTTAGCCATAGTCCTGTAGTTTACCGCGCTTAGGCCTTTTTTGGCAATCTCATGATTCTAGCCACCGAACGAAGCACGTTTTCGCTCTTCAGCGGCCGATCCAAGGTATGGTGAATAAGTCGCTCAATCAAGTCATGAGCTTGCCGAAATGTGGCGCGCTCATCCGTTCCAATTTCTCCGGTTCGAAAAAAGTGCATGGTGGCGGTTGATAATGCGTAGGCTCCATCATGGGCTTCTTTGGTATGTACAAAACCTTGTTGTGGATGATAAGAAACGTCATTGCCATTCAATGGACGGTGACAAACACTACAGACACCCATCGTCGGCGCAAAGCCTTCATGAATTAATAAATCGAGCGCTCGGCGGCACAAGGCCAGCCATTGTCGACCAACCGGCCATAATATTTCTTGCTGCATTGCGTGCAACATTTCAATGACGTTGATATACAACTCTTCAGCCGGTTGATCTGGCTTAGTAATACTTTCCACCAGTTCCAATAACCACTGCGCCATAGTCATGGTAATGATATCTTTTCGTAAGGTGGCAAACCGATCAAGGATTACGCTACCTGTCACCAAGTCTGTGACGCGACCATCAGCCAATGTTAAATCTACTTCCATCAATGGCTCAAGTGAGCCGCCAAGTTTTGATACACTCTTTTTTGTGCCGCGCGCACGAACACGGAGTTGCCCCTTCGATGGGATCAGCATCGTCAACATCCGATCATGTTCGCGATCGGTGGTGTGACGCAAGATAAGTGCCTTCGTTTGGATAACCGCCATGGGTACAGTATAGCAAAGATCACCTCACTTAAGGCCTGCCCAGGAAAACAAACGATATACCTTTTAGTCAAAAGGTATATCGATATATCCCGTAACTTGACTTTGTTCGTCCCCACATCTAGGCTACACGAGCAAGTCATGCTCTCTAACAAAAGGAGGAAACACTATGGCACGATACAACAAGCTCATTCGGGATTTAGTTCCTGAGAACATGACACGAGCTGGCGTGGCACATACAATTCGTCAGGCTGACCCCGGAGAAGTTGATTTCTACTTAAACCGAAAACTTCGGGAAGAAGTAGAAGAGTATCTGGCGGAGAAAGACCCCAAGAAAAAACTCAAGGAGCTGGGTGACATTCAGGAGGTCACACGAAAAATGGCAATGTCGTTAGGTTTCACGTTAGAAGAGCTTGAAGCCGTTCGCGCCGAAAAGTATCGCACCCACGGCGGCTTCTCCAAAATGATCATTCTCGAAGAATCGTAGACAGTCTCAATGACTGTCTTTTTTATTGTCTAGTTACTAAACAATAAATACCTTCGACTCGTCGATACCAATGCCATGATCTTTCAGCTCATGCACCAAATTCCGCACTTCCTTACGAACCACGGTAGATTCCATAATGGCGTCGAGTTTAACGTCCATAACTTCAAGCCGACTATCTATACCATCTAAACGGCCATTAATTCCGTCTAATCGACCGTCAACACCATCAAGGCGAACCTTAACAGCACCAAAACCAGCGGTCATATGGCGTGCCAAATCGGTAATCGAAGCTTGCAAGCGACTTTCCATCGCTTTCAGGCGCTTATCTAAGGTTAAACTAACTCTGCTCGTAGGAGTCATAGTAATTATAGGCTTTCTGCCAGCCACAAACTTCATCTATATAAATCCTAGAACAGCTACCTACAGCTGTCAAGATTTAGTTAACCCAATCTGGCCTATAGCTCCATCTAGCTCAAGATCCGCTTCATTTTCCGCCCCCTCCATATTCGGTGTCACCGCTTTCGCTCGTACTTGCTGCAAAAATTCCTGCGCAAAACGTTCAATGATTTTTGCCGCCGTAGTATTTGGTTCAACATGGGCGGTAATCTCATCACTTGGTTTCAATCCAGCCGTTTTTCGCAACGCATTAAACTCCCGAACAATATCACGAAACATTCCTTCTTCTTTTAATTCATCTGTGATAGTGATATCTAGTGCAACTTTTTCACCAATCGCCCAGTCACTGCCAGTTGGTAATTTGTCTGCCCAATGAAGTTCTTTGACATTCAACTCATCACGAACAATGTCGTCAAGATCAGGGCGAAGTTGCTCAGTCGTTACAACTTGTTGCAATGGCTGACGAACTTTGGCACCGGCTTTCGCGCGTAGAGCATGTCCCTGTTCAACAATCGTTCGCGCTGTTCGCATATCACTGATCAACCGTTCATCAATTTCACCTACTTGTGACCAATCTTCTAAGTGAACTGATTCTTTATCACCGCCAACTAAACAGTAAACATGTTCCGCTAAGAATGGTGTAAACGGCGCCATCAGTTTTGAAACTTTCAAGAGCACATGTTGCAACATCGCAGCTGCAATTGGTGCTTGATCACCTTTAAATCGATCGCGAGAACGACGAACGTACCAGGTTGAAAGTTCGGTCACGAACGCGGCAATGGCTCGGGCGGCGCCAGTGACATCATATTTCTCCAGCCGCTCGGTTACATCTTTCGTCAGTTGATTGACCATTGAGTACACCCAACGATCCAGCGGATGAGCCGGCTTCATGTCCCCTCCATTGCTCGGCAATGGAGGGGTTGGGGTGGCGAGTTGCCAAAAGCTCACTACATTCATCAAAATCAAAAATGTTTTCTTGACACCTTCATCCACTGTCTTCGGATCAAAGTTCTTCGGTTCCCATGGTTGATTCGATACGTACATGAACCAACGCAAGGCATCAGCCCCATGCTGATCAATTAACGTCATCGGATCAACATAGTTCTTCGACGACTTCGATAATTTTTTTCCTTTAGCATCATTAATATGTCCAAGCACGATGACGTTCTTATACGACGCCTCTTTCACTACCTTCGCCTTCTGCAAAATTGTACTGATCGCCAGCAAGGTATAAAACCACCCGCGCGTTTGATCAATCGCTTCTGAAATATATTCCGCTGGGTAGGCTGAACCAGAATCAATCTTGTCAGTATTTTCAAATGGATAATGATACTGCGCAAACGGCATCGCGCCCGAATCGAACCAAGCATCGGCAACTTCAGGAATGCGCTTCATTGTTCCAGTGCTACACTCAGTACATTTCCATGAAATTCCATCAATGAATGGACGATGTGGGTCGAAGCTGCCGTCAGGTTGAAATAGTCCAGCCGGAAATTTTAATTCGAGCGGCTCACAGTTTTTCGGATAGTCATGTGGGATGGTTGATTCCGAAGTCAAACCAAGTGCCCACTGTGCAACCAGAATTGGATCAGCATGCGTCACAATCAAGAATGTCTTACCTTCATTCGCCGCATCAAGTTCATGTAAAAAACTAAACATGCGATTTCGAACATCGAGCCATGTTTCACCACCGGGCGAAGCTTGATGGAAGCGCAGCGATTTATTGGTTACTGGAAAAGAAGCATGGTATTCGTCGTATGACTTGCCTTCAAATTTTTCTCCAATCAAAAACTCATTGATACGCTTATCTTCAGTTACCGATAAACCTAATGCTTGCGCAAATATGTTAGCGGTTTGTTGAGCACGAATAAATTGCGAAGCAAAGATTTGATCAATCTTTTTATCCGACAAAGCCTTAACTGCATCAGCAGCTTGTTGTGCTCCAACCGTAGTAAGCGGCGCGCGATCTTTATTTTCCGGCAACGTGTTTAATACTTTTTCAACGTTTATCGTCGATTCACCATGACGGACAAAAATATACTTGTTACGCGTTGGCAACTTTTCGAGTAAGTCTTGATAACTCCCTAGGCACTCCTGATGCTTGCAATCCGGATTATCGCACTGCCAAATCGGAATTGGCGTTCCCCAATAACGCTCGCGAGAAATCGCCCAGTCTTTTACTTCACACAGCCATTCGCCAAATCGTCCTTCTTTTATATGACTCGGGTACCAGTGAATTTTCTCATTGTTCGCGATCAGTTCCTCGCGCAGTTTCGACATCATGATAAACCACGACGTCTTGGCGTAGTACAGCAGCGGATGTTTGCAGCGCCAGCAGAATGGGTAGTCGTGCTTATATGGAACCTCTGCAAAAATGTTCCCCCGCTCGCGTAACCAACTAATTATTTTCTTTTGTGTTTCACCTTTAGCATCACGCACTTCCAGACCACCAAATGGTTCAACAAAATTATAATACCTGCCAGTTTCGTCAACTGTATGACGTTTTGGTAAATGCTTTTCTTGGCCAAGGTTGTAGTCATCTTCACCATACATTACCGCAGTATGAACAACTCCTGTTCCATCTTTGGTAGTAACAAATCTAGCGTCTGTAATATAATAGGCTTTATCAAAGTATTCTTGTCCAATATCAAATAATCTTTGATACTTGATATTTAACAAATCAGAACCTTTTATTACAGGTACTCTTTCTAAATCTGTAAAGTAATTTCCTTCTTCAGTTAAACGTGAAAGTGCTTCTTTAGCAAAAATATAATTACCTGGGCTTAGAAAGAGTTTACCACCATCTTTAAGATCTCTTTCAAGGCTTGTTTCTAATCTAGCGTATATATATTCTATTTCTTTTCCAACTGCTAATGCCACATTTCCTGGTAGTGTCCAGGGCGTTGTTGTCCAAGCAAGGATATAAGTATTATCATCGGTAACAACATTTCCAATTTTTTGCTTAGAATCTAATTTAAACTTAACATAGACTGAAGTCTCTGTGACTTCCTGATATCCCTGCGCAACCTCGTGACTCGACAGCGCCGTCCCACAACGTGGACAATACGGAACAACTTTATAATCTTGTTCTAAAAGTTTCTGATCCCAAATCTGTTTGAAAATCCACCACAGTGATTCAATATATTCCGGTTGATAGGTAATGTATGGTTTATCCGTATCTAACCAAAACCCAACCCGAGCCGTCATCTTTTCCCACAGGTCCTTATACTTCCACACCGATCCTTTCGCCTTGGCGTTAAATTCTGCGATTCCAAATTTCTCAATATCTTTCTTTCCCGAAATCCCTAAATCTTTTTCCACTTCAAGTTCAACCGGTAAACCTTGTGTGTCCCAACCAGCTTTCCGTTCAACATGAAAACCCTGCATTGTTTTAAAACGCGGGATGATGTCTTTGAATGCACGGGTTTCAACGTGGCCAATGTGCGGAATACCGTTAGCAGTTGGCGGACCGTCGTAGAACACAAACTCACCTTTGGGCGAAGGCTTGGCTAATGTTTTTTTGAAGATATCCTTCTGTTTCCAGTCCTTCAGGATTTGCTCTTCGAGTTCGGGGAATTTTGGGATGGGCATGAGTTAATTCAAAGGTATTGACAAAAAAAGAATTACAACAGATGAGAGTGCCAGCAGTGTGAACAGCGCAACTGATTGAATCACTACAAACTTTCGGGTTGGTGGTATCCAGGTAACTAAGATAATAAAAATTAGTCCAACCGAACCTTGAATAAAAGTATATTCTCCTTGCAAAAGACCGGTACTCCAGCCATAAGGCCAAATAGCTGAAAATACATTTGTTGCCACCCACCACGCAGGAACCGCAAGTACCATCACCGCAATAATCTTTGTGATCAATAATAAAGACTTTTGGGTATTTTTTAAACGCAAAATCTCCTCGGTGTTGTTGGCTGGTGGTTGTAATTGATCGGGGGCCATAAAGTAGCGATATATCAGATCGCGTAGGGAGTGTACGCCGGTTTTAACTTATTGTCAAAACTCAATGTCCAAAAGACTCTTTATAGAAAGAGCCACAATATTGACCCATCGGCCAATACCCAGTACTTGGAATAGATTGAAGTCTCGCTTGGCGATAGCATTCTTCGTAAGCAGATCGACTGGAAACACCTTTAGCGGAAATGCAGAATTTCCAATTTGAAAAATCATTACTTTGAGCATACACTGTACAGCCTTTTATGCCATCAACCGCATCGGCTGCTTTCTGTAAAGTTGTTTGTACTTGAAGCTCTGATAAGATCTGTTGACATGACAATTCGAGCGTTTGACCACTTGAATTATGCTTCGTTCGGCCTTGACGCTCACATTCCGGTAAGTCAGCGGAGGACTTTAGTGTTTTTTTAATACAATTACCCCAATCAAAATATACTGAGATTCTACTGCAGTCAGTAATGGTAGTTGCATGTTGTAACTTCTTCATGTCGTTGGTGTAATGTCGAGTACTTGCCCAACTAAAGACGCTAATAATAAACGGATAGCTTGTTATCAGAACCGCGATGAATAGCACTGTTAAATTAAATTGCCGCCGATCAACAGCCATCCTTAAGGTAATGAGAGATACAATAAAAGAAATACCGGCGGCCAATACACCTAGTCCGATGTATACTAATCCTCCTAATCCAAGTTCTTGGCCATGAGAAACCCAGACAATATAAATAGTAGTTATGATACTTGAATATATAACTAAGCCAATCGATGTCAGCAAAACTGACAGGACTGATGGCTTAAACTTTTTTTTATGTAACAGTGGATCCGAAAGCGTTGGAGTATCCATAAAATGACAATATAACGAATACTCAAGGAGTATACATGACACAAGCATAACTAAGCAAAAAAAACCACCCAATTACTCAGGTGGCTTGTGACACATTGAGCGCCGTGCACTATCGAACAAAATCCATAGAAAGAATCCCCCGCCTAGAAGCAAAATCGTGCTCATGACTTCCGGCGTTGGAAAAAAGATGATTTCCGACTTGGACGATGGCGGCCAAGGAAAAAACCCGTCGACCACAAAGAGCGCCATGATGTCCACACGCAGTAGAACAATATTCATGTTACCCTCCGATCGAATGTCAAAGAAGAATCTGTCTACAACGTTCCGGGCACGCCAAGCAATTTCGACAACCCTATCTCAAATACTACCATCTCGTCAAGTGAAATTTACTCTTGGGCTACTTGTTGGTAGACCGCCAGCGTTTCCTTAGCCGCTTTCGTCCATGAAAAGAGCTTGGCTTGTTTTTTTCCATCTTGGGACAACCGCTTTGCCAGTACTGGTTTTGTCAGGATCGATAACAGTGCTTGCGTGAAACCGTCGACATCATCCGGTTTAACTAACAACGCCGCCGAACCTGTTACTTCCGGAATAGATGAAATATTAGTAGATATTACCGGCGTCCCGAGTTGCATCGCTTCAAGTACCGGCAAACCAAATCCTTCATACCGCGTCGGAAAAACGAAGGCTGATGCTTCTTTCATCAGTCTGATTTTATGATTATGCGACAAATATCCTAAGTAACGGACGGACGGATCTTTTAATTCAGCGATGAGCTCTAAAACGTCCTGTCCGCGATAACCGGCACCACCAGCAATAACTAATGCAGTGTCTTGCACCGCTTTCGGTCGCAACCGCGATAACCGCTGCCAAGCCTGAATCAACGTCGGTAAACTTTTACGCGGATCAATCGTCCCGACATAGAAAATAAATTTCTTTGGCAACTTGTAGTATTTCCGCACATCGACTGTCCGGTCACGTAAATTAAGTGTCGCGGTGTCGGCTGCTTCGAGGATGACGTGTACTTTTTTTGAGGTGAGATTAAACAAATCGAGTAAGTCCTTCTTGGTCGCTTTTGAAACTGCAATAATAGCCGCCGCTTTTTTCACTGTTTGTGGCACTAAGAGTCGTGTCGATGCGACTTGTGACGGGAACCATTCCGGATGTTCGTAAATCGCTAAGTCGTGGATCGTCACTACGGTGGGACGATTATAGGAGAGCGGCATGACGTTGGCCGGCGCGTGAAAAACATCTAATTGATCGCGACTAAGGTAGGCCGCCAACAATAAATGCGAATAGGCAAATGGTAAAAATTTGCGATATCGGGAAAATGGCAAACGACGAACGGTTACATTCGCTTGCGAAAAATCATCGACCACCGCGTTCGGCATCAGATGATCAAAGTACAAAAAATATTCATTGTCTTGATCAATTTCCAACAACGCTTTGACGATATGAAATGTATAGTGCCCAACGCCCGCCCGTTCCCCGCCAATCGGGTTGAGCATTGTTCGGCAATCAATACCGATGCGTAAAATTCTCCCTCTCTTGCCTAGCCTGCCCTGAGCCTGCCGAAGGGAGGAGAGGGCTGGGGTGAGGAGGGAGTTACTCTTTGGCGCCATAGAGTTCTTTCCGAACACCATGGTAACCAAAGGCAATGAGTACAATTCCCGTCCCGGTCGACATCCAAGCGCTCATCATCACGTTCCATGGCATATCCGCTGCTAAAGTTAACGCATGAACATTCCACGCCGCGCCCAGCACCAACGCAAAACCCAATCCAAGAGCGAAACTGGCGAGGACGAATTGAAGGTGAAGGTGTTTCATCGTTTTTTCTAGCATAGCACAACTGGTCATAAGAAAAAACCCATGAAAGCCATGGGTTATGATCTGCTGTTGGGCAGAAGGAGTACTGAGTGCCAACCATGCGTGATTGGCGGTAACGCTCGGACCATGCACAGCGTTACAGCAATCCAAATAGCCGTAGTGATGACAAGCGGTGATGCAAAAGGCATCAGTATAAGTCCCCAAGCAACAACTTTTGCTCCACCGTAGAGCGCTCGCATCTGACGCGATGTGCACAACCAGCCAATGCGTGACTCTCCTACTTGGGAAAACCCGTTGCGGGAAAGAATGTACTGTGACTGCCGAAACCAGTCAACCACTAAATCCCGTGATGTCGTTAGTAGCGGCACCCAAACCGAAACGAGATTAAGTGAAGCCAGACAAACCCAGACGGCGTTAGCAAAGATGTGATCGGCGTATAGATCAGCCAGAGTGCCAATTTCATCATCCTGACCAAAGTAGCGGGCAATCTTACCATCAACCGCATCGAGAAAAATGGAGCTAGCCATAACAATCAGCGCCAAATATTTTCCCGAGGCCGTAGGCATCTGCAATAAGAATGCAGCCGCTACAAAGCTACTGACTATCCGAACAACACAAATCATGTTCGCAATGCGGAATTTCATAGCCTCCTCCAAATCAAAGAACAACGTTAGGGCGAGCCTACACCAACGTTTAACCTACTGTCAATAATTAACCAATTAACAAATCAACTAATTAACTCTCACATCTTCTCCGGAGCCGAAACCCCCATCACCTTCAACGTCTTCTGTAACACCATTTGCGTCGCCTTCACTAATTCCAGTCGATGAGACCAAACCTTATCTTCATCAATCACGCGGCAGTGGGTGTAAAATTCATGGAACTTCGTCGCCAGCTCAATCGCATAGAACGGTAATTTTTGCGTTTCGTATGTTTCGGCCACTTCACGAATCACCAGTGGGAATTGTAACAACGTTTTTACCAAATTCAGTTCTGATGTGTGTGCGGATTCTTTTGAAGTCGCGCGCGGCAACTTTCCGGTTTTCTTTAAAATACTAGAAATTCTCGCGTGTGCATATTGAACATAGAAGACTGGGTTCTTGTCCGACTTCTCTTTAGCTAAATTTAGATCAAAATCCATATGCGTTGATGGACGATGCATCAAGAAAAAGAATCGGGCTACGTCAAGACCCACTTCATCAACCACCTCTTCGAGCGTAACATAGTTTCCCGCCCGCTTCGACATCTTCACTTCTTGTCCATCACGTATCAATCGAACTAACTGCACAATTTCAATATCAAGTTGCTTGGCGTGGCCAATGGCCGCCATCGTGGCGTTTAGGCGACCAATGTACCCATGATGGTCGGCGCCGAGGAATAAAACTTCCTTCGTCATTTCACGTTGTTCAAAACGATTCCAGCGCAACGCAATATCTGAAAGCAAATATGTTTTCTCGCCGTCAGTTTTAATTAAGACGCGATCTTTATCATCACCGAAGGCGGTTGTGCGAAACCAAGTCGCACTATCTTTTTCGTAAACAAAATCATGACAGCGCAAAACTTCCATGACTCGTTCATCAAGTTTTTTGACATACAAATCGCTTTCTCGAAACCACGTATTGAACACAATCTTCAATTTCTTTTCAACAACGCGTTGCAATTCCTTAATCATCGTTTCCAAAACGCGGCCTTTAATCCGATCGCGCAACGTATTCATGTCACGCAACTTCAACTTGTCGATCTTCATTTTCTTAGCCAAGTCAGAAACATATTCGCCTTGATAACAATAGTCCGGGTATTCGGTCGGAATACCGTTTTGTTGAAAGTACCGGCGAATAACAGATTCGGCAAGAATGTTAACTTGGTTACCGATATCATTCAAATAATATTCCCGCCACACTTTCCAACCTGACATGGCCAACGCATTGGACAATGTATCGCCACCAAACGCCCCACGTCCATTTCCGAGTGTCATCGGTCCGGTTGGATTGGCAGAAATATATTCAACTAGAATCTTTTTTTCTCTACCGATATCGCTGGTACCAAACTTTGCGTCGGTCAATACACCGCGCACTTGTTTCATTATCCAACCTGACTTCAAAGTAAAGTTCACAAACCCCGGCCCTGCGACTTCAGCTTTTTCAAGAATGGTTGTGGCCGCGCCTAGCTGAGCAATCAAATGCGTGGCAATATCCCGCGGCTGGTCGTTCACAACCTTAGCCAATTTTAAAGCCACCGTTGAAGTGTAGTCACCAAACTTAGCCACCGTAGTCCGCTCAATATCTACCTCAATATCACCGACCGTTGGGTAGGCTTTTTTAATAGCTGCGGTCAGGAGTTTCCGAAGTTGTTCATCGGGGAGAATCATGGTTATAGTATACACTAAAAATAAGAAAAGCTGACCCCGGGCTAATGAGGTCAGCTACTGTTAAGTTATTTGTTCGGATCTCAAGTCACG
>JAYUIJ010000029.1:0-5004 GCA_043766165.1 Candidatus Kerfeldbacteria bacterium
ACGGAGCAATCTGCCGAAGAATAACGGTTCTGCGGCCATGTGCATCAAGCCCCATTGTTTAGCAGTGGGGTACATGGCCGCATCAATGCGTCTTGACAGGTAGCCGTTTTTTTGATAGGTTTTGCAGTCACAAGACACCTGTTCATTTCTCGTCTCAAGCTCTCATTAGGGGTGGTTCTATGAGTAGTCAAGTACTGAAGGGCCTATGTCTTGACTCTGATCTGGTACTGCGGCGTCTCGACCAGAGCAATACGGAAGTGCGTAATGGGCATAGTAAACTGAGCGCATCTATGCTTGACTGGGTGCTTCTCGCACGATCATACGCCGAAGACTTTATCTATGGAAATGATCGGGCGATTGAAAACGTAGAAATTGCTTTGAATGAGTACGAGTTGGAAAAGAGTAAACTGTAAACTTGTAGATATTCCGATCTAGCATAGCGTAGGTCGGATTTTTTTATTTTTCAAAAAGTAACTCCATCAAGAAATACCGTTATAAAAAAAGACCGTCATCAGGAATGACGGTTGGTTGACTTTGGGCGTTCACCGGGAGGAAAGAGAAAGGTAGCAATCAATGTGCCGAAGAACATGATTGCTCCGCCAGCCAGACCAGCCATGAACCCATCGTGAAGAGTGTAGATTGGTGGCTGCTCACCGTTTGGGTAGTGAAGATGACGGGTGACAAAGTTATCTACTGCTACCAAGCTGGGGGCTAGCACAGCGAAGCTAACTGACCAAATAAGTGACACAAACATGATCAAGCTACGGGCTTTATTGCGCTGCATGGTTTCCTCCGCATTCAAAAGAACAAAGCAGAAGCAATGCGCCCACCTTAACATTCAGAAGGAGATTTGTCTACACTAAAAAACACCCTCCGCTAACGGAAGGTGTTTTTCTAAACCAGGATTACATCGTTGGCGTAGTAGGTGCGACTGGAGTTTCCATGCTTGGCGCTGGAGCCATCGGCGTGGCGGCGGTCATATTGGATTTCAATGCATCCTTCAATGACTTACCGGCTTTAAATTTCGGGACGATCACGGCTGGGATGTGAATTTTTTCGCCCGGCTTCTGCGGGTTAACACCCATACGTGCTTCGCGCTTCTTAGCCATGAAGGTGCCGAAGCCAGTCAAGGTCACTTCGCCATCCATCATCAGAGTGGAGGTGACGACTTCCTCGAAAGCATTCAACATGTCTTCCGCTTGTTTCTTGGTGACACCGATTTTCTCGGCGACTTTTTCTGCGAGTTCGACTTTGTTCATTCCTCTCACCTCCCCTCTATATCCTGCGCTCGTCAGCGGACGAGCAAAGGATCTCATGAATAAATATTATACAGTAATTTCCCGATAGACGCGTTCGATCTTCGCGCAATGGTTGCCATCAATGTTGAGTAGCACTGCATTAAATGCCACGAGGCCGTGATCCGGAATTTCATTCGGTGCTTTTTGTCCGGTCAGGAATCGCTGGAGAGCCATGTCCTTATCAACGCCGAGTGACGAATCTCGTAAACCGACCATGCCGACGTCAGTAATATACCCGGTGCCTTTTGGCAGAACGCGTTCGTCGGCGGTGGGTACATGCGTGTGTGTTCCGAGAACAGCCGTAACTTTTCCATCCAAGTACCAACCCATGGCGATTTTTTCGCTGGTCGCTTCGGCGTGCATGTCAACGATGATGATATCGGCAGCTAGCGATGATTTCCACCAGTGTTGCGCCGCAGCGAAAGCATTTTCCACACCGTCAATCTTCATCCCAAATTCACCCAGAAAGTTTACCACCATCAGCTTTTTTTGGCCAACTGTAAAGGTTTTTTGACCAACGCCGGCGGTGCCGAGGGGTAAGTTCATTGGTCTCACTAGTGGCTGTGTTTTATCGTTATGAATGTCGCTCGATTCTGGTTTTGAGAAAGTGTGATTGCCACCGGTTCCAACATCAACCCCAGCGTCACGCAATTCTTGCCAGGTGCTCGACGTGATTCCTTTTCCATGCGCAGTGTTCTCAACATTGGCGATTACAAACTCAACCCCAAGCTCTATACGAAGCTGGGGAAGAATTTGTGTAACAGCCTTGCGGGCTGGTTTACCGACGATATCACCGATGAAGAGAATGCGCATGAAGTGTAAACGTGTAAGAAGTAAACGAGTAGTAAGTATTGAAGGTAATTCTGGATACCCACCCATTCGTCATCCTGAACCCAATCTGAGCAACGTTCTCATCTTACCGGTGAAGGATCTCCTCGTTGAGCAACGCTCTACTTCTTGTAAACTCTATTCTATAGGAGACCCTTCGCGTCATTATTTAGGTATGTTGCTTGCCTCAGGGCTCAGGGTGACGAGTTTGTGGGATTACCGAGCGTACTCAATGATCCGTTTTTCCCTGACGACCGTCACTTTAATCTCACCAGGATACTGTAACTCAGATTCAATTTTCTGAGCGACATCCGCGGCTAACTTTGTTGCGGCGTAATCATCAATTTCTTCCGGACGAACAAAGACGCGGATTTCTCGGCCAGCTTGGATAGCGAAAGCGCGATCAACACCCGGGAATCCTTTGGCGACTGATTCTAATTCATCGAGACGTTGAACATAATTTTCATACGTTCCCTTACGTGCGCCAGGTCGAGCGCCGGATAATGCGTCCGCTACTTTCACAATCGCACCTTCCAAAGTTTTTGGATGTTCCTCGTGGTGAGCAATGGCAATGTAGGCTACATCTTCCGGTAACTTAAACTTCTTCATGATTTCGTAACCAATCTGTGGGTGACCACCTTGGACTTCGTGGTCGATCGCTTTACCGATGTCGTGGAGTAAACCACCTTTTTTCGCAACTGCCACGTTCGCGCCAAGTTCTTCCGCAATCAATCCTGATAGCAATCCGACTTCAACCGCGTGACGTAACTGGTTTTGTCCGTAGCTGGTGCGGTACTTCAATCGTCCTAAGATCTGTACTAACCGTGGATCAAGTCCAGCCACACCAACTTCATAGGCCGCTTCATCGCCAGCTTTCTTCATATCGCTAGCCATTTCTTTTTTGACCTGTTCCACCGTGTCTTCAATACGACCAGGGTGAATGCGTCCATCGCTCATTAATTTTTCCAAAACTCGCTTAGCTAAATGACGACGAATCGGATTAAATCCTGACAACACAATTGAGTCTGGTGTTTCATCAATTACTAACTCAACGCCAGTTAACGCTTCAAGAGTTTTAATGTTTCGACCTTCCTTACCGATGATGCGGCCTTTCATATCTTCGCTGGTCAAATCAACGACCGTGGTGCTGGTTTCAGACGCATGAGAAGAAGCAATGCGTTGCATCGCTGTCGACAACAAGTTCCGCGCTTGTTTTTCCAGATCTTCATCAGATGTATTTTGGAGTTTGCGCTGTCGAGCCAACAATTCATCCTTCATCCGCAATTCCATGTTGTCCATCAACACGCGCTTCGCGTCATCGGGTGTTAACTCCGCAATTTTCTGTAACTTCACCATTTGCTCTTCGCGAATTTTGGCGACTTCAACTTTTGCGGTTTCTAAGTAGGTCGTCTTGGTTTCCAATTCTTTCTTCTGGTTTTCTAATTCCAAAAGTTTTGAATCAAACTGTGATTC
The DNA here is from genome assembly GCA_043766165.1 of Candidatus Kerfeldbacteria bacterium. GTDB lineage: Bacteria > Patescibacteriota > Patescibacteriia > SBBC01 > CAIJZX01 > CAIJZX01. The sequence continues at coordinate 3,600 of JAYUIJ010000029.1, forward strand.
ACGTTTTTCTAAACGTTCCTGTAAGCGCGCTAACTCAGCGTGTCGAGTAGCTTCCTCACGCTTAGCATCATCAATAATCTTAATCGACTGATCCTTGGCTTTCAGGAGCAGTTCACGTTCTTGCGACTTGGCCTCGTCGAGGAGGACTTGAGCCTTAGCTTCGGCCGATTGGGCTTCGCGAGCGGCCCAGGTGCGTCGAAGAAAGTAGCCGGCCATCATTCCGGCGGGAATGCCAACGAGGGCGATCAGTGCCCAGAGTGCAGCGATAGACATGGGAGAGAGAAGTTAAGCTTGCCTGCCGGGAGGCAGGGGTGGGTAAAAATCCGCGAACGCGAGAAGAGCTGAACTCCATAGACGGAGTAACAGATAGGGGTGCAAGCGTTAATAATCGCGGTAAAAACATAACGTGCCGAGTGTAGCATGCAGGGGTATTTTGTGCAAGGTTAGCCCCGTTAGAAGTGAAGATACCTTTGTTTCGCCCCATATCAATGGTGTCAAAGACATTTTTACCAAAAAGACATAGCTGTATTTAGTTCGCTTCTATCGGGGTTAGCGCAGTATCAATAAAATATGTATAAAAAATGCTGGTGTCGTGATGACCACCAGCAGGATGACGGTGCGTGTACTACTACAGCGGTTTTGTTTGGATCCTGCTACCCTTTGTAACCCGACCGAACAACGGTCAGAAGATCCTCAGGGAAGTAGGATTCGAGGTGAATCTTGTCGCCACATTGGTCGTGCTTGACTCTTGCTGGAGTTCCAGCTTCCCTGACCAGTTCGTGGCCCTGGATTTTCTCTGGGTCGAAGCTTCCTCCGGACAGGTTGATGACGGCGCCCATCCTATCGCGCCCGAGTTCTTGAGCTGTCACGCCTGGAATTCGATCCAGAGCCTCACGCGTTTTTTCACACATCTTACTCACCCTCATGGTGATGCTGGAAAGTATAACCAACCTTGGCCTACCAAGCCGTAGTTGGCGCGGCGGTGGTTTCAGTAGTTCTACTTAACGAGTGGATAGTGTCATAGGAGCCCTCCATGGACGCGGATGTCTCGCTATGCGAGATGGAAATGAACAACAGATGCGGAGCGCGCTGTGAATCAGCTTCCGCTTGGCTGACTCGCCTATTCAGGTAGCGTGATTACCTGATGGTAGAAGGCTTAGCGCGCTCCGAAAACAAAAGTACAAGAAACAGGCTAATACATACGGTATACACCTGCTTATGAAAATGGTCAATATCAAAAAATCATTGCCTTTTCAGTGATGGTCTTTGTCTCTTGGGCTGGGTATTGTTTGTCCGATATAAATCGGACGTGAGTTCAGGAATTTAGTGCAACACCCCAGGCCTCGTTCGGGGTGAGATAGTTGAGTTTCTTCCGAGGCCGGTTATTTATCTTCTCTTGAATAGT
>JAYUIJ010000030.1:0-11662 GCA_043766165.1 Candidatus Kerfeldbacteria bacterium
GTAACACCCATCGGAGACGTTCTTCTTGGATTGTTTTAACCATAGTGACAGACATGTACCCAGTGTATGGGAAACCGCCATATGTCTGTACACATTACCTCTTACCCTTGACAGAAATACATTTTTCTGGTAAGCTCATTTCTGTATTTATATGCATTACATACACGGCACAAAAAAACCTTTGTCCGGACTTCGTGTTCATACGCTAAGCACGCTACTGCTCGTCGTGGCGATTTTCGGCTTGGCAAATATTCCGCGGGCTGGAGTTTCTATTGTGCTTAAAGAGCCGATTTCAACCACAACAATCAACCTGCCCTGTACTAATCCACTTTCATGTTCAGTCGCGGACCAGTTGTCAAAAACCTCAGACTATTTAATGCGTAATAAAAAGGGTTTAACGTTTACACCTGATCCGCGCGACATTCAACCGTTTAGCGAATATGTACGATTGACACTCGACACCCAAGCTGGTGGGTTTTTAAACCTCTATGCGATCACGAAAAAAACCACCTATCTTTCGGAGGCTGAGCAACGTTTAAATTATATTTATAGTCTTGGCCCGAAAGCTTTAAATAATAGTCCGTTTGATGGCATGACGGCCTATTTTTTCTTACAGGCGAGCGAATTGGTACCAAACTCACTGTATCGGTATTACGGTTTAAAAATAACTGATGAGTGCTTAACATTTCCACTCCTCACCGTAGATCCTGGGTATATGTGCGACATGGCTTTAGCCAAGGCTTACAAAATTACTAATGATAAGAAATATTTACCCATTCTTCGTTCGACGACGGCGGACATTGCCTCGCGTCAGTACGACAATGGTGGGTTCCCGCATTGGTACCAATCAGCTGGACCCAGCGCGAACTACACTGCTTGGATGATTGAGGAGGCGTATCTAATTCGAGCAAGTGATCCAAACAATCCTGATCTTGATGTTCCTATTCTGAACAGTCGTAATTTCCTCAAGGGACTAGTCAATGCCGACGGCAGTGTTCACGTCGTGCCCGGCGAACCTGACGGCGTGGGCATGAGTACGCTGTCATCAATTGCCTATGGGTTGCAAGGTTTAGGTGAGAATGCTACGGCCCAAAAAGTTTTACAATTCCTCTTTAGCAAGCAATTTACCGGTCTTAATAGCGGGGCCTTTGCCGATGACTGGCAGAACGATAATCCGAATGATTATTGGACGGTGACCGAGCCATCGGTGCTACGCACATCATTAATTTTCTGGGACCTGTCAAATATTTTAGTTGACCAAAAAACTTCACAATGCGTGTCCGGGTCTACGACATCATGCGTCATTGTACCGACAAATTGTAACTCTGCATTCATGGATTTAAACAGTTGTAATGCAGGGTACACGGGAACAAACATCTGCCTGAATGGTGCACTTACTAAGTGCGTTAATCCAGGACTGGTTACCTATAAAAACGTAGCTTGCGGTGCCCCGACAGACTATCTATGCAATAGCGATACAGGTTGTTACGATATCTTCATTCCCGGCGGTGCTATTAAGTGCATTGGTTCTCAATGTGCTAGCCAATGTGTTGGCGGTGGCTATCGACCGACAGTTTTTCAAAGCGCCTGCGGCGAGCCATGGCCGGCGGGATGTTACGAACAATGATGTTTATTACACGTACTCATCGAACAGAGAAACAGCCAACAGTTGTCCACGCCATTGCTATACTGATGTTTGTTGTTTCGATTTTTGGCTTAGCGAATATTCCGCGAGCAGGAGTGAGTCTTGTAATTCCAGAGCCAAAGGGTGGCTCACAAAAAATTACCATTCCATGTTCTGATACAATTTCCTGCCTGGTTGCGCCGCAAGTCTTAAAGACATCTGACTATTTGATGCGGAATAAAAATAGTCAGGGGATTACGCCCGATCCGCGGAATATTCAACCGTATTCTGAATATGTTCGATTAAATATTGTGACACAAGCTGGCGGGTATTTAAACCTTTACGAAGCGACCGGCAAGCAAGTCTATTTGCAGGAGGCCCAATCACGGTTAGGGTACATGGCAAACTCGATGCAACTTGGCAGTCTCACAGGAGGACCTTTTGACGGTATGATGGGCTATGTGTTTCTTCAAGGCGGACAAGATTTACATAACGCATATTTTCGATCGAAAGGATTGCAACTGGCCGATTCTTGTTTGACGATGCCATATTTAACACTTGATCCGGGATATATGTGCGACATGGTGCTGGCTAAGGCCTACAACATCACCAACGATGTTAGGTATGTAAATAAATTACGCGAATCAACCGCTGAAACAGCAACAAGACAATATAGTAGCGGTGGTTTTCCACACTGGAACCAGAAAGCCGGTGCGAGTGCGAACTATACCGCCTGGATGATTGAGGAATCATACATGATTCGCCAGAGTGACCCGATGAATCCCGACCTTGATACAACGATTTTGAATAGCCGTAACTTTCTCAAAGGCTTAGTCAATGCCGATGGTAGTCTTCATAAGGTACCCGGAGAACCGGACGGTGTTGGTATCAGTACGCTGTCTTCAATTTCCTACGCCCTCCAAGGATTAGGCGAGAATGCAACAGCTCAAAACGTTTTACAATTCCTGTTTAGGAAACAATTTACCGGCGTGAATAGTGGCGCGTATGCTGATGGTTGGGAAAATGATAATCCGAACGATTATTGGACGGTGACTGAACCATCGGTTTTACGGACCTCATTAGTTTTCTGGGATTTATCAAATATTCTGACCGATAAAAAATTCGGACAGTGTGTTTCTGGCGCAACAACGAGTTGTATAATTACACCGAACAACTGTAGCGGTGCATTTGCGTCAATCAACGCATGTAATCAGAATTACAGCGGTATGGATACCTGCATTGATGGGTCTCAGACGAAATGTTTAAATACTCAAGTTATAGTCATGCAACCCGCGCTGTGCCAACCATTATTTGTGCAATGCATTAGTGATCGTCAATACTTAAATTGTGGCACAGTGGGTCTTCAACGTTGTGCCGGGACTAACTGTGGCGTGTGTGTCCCTGGTGACAGTGGCGAAATAGCATGCACACCAGGCACGGACGACTACCCGCCAGAACAGTGTTACGCGAAGTAATTTTTTACCTATGTTTATTTCACGACAACAACGACAATCAGTCTTCACTCGGAGCATCGCTCTGATTATGCTTGTCGTTTCTCTAGTTGGACTGGGTAACATTCCTCGGGTCGGGTTTGGCGCGGTGCCAAAACCTGTGCCAACCCCAACGCCGGCGCCGGTTGGTCTCTGCAATGATTACTACAGCTGTACGCTCATGCCGCAGATTTTGAAGACGAGTGACTATTTACTGCGCAATAAAAACGCGCAGGGGATTACACCTGATTCGCGGGCTATCAAGCCATATTCTGAATACATTCGATTGAATATTGTGACTCAAGCCGGCGGCTATCTCAATTTGTACGAAGCGACTGGTAATTCAATCTATCTTCAAGAGGCACAGTCGCGATTAGCGTATATGGCGAACTCAATGCAATTGGGCGCCTTAAGCGGCGGACCATTTGATGGCATGATGGGCTATGTCTTTTTGCAAGGTGGCCAAGATTTGAACAACGCCTATTTTAAATCAAAAGGTATCCAGATTGCCAACGAGTGTCTAGGTTTCCCGTGGTTGACGCTTGATCCGGGTTTAATGTGTGACATGGCGCTGTCAAAAGCCTATCAGGTGACCGGTGATGTGAAATATCGCGACAAACTACGTATTTCGGTAGCCGAGACCGTTGATCGCCAATACACGGTTGGCGCGACCAATGGCGGTTTTCCGCACTGGTCACAAAACGCCGGTCCTAGCGCGAACTATACCGCCTGGATGATTGCGGAAATGTATATGACGCGGACTGGTGATCCGACCAACCCGGATTTAGACACGTCAATTCTTAAGAGTCGACCCTTTCTGCGAAGTCTGGTGCAGCCGGATGGAACCATTGTTGCTTATCCGGGTGAACCTGATGGCGTTGGTTCAAGTACATACTCGGTTACCGCCGCCGCATTACATGGCTTAGGCGAAGATGTGTTAGCCCAGCGGCTCCTCAATTACTTGTTTACCAAACAATTCACCGGCGCTGATAGTGGTTCGTATCCGGATGGATTCGTGGCGCCGCTTGGGTATTGGACGGTAACTAGCCCGTCGGTGCTTCGAACTTCGCTGATCTTCTGGGACTTAACAAGCATTGCGGCTAGTCGCAAAGCCGCGCAGTGTACGATTGGCGCGGTGACGCTGTGCACAATTACGCAGACGAATTGTAGTTCGGCCTTTGTTCAGGTGAATAGCTGTACGAAGAACTACGCCGGCACGGATGTGTGTTTGAACGGCAGGCCAACAAAATGTACGAATCCAGATATGGTCACATTTGTTCCAACGCAATGTACTACTCCGCCGGGAACAGTTATTGAAGGGCAGGCATGCAACAATTGGGGAACATATGCGGGTATTAAGAAATGCGTCGGCGCTAATTGTACGGCCTGTATTTATAATGCCGATTCGCCACCAACGCCAACTTGTCTGGATGTTGAGATACCATAACTGGCAATAAGTGTTGAAAAATACTATATTTGACATACCATCTCAAAGATGGTAAAGTCATTTTTGTATGTTAGCTATTTTTTGCCTGCCAGTCAGGCACATTTCGGAAGGAGGTGTGACGCCATGGTTGAAGTAAAGAAACGGGAGAATGAATCGTCCGAAAGTTTAGTTCGACGATTTACCAAGCGCGTCCAACAAAGTGGCGTCCTCATTCGTGCGAAGAAACGACGTTTTTATGAAAAGCCGAAAAATGGACGAGCCATCCGAGAAGATGCTCTGCGACGCCAAATTATCCGCGATGAACGCGAATTATTGCGCCGACAAGGCAAACTTGAAGAATATGACTTGAAGAAACGCGGACCACGTCGCAAGCCGTTACCGCGCATCCCTTCGAGTTTTTAAACTACGATGCCAATTCAGCACCAGATTGAACAAGACTACCTGACGGCCTTCAAAGGTCATGACCAGGCGACCGTTGATGCCTTACGCTTTTTAAAAGCGGCTATTAAAAACCGCGAAATCGAACTGCGTGAAGGCATCTTGAGTGACCAGGAGATTATTGCCGTTCTGACGCGAGAAGCAAAACGACGTCAGGAATCAATTACCATGTTCACCAAGGGCGACCGAGCTGAATTAGCGGCGAAGGAGACACTAGAGCTAGAATTGATCCGGAAATATTTACCGGCTCAAATGACTGACGACGATCTGGTGGTAATAGTGAAAACAGTAGTAGCCGAAATGAATCCAACGCCAAAAGATTTCGGAAAAGTGATGTCGGCGGTGATGGCAAAGGTCAAAGGCCAAGCCGACGGCAATCGCGTCTCAGCCGCGGTCAAAGCAGTGCTGAAGTAGAAAATACTTACACTAATTTAAAAACATTTTCGACGTGATGCAAAGCTTGTCCAGCACCACTACGTCCCCACGAACCTCCATACAGTCCACATTGCAACGAGTATTTCACCCTCGGGTTTTTTTGGGTCGCGCAGCGGTGCTGGATTTGCGTGTCCTACGACAACGTCATGTGCTCTGGCTGGCTATTACCTTAGTCATAGGTGTGTTTGGCGTTATATTGAGGACAGGCACGGCTCATGCCGCGACTGCATTTAGTATTGAGTCTGTCGGTAGCCAAGTCGGTCTTGGCAACGCTGATCTGAAAGAAACAGTGCTGAACGTTATCCGTTGGGCGCTGGGTATTGTTTCACTGTTGGCCGTGGCCTACGTCATATACGGCGGGTTCTTATGGCTGACGGCGGCCGGGAATGAGCAGCGCGTCGAAAAAGCTAAGCAAGTTATTCTGCAGGCGGTTATTGGGATCGTCATTATTTTACTCGCTTGGGCGATTGTCTTTTTTGTGGCTCGGACATTGAATCAGGTGACGGACAATACGAAGGATACGGGTACAACTACCGGTTGTACCGATATTAATAACTGCAATACTGGCGGACCTACATCGACATTTGATATTACCGCGGTCAATACTTGTAGTTCACCGCCGGATAGTTGGAAAGATGTGCCACGGTCAAGTGCTGTTTCGTTTACGTTTAATACTGATTTGAAAACGGCTACTTCGGCAGCTACCATGACGCCACCAGAAACAATCGCGCCAGCAAACGATCCGATAAAAAAAGCAGTTGAAGCGGGCGAGTTACAGATTCAGAAGTGTTCAAATGTTAATTGTACTGGTTCACCGATAAGCCTGAACCCGGCGCCGATTGATGGTCAGGTATATACGCCTGGTGATACGACCAGTGGTACAGCAGCTGCACCGAAAGCTGAGTGGCTGGCTATTAATAATACCCTGTCCTTCTATCACCTATCACTCAAGCAGTGCCAAGGCGGTGGAAAAAATGGTGAATCATGCACCGCTGATCCAGATTGTACCGACGGAACAGTCACACATATTTGCAAAGCTTCAGATCGGTTATTTGAACCAACAACCACCTACCGAGTCAGTATTCCTAAAGATTCAAATAACCAAACTCTTCGCGATGTTCGTGATCGAACGCTACAACTATGTCGCTCATCGGCTGGTTTAGGTGGCAATATTCCACATTGCGATGACAGTTCTGACCCCCAAAATATTCTGTACACGTTTACAACCGGTGTAGATTCCATTGGGCAACCACTACAGGTGGCCAACACGGTTCCTGCATCAGAGTATCTGACGAATTCCGCGCTGAAAGTAGATCGTAGTGTGGCTCGGACGGCTATTCTCGGGATTACATTTTCGAGTGGCGTTGATCCTATTTCGGTAAACACTGAAAATTTCCGCGTCTATAAAATAACCGGCACGCCGGAAAATGTTGATAAAGGAACGTGTGGTGGCGGCGCGTGTCCGGGAAAACAAATCGATCCAAGTAAGTACAGCATTCGCATCAATGATGGCGGGAACGGTGCGTGGTTACAATTTACATCCGATAAGGAATGGTATGAACCGTATACGTGGTATCGCGTCGAAGTAGAAAATATGCGGAACTTGTGCGGCACTACCGCTCCGAAACAAACATGGGCATTTGAAACGAACGATGTGACGCCGGGCGTTGATTACGTCTATCCATCTACCACCACGCCGGAAATTCCAGCTTGTCCAAGTACCGAAGTCTTTGTTCAGTTTAAGACTTCAATGTGGAATATTACGAAAGGCGCGAGATGTGATTTGGGTACAGCGAGTACCTACGATACGGCGACTATGGTCTACGATCAAACGGCGAACAAACCGGTAATCTCGCGCACCTTTGCCTTTACCGACACGCGAACAGATCCAAGCGACGATCCGAATAATTACTGTCAGCATTTATCCTTCGATCCAACTTCAGCAGGATTACCCACCGACCATAATTACTCAGGGGCGGTAAAAGCTCATCGGACAGTTGATCAAAATGGGACATTGTTAGGGTATGGTGACGCGGTGCCGGGATTTGATCCGCCGCCTGGCACGCCGCCATGGCATTTCTCTGTTAAACCACCGGGTGAATGTTTCCAGCGGCCATATATTACCGACGTTTCCCCGGGTCATGATGGAAACGGCGCGTGCTTGTCTGTCGAAGGAAATTATTTTGAAAAAGTTGGACAGCCTGATACTAAACCAAATTTACCTGATGCTGGTGACGCGTTGAAGTTGAGCACCGAAGACCAAACCGGGAATGTTAAAGCTTGGACGGATAGTTCCATTGTCCATTTGTTGAACAGCGGTGGTTTGGCGACGAATGCGACCTATGATTATCAAGTGAGCGTCGCGTACCCAAGTCCGGCCGGTATAATGAAGAGTCCTATTTCTGTTGCAGACAACTTCCGACTAGACGCTGGTGCGGCTGCTAATCGTCCATGTCTAACCTCGCTCAATCCTAATGAAGGTTACCCCGGCGAAACAAAATTTAGCGCCAGCGGTGATAATTTCGGAACAGTCGCTGGCAGTATCAAAACCGATAACGCTTCGCCGTGGATTGTGACCGGACCATGGACGAACCAAACCGTGAACGACATTCTGGTTAAAGCTTCTCCGCCAACCGCCGCGCCGCGGATGAGCAAAGTTCGGGTCGTGAATAGTGCCGGGATTGAAAGTAATGAATTACCATTTAATGTTTTGGCGCACGCGGCGACGATTCCTGGCGCTGGTAACGCACCGACAGTTGTTGAAAATGCTACCTGTAATGCACCGGCAACTATCCCATCCCCGAACCCCTATAAAGCTGACACCAATGCATGTATTAATAGTAAAATATCAGTTGAGTTTTCTATTCCGATTGATGCTACAACGGTAAAGTCTACAACCGCTGGATTGTTTTCATGTGCTGGGACCACTTGCGCCACGAATGTGCCTACAACACTAAGTGTCGTTGGTGATCGAGTTAATCTAGAGCCGATTGACGATTTACGGTCAGCAACAACATACGAAGTACGATTAGCAATCGGCATTAAAGCCACACCGGACGCGCCATTTACGCCGGGAACTGGCGTACCGATGGCGGCGCCGTACAGTTGGAAATTTACCACCAAGACTGATCCGAACCCGTGCGTCTTATCCGAAATTTCCCTCAGCCCGAATGACCCGCAAGCAGTTCAAGATAAGGACTATACGGCGATTGGATTACAAGCCGTGCCGGTTGATAATGAGTGCCATAGTATTAAGCCAGCCGGACTGAAATTTAATTGGACGAATTCAAATACGCAAATTGGCAATTTGATTAACGCGCCGTTGACGAATACCGACGACGATACAAAAACGTTAGCGCCGCCCGCGACCGCGCCAGGTTCAACCGATGTAACAGTCTCCGCCCAATCACATACGTCAAACAAATTTACGCTGACGTATAACCCAACCGCTTGTGTTACGTCAGCCGACTGTACGGAAAATAGTTTAGGTGAATCGTGCGGCGTGGCTAAATGCGAAGCGGGGAGCTGCACGCCGGTGATTAACGCGATTGATAAAAACAGCGGGCCGGTCGGCAGTTGGACGACAGTTAAAGGTTGCTGGTTCGGTTCGTACGATGCGGACAAGAGTAAAATCAAATTCTCACCAGCGATTGATGCGGTTTTACCAAATCCAGCCGAGTGCGGAACCGGAACATGGACGAATGAACGGATTGTCCGTGAAGTGCCGGCTGGAGCACAGAGTGGTCCAATGAGTCTGGTCAGAAACGATGGAGTTACCGCTAGCTCGACAGGCAGCTATACCGTGAATACGAGCGCGCTCGAACCGGGATTATGTAAACTCGCGCCGGTGACGGGACTTCGTGATGACCAATTGACGCTTGATGGACGCGGGTATGCTACCAAAGGAACCGGTGATGCCGTGACATTTACTCCACTTGGTACAACGACCTCGACCTCAACGACGCTCTTCCCGGCATCAGGTTGGGCGGACAAGAAAATCGTGACTGCCGTTCCAAGCAGCGCCGTTCAGGTTGTGAACGAAGTTCGGGTCATTAAAGGAGCGCAGTCCAGTAACCCGTTGCCATACGAAGTGTTAAGTGCCTTGCCGGCCTCATGTACAACGGCCTGTACCGATGATTCGATGTGCGGAACAGGTCAAGGGTGCAGCTATCCGGGTGATAATGGTTTAGGGTGCTGTATGGCTAAACCGACGATTACCGCAGTTGCTCCACCGGCTGCATTCAATACGAATATTTGTCGCAACACGCAAGTTGATATCACCTTTAGTCAACCACTTGATCCGCAAACAGTTACGCCTGATACAGTTCGATATTATGATAGCACGACGCAACGTAACGGAGACATCAACGTTAACAACACAGATGCCACTGGGACAATAACCTATTCACCCGGCCTATTGTCAGTGAATAGTCCGCAGCAGGTGCTCTTAACGAGAGCAGCGCTAGAGCTATTGTCGTTTGATAACCAAAGTTTTGATGAGACTGGGGCGGGGAACAAACCAGATAAATGGCAAGTTGCTAATACTGTAACGCAGTCAACTGAAACTGCGCCAAACCATAATGGTTTTTCGGCCTTGGTAGATTCGCGCTCATCAACCCAACAAGGATATATTTATCAAAATATTTCTACTTCCACCGTTCCGGTAACGAGTACTGATACCTACAAAATTAGTGGCTGGGTAAAAGCAATTGTTGGAGCTAAATCCTCAGTTGGGTTTGTTCCACAGTGTGATAATCTGGTGGATTGTGGTTTCAATATTAATAAAGGCGGAATTATCTATACCGGGGTGTCCAGTAATGGCTGGGAGCATGTTTCGTTTCTTGTTCACCGGGCAAGCACTGCTTCAGTTACTGCGCAACTACGTATCACATGTTATGCAAACGCGGGTTCGGCAATATGGTGTGATGACATAACACTTGAAAAACAAATAGATATTCCAACCACGGGCATCCGGTCAGCTCGAGGCGTACTAGCGGATGTAACTGACTCGCCCGTAACCTTTAGGACGGGGCCAAATATTTGTGCCGTTGATCGCGTCTCGGTAAAACCGCCCGATGACCGATTTGTAGCGAAAAACGAAACTCATCCGGGATTTTCTGCTCAGGCGTATCCGTCTGATGATGCTGCGCCGATTGATCAGGTGACCGGCACGTATGAATGGAACTGGGACTGGTTATCAACTAAACCGGCGGTCGCGACGAGTCAAATGACGAGTACGGCAAACAGTAATCCTTCCAAAGCTTCAGTGACCGCGGTGGCCAACGGGACCACAATGATTCAAGCTCGAACCTCAATCACGAAGGACACAATTAATCATACCGATGTTCAGAAACGGCAAGTCACGGGCCAAAGCCAAGTTGATGTAGAATTCTGTAACACGCCGTGGCAGTTTGATGATAGCGCGCAAAATTGTGACATTAATAATGGTAATACAACTTCATGTCCGAAGTATAATTTCCGTTTGTATTACTGTGGCGATAAGGATAGTGGTACGTCGTTGCCTATGTTCAATTACGCGGGAACACTTGGTTCTCCCGTTGGTTCAATCGAAGGAGTTAACACAACTGACCCAAATCGCCTCAAGAGTTATTTCTTTAAAGCCACAAAAACCAGCCGCGATACGATTGGTCTATTGATTTTCAAGAACGATGAATTCTTATCACCGTCTGATTGGTTTGCCAAGCGTTTCCCCTTAGACACGAGTGCGGCCACGACGGTGGTGGCCGGATATCCGGCGGTTAAGACGGGGACAACAACCTACATTGGCGTAACCAACTTAGGGGATGATGATCAATTGCACGGACTAATGTTTGTCTTGGATTACAATTCAAACAACGCTAGCCCCGAGACCGTTGATATTGCCGCTCAGCTGGTGGAGCACGTTTCATTTAACACAAACTTGTCGAATGTTGATGACAAAACAAAAGTGGCTAACGATACGAAACGCCGTCAGGATTTAGCGTCGCTCCAATTGTCGCTGCAAAGTTACAAAACAAAAAATGGCTCATACCCAAGTTTAGCGGCTGGTACGTACATTTCTGGATTTACCACGTCGCTCTGGCCGTCGTGGCAAACCACCTTGGGCGTGGCAGTTAGCAAAACCCTACCAACGGATCCGCTGAATAAGTTTAGCGCAACCTGTCCGGCCGGATCGGAAGGGGCGACGTGCTGGGCGGAATCGAGTAAAACCTTCAGCTGTCCAAATGC
>JAYUIJ010000031.1:0-4885 GCA_043766165.1 Candidatus Kerfeldbacteria bacterium
GATCGTGGAGTTGTTTCGACGTTTGAGCTAGAACTGATGGAATCAGCTCAACGACCATGTTCTATTTTCTGAATTTCGCGGAGCCGACGTTGATATCGAGACTTAGCTTTGTACTTTGTCGTTAACCATGAACGAATAATCGATCGCATTTCCCGCTGCGATAAATAATCGGCCGCTAACGATAAGACATTCGTATCTTCATCTTGTCGTGATTTAGCGGCCATGGCCGGCGTATGAGCCTGCGCGGCACGAATACCGTCAAACTTGTTGGCCACAATCGCCATGCCCACTCCCGATCGACAAAGCGCGATGCCCATCGACTTCTTTTTTTTCTGAACTTGCTTGGCTAATCGCGCCGCCCAAACCGGATAATCATCTTTTGGATCCGGTTTTTCCGGACCAAGGTCAATGACTGGAACTTTGTGCGATAACAACCAGCGAGTCAAATGACCTTTGGCGTCAAAACCACCGTGATCTGAAACGATGTAAATCATGATTGAAGTATAGCTTGAATTTCACGAATAAGCACCTGGTACGCCTTGGCGTTCATATGGACACCGTCACCGACATGATAATCCTTCCCGCTTTTAAACATCCGACTAAATGCCTGGGGAGCATCGATAATGTCTGCACCGCGAGCTTGAGCCATTGTTTCTGTTATCTTATTATAGACGGTTATGCGAGAGTTAAACACGTTCATTTCTTTTTGAAACCGCAGATTATGCATCAACGGGCAAAGTAAAAACATCATTTTTGATCCCGAAAATTCATTCATGATGGTACGAATATTCTTCCTATAACGTGCAGTCGTCACCTGTTTCTTCCACGGTGCCACATCATTTGCACCAACAGAACATAGCACCCATGTTGGCCGAAGCCGGACAATAAACGCGGCTCGCGTAGCACTATCATCCGAATTAAAGCCGCCGGTAGCACAATTATACACGGTCAGACCCGGCACGCATTCTTCGAGTTGATCAATCAGCGCTTTTCCAAAACGGCCAAGCAAGCTATCACCGTAGAGTACAAGTGATAACTTTGTCTTGGACATGATTACAAAAATGCCTGGGCTATTCAGTTACTTTCACTGTCCCGGTCATGCTCGAATGGATGTTGCAATGATAGGCAAATGTTCCGACAGTATTGAAAGTAAAGCTATAGGTTTCACCCGGTGCTAATCCAGTATTCGTTGGACCACCGTTTGAACCGGTCACGGTGTGCGTTGTGCCATCATTATTTGTCCAGGTAACTTTCGTTCCTTTTTTGACGGTCAATGTTGCTGGAAAAAAACTCATATTAGCGATACTGACAGATGCCGTTCCGGTAGAAACACTACCATTGGCTGCTGCATTTACTGAAGTGTTCGTAATAAAACTACCAGTCGTACTACTGTTTGTGGTCGTATTCGTGTTCATGTCCGCCGTATTGGTAGTAACAGTTGAAGTTGTATTTGTCGTGGTTGACGTTTTGCCATAACAACCAGCGCCAAAAACCGTCAGAGCGACAGCCGTGAGTAAAAGAAGCGATGCGCGTTTATTCATAGATATGGTTGTTAGTTTCTACTAAAGCACCTGTAGCGTAGTCTACCCACGCATCATCGTCAACATCTGCTTAGCGCTAACCGACATCTTGTCTGGTGACCAAGGCGGATCAAAGGTCAGATGAATGTTGACCTCGTCAACGCCGGTCGCAGTTTTAACCGTATCAACAATCTGCGTTTTAAAGTATGGAACTAGCGGGCAACCGGGCGTAGTAAGGGTCATGGTGATGTCTACCGACTTTACATTCACCTCAATCTTGTAAATCAAACCCAAGCTAACAATATCAATCCCCAGCTCAGGATCAATGCATTTACCTAATACTTCTTCAACCACCGCGGTCGAAGCAGTTGGAGTTTTTTCTACAACTTTGGCCATTATTCTTTATTCGCTAAAAACTTTTCGGCTTCAAGCGCGGCCATGCAACCCCAACCAGCCGCACTAATCGCCTGCCGGTAACGCCAATCGGCCACGTCGCCAGCAATGAAGACACCAGGGATGGAACTCATTACCTGATCAGCTACTTTCAAGTAGCCCGGACCAACAACTTCAAGTTGACCATCAAAGAGCTTGGTATTTGGTTGATGGCCAATCGCTAAGAATAATCCTTGGCAAACAAAGTCTTCTTCTTGACCTGTTACGCTATCCTTCAATCGAAGTCCCGATACAATGGCGTCACCAAGTACATCAACAACATCGGTGTTATACCGAATAGTAATTTTTTGATCAGCGGCGGCGCGATGCTGCATGGCTTTACTAGCGCGTAACGCCTCTTTGCGCACTAAGACGGTAACTTTGCTAGCGAACTTGGTTAGGAATGTCGCTTCTTCTAAAGCACTATCTCCCCCGCCAACAACCGCAATTTCTTTTCCACGAAAGAAAAATCCATCACATGTTGCACAGGCTGAGACACCTTTACCACGTAATCTTTGTTCATTCGGCAATCCAAGCCATTTTGCGGTGGCACCTGTAGCAATGATAACACTGTCCGCCGTGTATTCCTCTTCCCCTGCCCATAGTTTCAGTGGTACTGATTTAAAATCAACTTTATCAATGGTTTTCTCTATGACTGTCGTACCGAATCGCACGGCTTGTGCTTTCATGTTGTCCATTAACTCCGGACCTTGAATACCTTTTGGGAAACCAGGAAAGTTGTCGACTTCAGTAGTTTGCTGTAACTGCCCACCCGGTTCCGGTCCAACAAAAATGGTCGGTTTCAAATCAGCCCGTGCAGCATAAATTGCCGCTGTGTATCCAGCTGGTCCTGAGCCGATGATAGCAACACGAAGATGAGATGACATAGGGACAAATTATACCACAACAACGTCGCTACCTATCATTACGACCGTAGCGGCGGGTCTGAGACCCTCCGCTACGGTGTGTGTAGAATCCTAAATGGTTGTGTAAAAGATTTTTATTTGGAACAAAAAATAACGATTTTCTTATGTTTTACAAATATTTTAAATATGCAAAAACAGTCCATTTTATTGGTCTTTTTGACAGGTATAGACAAAAACATGGGCAATTCCTTAGGGATTTGCTATACTGATTGAGCTTTAACAGGTTTTAGTAAATAAACTAACGTCCACGCCTATGGCAGACAAGCCAATGACCAAGTCGGGTTTCATCGCCCACCTCGCTGAAAAATCAGGAATGAGCAAGAAGGATATCTCAACCTTCTGGGATTTACTCGTCGACACCGCCTACAAGCAAGCCAAGGCTGCTGGCGAAATTACCTTGCCAGGTCTCGGTAAGCTGATGAAGAAGAACCGTGCCGCCCGCCAAGGCCGCAACCCAGCCACCGGCGCCACGATCCAAATCCCAGCCAAAACCGTCGTCAAATTCCGCGTCGCTAAAGCGGCCAAGGATTCGATCCTCGGTAAATAGGTTTACTGGAGTTTTACACCACCCCGTCGAAAGATGGGGTGGGTTTGTATTTGTTAGTAATGAAAAACCCACCGTGTTGCATTGGTGGGTGTTGTGGACAGCACTTTACAATTGGTGGCTATCCGAGAACCAGGAGTTTATCTAGCGCAGTGACGGTCCGAGACCCTCCCAGGTCAACGGAACGCCACACCAGGTCGCACACCGGTATTGCCCGCGCCTCTTTGTCTTGTAGAGGCTCAGGCGCACGGTAGTGCTCCAGGCGATGCTGAGCTTTTTGATTCGGTCGTCTTTCACGAACCGAACCAAGCCGAGCTCAACATCTTTCTGCGCGGGATCAACGACCAGATGTTCACCAGGGCCAGTAGCCGTGGCGAAATCGTAGTCGGATCCCTTGCCGTAGACGAAGTGCTCACACCTCTGAGGATCGAGGCGGAGCGTGACTTCGCCGAAGATGATCTTCGGACGACCTGTCACACTTTCGTCTCCCGACCACACCCCAAAGAGATAGTAGAGAATTGCTTCTCTCCACCGCTCCTCAGGGAAGATCCGGCCCGAAGCTCCAACTTGGAGCTCGCGGTCGACGACGGATACGGTGCTCGTGCTCATGACTACCTCCTGTGGCGGAGACCATCCACACTACGACGCTCCTGGAATGTCCAGGAAGTCTAGAGTGGATACTACGACCTACAGAGACTCAAAGCGGCAATCGACTTTATACTCCAAGTCGAATGTCCCCAGAGACGCAGTGCCGCAGCTGTCATCACACATTTCCTGAAGCTCAATGCGCACGAGAGTTGAAAATACACCCCTCCCGCCAAGCAGAGCAACCGCGTAGACTGCCTTCGCATGAACCCGACCGTCACACATATGAAGCAGAAGGTCTTTCATTAAGCCCTGCGCCTTTTCAATCGCTTCGTCTGATACGCGGAAAACTCGGTATTGGGTCATACCTGTCTCCGATGACAGAGGGATTCCGCACTACGACATTCCTAGCTTATCTAGGAATGTCTAGCGTGGAAGTGCTTAAACTGCTATACAAAAAATAAAAAGAACACAACAGCGCATAATAGGCTATTTTGAAGTTTTTGTCAAGCCATCTGCTTATTTGGCAGTTCCTTTGTTAAAATCTTATCCCCTTTCACAAAAGGACAATGCAACACAAAATGCAAATACTCTTTCGAACTTTTTACAAATGTATGAACTTCTTGCGGTTCAATGGCGAGCATGTCACCCGCCTTGAGTAAGATCTTTTTTCCATTTACGACAGCCGTACTTTTACCACGAGCAACTAAGTACACTTCATACATTTTGGCATGATAGTGTGTTTCGTTAATTCCTTCATTGGCATACCCAACAGCAACCGGTAGTTTTGAATTCCATGGGCCGGCATACCAGCCTTTCGGGTTTTTCTTATTAAGTTTGGTGTGAATCATATTTCTAAAACTCAAACCCCTGCCCCG